>NZ_CAAKGZ010000017.1:0-109122 GCF_901007645.1 Pseudomonas sp. FG-3G
TAATGTGCCGCCGTCATCGCGAGCAGGCTCGCTCCCACAGTAGTCCGAGTTGTCCGCAGGTCTTGCATGCCGCCGCAAATCCCCTGTGGGAGCGGGCTTGCTCGCGAAGGCGGTGTGTCGGTCGGGATCGATGTTGAATGTGCCGCCGTCATCGCGAGCAGGTTCGCTCCCACAGTAGTCCGAGTTGTCCGCAGGCCTTGCATACCCCCGCAAATCCCCTGTGGGAGCGAGCCTGCTCGCGAAGGCGGTGTGTCGGTCGGAATCGATGTTTAATGTGCCGCCGTCATCGCGAGCAGGCTCGCTCCCACAGTAGTCCGAGTTGTCCGCAGACCTTGCATACCCCACAACCCTGCGGGGAGGGGGCTCACTGGGTTGTGGCGATCGGGCCGAGTCGGGCCGGGTCGTGCAGTAGGGAGAATCCCAGCTCGCGCAATGTGCGGCCGATGAAGCGTGAGCCCACGTCATTCAAGTGTGCGTCATCGCGGTACAGCAACTGCCCGTCCATGATCGGGCTGCATAGCCCCGCTGGGCAGATCACTTGATTGGGGTCGATAAAGCGCACCTGGGGCAGTCTGGCGCGTATCCCCTCCCAATACGGCGCGGTGACGTCCAGCGGGGCCGAGCATGGGCGATCGGTGCCGAACATCAAGCGGCGCACGGGGCAGGTCGCTGCATTGTCGATGTTCTGGTTGCGCAGAATCACGATGACCTGGCCGGTGTTGTTCGCCACGTGCTTGATGCTCGCTTCGATAATGTGTGCGGCCGCCGCATCCTTGGGCCAGGCGCCGGCCAGCACGACGTATGGGTAGTGGTTCTGCTTGATCAGCTCGAACACCCGGTCGTTGCGCGCCATGCAACGGTCGCCATACGCCTCGGACACCTCGGTGGCATAGCCGAAAATCGGCGGGCAGGCGTCCAGTGTGTAGTCCATTAATCTGATGCCGTTGGGTTTGGCCAGGATATCGACCATGCCCGTGAAATGATTGGCGAACGAGTCACCCACCATCATTCCGTCCAGTTGCTCCTTGTGTGCACCGAGCTGGCAATCCGGATCAGGTTCGGCGCTGTACCGCGCACTGGGCATATGGCAACCGCTGCGAAGCCTGTTCGGTTTGCTCAGTGCCATGGCCTCGAGCCTCGACACTTCAGGCGCAAAACGCTGTGGGAAGCCGTTCCATTGCAGGCTCAAGGTCGCCAGGACGGCCAGCCCCAGGGCCGGGACTATGAATCGGCGGACCAGTACGCGGGGAAACTGCAATTGCGCGCCAGTGCGCCGAAAGGGAATTTCGACATACCGCCAGGACCACCAGGACAACAGAATCGACACCAGCACCAGTGACATGCCCACAGAAAGGGTTATCTCGATGCCCAGGTAATTCAGGTAGGCAATCAACGGCCAGTGCCATAAATACAGCGAATAGGAAATCAGGCCTATGAACACCATGGGCCGGTTGGTCAGCAGGCGGGAGCGAGCCTCACCGCTGTCGGCCAGAATCAGCAGTGCCGCGCCCAGGCAAGGTATCAGCGCATTGACGCCGGGGAAGGGGGTGTCCCGGCTCAGGGCAAACAAGGAAAAACCAATCAGCCCATACCCCGCCGCTGTATAAGCCAGCACTTCTATCCGGCCGAGTGTACGTGGCTGATAAAGATAGATACCCAGTGCTCCGCCTAGCATCAGCTCGAAAAAACGTGTGGGCAGCAGGTAATAGGAGGCCGTGGCGAAGACGTTCGTGGCGTATTCGGAAAGCCCCACCGCCGCCACGATACCGACGGCCAACACCGGCAGGACATAACGCGGTGTCAGGCGATAGAGCATCAGGATCAGCAGCGGCCAGATCACGTAGAACTGCTCTTCAATCCCCAGGGACCAGGTATGCAGCAGCGGCGCTTCGCTGGCATCGGCGGCGAAATAGTTGCCGTACTTCATCCAGATATAGATATTCGAGACCCCCAGCAGGGAGAACAGCGCACTGACGTTGAGCCGCGTCAGGTCGGCGGGGGAAAGGATGAAGGCCCCTGCGATCACGCTCGCCAACAACACAGTGACCAGTGCGGGCACGATGCGATTGATGCGCCGCTGATAAAAGCGCTTGAGCGAAAAGGTGTTGCCCTTGATCTCGGAAAACACCTGGGAAGTGATGAGGAAACCCGAGATGACGAAAAAAATATCGACCCCCACGAACCCGCCTGGCAGCAGGTCGGCGTTGAGGTGATGGATGAGTACGGCCAGCACTGCAATACAGCGAAGCCCATCGATATCGAGGCGATATTTTGTTTGAGGCATGTCGGCGATCGTCCTTGAATAGGAGGCAATCCAGGTGCGTCATGTTTATGACGAATTTGCCGACTGCATGTAAACGGCACGTATTAGTCATTGATTGATAGCTGGAAATTTATGCTTTGCAAGGCGTCGGGCAAAACAAGGCGGGGCAGACGACCAGCGGTGTTTGCCCGTCGCCTGAGCGCATCCTTGGTCTGCCCGTCACCCAACTCCGCTATCCTGAGCCTCACGTTTACCCATGAGCCTTTTCATGCTTGAAGTTCGCGACGTATTTAAGAGCTATGCCACGCCGCAAGGGCCATTGCCGGTGCTGCAGGGTATCGACCTGACGTTGGCCCCTGGCGACAGCCTGGCACTGATGGGTGAGTCCGGCAGCGGGAAAAGCACCTTGCTGCATCTGGTTGCCGGTCTGGACAAGGTCGACCGTGGCAGCATTCGCTTTGGCGAGCGCAGGCTCGACGGCATGAGCGAAAGCCAACTGGCAAGCTGGCGACGTACACAGATAGGCCTGGTGTTCCAGCAGTTCAACCTCATCAGTAGCTTGCCGGTGGAGGATAATCTGGCGTTCCAGGCGCGTCTGTGCGGTCGCTATGACCCTGCCTGGCAGACCCATCTGGTGCAACGGCTCGGCCTTTCGCAACTGCTGCACCGCTATCCCGAACAGCTGTCCGGCGGCCAGCAGCAACGGGTGGCATTGGGGCGGGCACTGGCCTCGCGGCCGCCCTTGTTGCTGGCCGACGAACCCACCGGCAGCCTCGACGAAGCCACCAGCGACGAGGTGTTGCAACTGTTGCTGGAGTTGCTGGACGGCAGCCCGACGAGCCTGCTGATGGTGACCCACAGTCCCCGGGTGGCGGCCCGTCTGAGCCGTCGAGTGGTCTTGCAGGGCGGACGTCTGGCGCAGGTGGCCCAAGGGTGATGATCCTTCGCCAGACGCTCAAGGCCTTGCTCAGCCATTGGCGCCAGCACCCGGTGCAGTTTTTCAGCGTCCTGACCGGGCTCTGGCTCGCCACCAGCCTGCTCACCGGCGTGCAGGCGCTCAACAGTCAGGCCCGGGACAGTTACGCTCGAGCCAGCCAACTGATTGGTGGCGAACCCCAGGCCAGCCTCAGTACGCCCGGCGGCGGCACCTTTACCCAACAATGGTTTGTCGATCTGCGTCGCCTGGGATGGCCGGTGTCTCCCGTGTTGCAGGCTCGGGTGACGCTGCAGGGGCACGAGGATCAGCGCCTGCAGTTAATGGGCATCGACCCGGTGTCTTTGCCCCCCGGAGCGGCAGTGGCGGGGCAGGTCCGGGAGATGGCAGACGTGGTGGAGTTTTTCACTGACCCTGGCCGCACCTGGATCGCTGCGCAGACCTTGCAGGCCTTGGGGCTGAGCGAGGGTGACCGGCCCCGGACGGTCGATGGACAATCCCTGCCACCGTTGCTTGTCCAGGCGGACATGGCGCCCGGCGTGCTGCTGATGGACATCGGCTTCGCCCAGCAGGTACTTGGACGGCCGGACCAGCTGTCGCGCTTGCTATTGCCTGCCACGTTCAACGCGCCCTTGCCGACGGCGTTCAACGGCCGGCTGCAGTTCAAGCACGCCGATGAAGAAAACAATCTGTCGCGCCTGACCGAAAGCTTTCACCTGAACCTTGACGCCTTGGGGGTGCTGTCCTTCGTGGTGGGGTTGTTCATCGTTCACGCCGCCATTGGCCTGGCGCTGGAACAACGCCGCAGCTTGCTGCGAACCCTGCGGGCCTGTGGCGTCAGTGCGCGGTTGCTGGTCACCAGTCTGGCCCTCGAACTGGGCGCCTTGGCCTTGCTCGGCGCAATCGCAGGAGTGCTCAGCGGCTACTGGCTGGCGAGTCTGTTGTTGCCCGATGTCGCGGCGAGCCTGCGCGGCTTGTACGGCGCCGAAGTGGCCGGCCACCTGAACCTCAGCCCGTGGTGGTGGCTCAGCGGCGTGGGCTTGGGCTTTCTCGGCGCGTTATTGGCCGGCGCCGACAGTTTGCTGCGGGCGGCGCGCCTGCCGCTGTTGGCGCTGGCCAATCCCCAGGCTTGGCATCAGGCCCATGCACGCTGGCTGCGGCGCCAGGGGTGGGTGGCGACATTGGCGGGGTTGCTCGCGGTATCGGCGTTGATCTGGGGTGACAGCCTGGGCAGCGGTTTTGTCTTGATGACGGCGTTGTTGCTGGGCGCTGCCCTGGCTTTACCGGTGTTGCTCAGTGGCGCGCTGAAGTTGCTGTTGCGCCGCAGTCGTTCGGTACTTGGGCAATGGTTTCTCGCCGACTGCCGTCAGCAATTGCCGACGCTGAGCCTGGCACTGATGGCGTTGCTACTGGCTCTGGCGGCGAATATCGGTGCCGGCAGCATGACCGCAGGTTTTCGCCAGACCTTCAGTGACTGGCTCGAGCAACGGCTGACCGCCGAGCTGTACATCAATCCGCAAACCCCGGCCCAGGCGGGCGAGCTGCACGTCTGGCTCAAGGAGCAGCCGGCGATCAGCACGATATTGCCCAACTGGCAGGTCTCGATTCCTTTGCAAGGCTGGCCGACGGACATCTACGGCATCATCGATCACAGCGCCTATCGTCAGCATTGGCCGTTGCTGGAGTCGGTTTCCGACAAGCCTTGGGAGCAACTGGCCGGGGGTGACACGTTGATGCTCAGCGAACAACTGGCCCGGCGTCTCAACGTGAATATTGGCGATCGATTGACGATCCCGACGCCCCTGGGACCCTGGACGCCGCGCCTCGTCGGGATCTATGCCGACTACGGCAACCCCAAGGGCCATGTGCTGGTCAATGCCGACCACTTGCTGCGGCATTGGCCGCAACTGACGCCGAACCGCTTCAACCTGCGCATCGAACCCTCCGCGATCCCGGCGTTGCTGACGGCGTTGCAGGCCCGGTTCAGCCTGGATGACAGCCGAATTGTCGATCAGGCGCGCCTCAAGGGCTGGTCGACGCAAGTATTCGAACGCACCTTTGCCGCCACCGCTGCCCTCAATAGCCTGACGCTGGCGGTGGCCGGGGTGGCGTTGTTTATCAGTCTACTGACCCAGAGCCAAAGCCGCCTCGGCCAGTTGGCGCCGCTGTGGGCGTTGGGGGTAACGCGCCGGCAGTTGATGTTGCTCAATCTGGGCCAGACCTGGCTGTTGGCGCTATTGACCCTGGTACTGGCCTTGCCACTGGGCATCGCCCTGGCCTGGTGCCTGGACGCGGTAATCAATGTGCAGGCCTTCGGCTGGCGCCTGCCGTTGCGGGTATTCCCGTGGCAATTGGCGCAGTTGCTGGGCCTGGCGATGCTTGCCACGCTGCTGGCATCGGCCTGGCCGCTGTATGCGTTGTACCGCACGCAACCGGCGGATTTGCTGAGGACCTTTGCCCATGAAGATTAAACTGGGCTTGATGCTGATAGCGCTACTGCTCTGCGGTTGTGATAACCGGCAACCGCCGCCGAAGGGCTTCGCCGGCCTGGGTGAGCAGGCCGGCGCATTCACGCCCGTGGTGCCGGGGCGGGTATTCAGTTTTCCCGCCGATCATGGTGTTCATGAGGGGTTTCGCATCGAGTGGTGGTACGTCACTGCCAATCTCAAGGATGCCGAGGGCCGCGATTACGGTGTGCAATGGACGCTGTTTCGCAGCGCCCTGAACGCCGCGCCCCAGGCCAGCGGCTGGCGCAACCAGACGATCTGGCTCGGTCATGCCGCGGTCACTTCCAGCGCCGTCCACCATGCCGCCGAGCGCTATGCACGGGGCGCAGTGGGGCAGGCCGGGGTGCAGACGACTCCTTTCGACGCCTGGATCGATGACTGGCGGTTCGCTACACAAGCGTCGGGGGCCGATCCATTGGCGGACATGCAGCTCAAGGCCAGTGGCCCACACTTCAGTTATGAGTTGCGCCTCACGTCGACGCGTCCGCTGGTGCTACAGGGCGATAAGGGGTTCAGCCAGAAATCCGAACAGGGCCAGGCGTCGTACTACTACAGCCAACCGTTCTTCCAGGCCAGCGGCCATGTGGAAATCGATGGCCAGCGTTATACGGTCAGCGGCCCGGCCTGGCTCGACCGCGAATGGAGCAGCCAGCCACTGACTGCGAACCAGACGGGCTGGGACTGGTTTTCCCTGCACCTGGACAGCGGCGAGCATGTGATGCTCTACCGCATGCGCCACAAGGAGGGGGCGCCATACCTCACGGGCACCTGGATCGATGCCCAAGGCCAGGCGCAGACCCTGCATGCCGGGCAGATCAGCCTTGAACCACTGGACACCGCCGTGGTTGCCGGGCGCTCGATGCCGGTGCGCTGGACGATCAGGATCCCCGACAAGCGACTCGACATCACCACCGATGCCTTGAACCCCAACGCCTGGATGAACCTGCGCATTCCCTATTGGGAAGGGCCGGTGCACCTGAGCGGCAGCCACAGCGGCAACGGTTACCTGGAAATGACGGGCTACTGAGAATCGCCGGAACTCCCCGGGAACGTCGACCCTCATACCTTATGAATGCCTCTGAGGAGTCCGTCATGAGTGATGACCTCACACTTCCCTCGCTGGCCGACTGGCAGCGCTTGTTCGACGACAAGACCTACTGGCAGCAGTCGCCCGACGTCCATTTCACCGAGCTGATGCGGGTGGCCGATGACCTGTTCGGCCAGGGCGCTATCGACCTGGCACAGTGGCAGGAACTCAAGGCCAAGGCCGAACAACTGCACCATCGTTCACCCGACGCCAACGTCGCTGAAGAAGTCGCCGATCCTGACGCCTGACGCGCAGGCCCGAAAAACCAAGGAGTTCGCCATGAAACCCAGTGATCAAACGTCGCACAATCCAGACGAGCCGGCGATGCCGGGAGAGGTGGAGCGTGACAACGACGCCCTGCGCCCCAACGATCCGGCTAAACGCAAACAGCAGGAAGGCGATACTGAAGCGGGGGAGACGGATGCACAAAAGACCGCGCGACAGGGCTGAGGATGGATAGACCGCGCGGTCTTGAAAACGCATTTGTTAATGCTGCTTTACTTGCCCGGTCTTGTTCGGCGTAGCGGATATGTTTTTTTTATACTGCTGTTGGATTTTGTATAGCTGTTTGTATAGCTGTTATTGATTGGGCGTTAATAATGACGACTAAAGATAAATAATTATTTAAACAAGCTCCCGGACATATTTTGCAAGTTCCACTATTATTATGCCCGTTCGCCCAGTGTCAGGCTCTTTACCAGTGCATGGAATGCCGAGGCCGTCGCACTGGGCGAACACCATCCTGAATCAATATCTATCGACGACTATCCGGCGACCGGTGAACGCCAGTCATCGGAGCCCGACGTGCCGCTGACTTCGTGGGTCCAGGTGATCTTGCGGTAGGTGAAGTGCACATCTTCCAGATGGGTGAAGTGCGCGTTCGCCGGGTCCTGGCAGTTGAGCATGTAGTCCTTGATATCGACGATGATCGCGTCCTCCAGAGTGGTGGTGTAGTAATGCTCCTGGGTGCCGGCCGCCGAGGTGCGGTACCACTGGATCTCGACTTTGGTCAGGCGTTCTCCGCAGGTCAGGGCCGCCAGCAGCAGCGGCGAGGCCTTGTCGAACACCTTGGTGATGACCAGGGGTTTATGCACGCGCTGGCCGGTTGGCTGACCCGACTGAGGATCGCGGGGGATGATGACCTGGTGCTCGAAGCCTTGCACCATGACTTGATCTTCATGACCTTCCTGGTAGGTGTTGCCCACCGAGTCGGCCGTAAAGGCGCCGGCAGTGATCAGACCTTGTTTGGTGCCTTCGATGGACATGTAAGCGGGGGTAGCCAATGGATGCTCTCCTTGCGGGATAACTAAAGGGACCTGGGAAGGGAATCGTCCCCAGGTGGCCTGACGGTTATCAAGAGCTATGCCATCTTCTATAAAAGATATGTATATCAATAAGTTAGGATCAGGCGTCGATCCATGAGCGCTCCGGGTACAGAGGAATGCGCGCGAGGAGTTGCGTAGTTGGCAAGCCGGATGCGCAACTTCTTACGCATTCGGCTTTCCGGTTTTTCCTACATTCCCAGGGCGGACATGCACTCATCCATCGAGCGCTGTTGCGTTTCGGCATACAACTGCAGCTCATCGATGGTCGGTTGTCCCAGCGCTTGCTCGAATGCCTGGCGATTGGACTGTCCGGCGTAGTGAATTTGAGCGGCATCGCCGAGGTTCGACTGGAAGATGCCGGCGGCGCTCACTGGCAGGAAGTCCTCGTACACCAGGGGTTCGGCGCGCAGGTATTGCGCTTCCAGCAAGCGTTCCAGCGAGACCGGTTGCTTGATCGTGCCTTTGGCAGCGAGGCCCTTTGGCGTCACGAAATAGCGAAAGTACGCCAGTGCCTGCCGACGCAGCTCATCGTGGTTGTCAGGGAACTGGGCAAAATGCTCGGTCATCAGTGCGTTGTAGCGTTCGGCGTTGGCTTCGTTGGGAAACTCCCCCAGCGCATCCCGAGCGGCGTTCAGCAACTGATCGTAGAGTGCGCGACCTTTCGGGGTGAGGGCGGCGCCCCGTTGCTCGATTTCGCCGAAGCGGGCGCTGTGGCTGCCTTGGGAGTGGGGCTGGTCGGTGAACGCTACAGGTTCGTCGAGCGCCTTGAAGCTGGTCTGCCGCAGCAGGATCGGGCACTGCCGACGGGGCGGGCCTTCGACGACTGCCTTCGGGGTAATGCCGTGCACGGGCATCTGGGCCTGCACAATGTCGATGTCCAGGGTACGTGGCGTCAGGTGATTGATGTGCGGGCCCTTGAAAGCCACCACGTCGGCGATCAGCCGATGCTGGGCGCTCAGTTGCCGATACTGCTCGGCCGTGACGGTGGCGCTGTGGTGCCAGCGAAAGGTTTCCAAGGCCTCTAGGACGAAGTCATCAGCCTGTGGTTGGGTCAGCCCCCCTTGGCGTTCAGCGAGGTCGATGAGCTGGAGCGCCGTGGAGGTAAAGATCTGGCGCTTGTTCAGCACCGATTCGGCAAAGGCCCGAAGCTCGGCGTTTTCGATCAGCTCCAGACGCAGCAACGAGGTAAACACCCGGAACGGGCTGACCTGCAAGGCGCTTTCATGCACGGCTCGAAATGCCGTGGAATGCACAGGCACCCCGGCGGGCGTGAGGTCGTAGTAGCCCACCGGGTGCATGCCCATGACCGCGAACAGACGCCCCAGGGTTGCCAGTTCTGCGGCGGTGCCGACACGGATCGCGCCGTGGCGCTCCAGGTCCAGACGCTGGAGTTCGCCAGTACTGCGCAAGTGTTCGGCCAAGTGCGGGTCGTTGACCAGCACCTGGGCATTGGTCTGTTCCACCAGGTTCATCAGTGCCCCGTACAGCGGCACCTCGTCGCGGTACATGTCGGACATCGCCTTGGAGAAGCGTTGGCGGATCAGGTCGGGACTGACGAAGCTCATTGTGAGAATTCCTGGCGCAAGCTGTGGGAAAGTGGAAGGAAAGATCGCAGCCTTCACCAGCGTCGACAAACGAAGAATCTTCAGGACTTCATTCTGTCAGGGACTGATCCGCCCACTTCACCGTGGCTCAGGCAGCCTTGAAGAGCGGCATCAAGGTCACTGGCCCAGGCCCTTGAGAAAGTCGCGATACAGCGCGGCGGTTCTCCCGGGTCGCTCGACCATGGGCATATGGCCTACCCCCTCCCAGATTTCCACACGCAAGTCGGCGATGCCCTTGCTCCATACGGGCACACTGCTGACGTCAATCAGCCGGTCCTTGCGACCCCAGAGCAGCAGCGAAGGCGCGCGGATGTCGGGCAGGCGCGGCTCCATCGGCGGGCTGGCGCGAAAATCCACGAAGATCTCTTCCAGTTCATCCCGGCGCTGCTCATAACGCTCGGCCAGCGCCGCCAGCACCACACTCGGCACCCACGGCGGCGAGGCCATCGTCATCGCGTAGAAAGGAGCGAAGTCGTCCCGCGAGCGCACCAGAAACGGGTTGTGGCCGGCTGCCAGGTGCCGCTCCATGTCGCTGGGTTCGGGCGCGGTGACGCCGGCCGGGTCGATCAGGGCCAGGGTGAGTATCCGTTCCGGGGAGGTCGCTGCCAGCCAGGCGGCGAGATGACCGCCCATGGAGTTGCCGATCACATGGACCTTGTCCAGGCCGCAGGCATCCAGCAGTTCGATCACCCGTCGGGCCTGGGTCGGGATGTCATAACCGCCGCCGGCCTTGAAGCCGGTTTCGCCATGACCGGCCAGGTCAGGAATCACCACCCGATAGTCGCTGACAAAATGCCGGGCAAAACGCAGCCAGAGGTTCTTGTCGGCGCTGTAGCCGTGCAGCATCAATATGCTGCCGGACGCTTCGTAGGGCCCGCCTTGCCAGGTCGACACGGTCATTTCGCTGATGGGCACCGTGATCTTGTGCAGTCGGTACAGACGCGCTTCCAGGGCCATGCCCATGTCGTACAGCACATGGCCGATGCCTGGATACGTCAGCCAGCTCCAGGCGATAAACACGGCGAGGACTACCCACAACACCAACATGCTTTGCCCTCCAGGGTCAGGACAGAATGTGATCGGCCAACCGGAGCCGACGAGTCAGATAGTGATAAGTGAAGCTGAAACCGGGGAACATCGCGACGACGTGGCCGCTTTTGCTTTGATACCAGCTGTGACAGCCGCCGGATTTCCATACAGTGCGTTGCATTTCCCGGTGGATCATTTCGGTGTAGCGCTGTTCGGCGGCAGGCTGCACTTCGATGCTGCGCAGGTTTTGCCGGTTCAAGGTGCGGATGCAGTCCAGGATGTAGTTCATCTGCGACTCGATGATGAACAGTGCCGAGGTGTGACCGATGCCGGTGTTGGGGCCGGTCACGATGAACAGGTTGGGGAAGTCCGGCAGGCTGGTACCCAGGTAGGCGCGCGGGTATTGGGCCCAGACGTCGTGCAGTCGGGTGCCGTTGCGGCCGGTGACGGGATAGGAAATCACCCCGTCGGTGGCGTCAAAGCCTGTCGACCAGATGATCAGGTCCAGTGGGATGTGCTGGCCGTCCCGGGTGATGATGCCGGTTTCATCGAGGGCGGCGATGCCGTGCTCCTGGCCATGCACGCTGACGTTGGCCCGGCACAGGGCCGGATACAACGTACTGGACAGGATGACGCGCTTGCAGCCGATCAGGTAGTCAGGGGTCAAGCGACGACGCAGAACCGGATCCGGCACTTGGCGTTCAAGCATGTTCAGGGCCTGGCGCTGGACCATGCGAACCGCCGGCCGTGAATATTTGAACGCAATCACCCGGGTTTCGAATTGCCAGTAGATCGACCAGCGCAACAGGGTGCGCATCGGCGCCAGGCTCAGCAACCAACGTTCGAGACGGTTGAACGTGCGGTCGCGGCGTGGCAGTACCCAGTGGGGCGTACGCTGAAACACGTGCAGATGGGCGACTTCTGGCGCAATGGCCGGGATGACTTGGGCGGCGCTGGCGCCACTGCCGACGATGGCAACGCGTTTGTGGCGATAGTCGTAGGTGTGGTCCCAATCATTGGTGTGAAACGTCTCGCCCTGGAAGCGATCCCGGCCTTCGAAATCAGGGATCACCGGTTGGCTGAGGGGGCCTGTGGCATTGATCAGGAATTGCGCATGAAAGGTCCCTAGGCTGGCGGTGTCGACGATCCAATGTCGGGCATTGTCGTCCCATGCCACCCGCTGCACATTCGCGCCCAGTTGTACCTTGTCCTGCAGGGCGAAGCGTTCGATCACGTGCCGGGTGTAGCGGTGCAGCTCCTCCTGGCCGGCGAACATCCGGCTCCAGTCGTAAGCGGCGAATGAGAGCGAATACAAGGGCGACGGCACGTCTACCGCCGCGCCGGGGTAGGTGTTCTGGCACCAGGTGCCGCCGAAGAAATTCCGTCGCTCCAAGAGCAGGAAATCCTTTATGCCCTCTTTGAGGAGATTGATTGCCGCGCACTGGCCCCCGAACCCGCTGCCGATGATCAACACCTGATAGCTGCGCATGGGCCTCCTTTCTGGTGGTGGTTGCCGATTCCCTTTGTCATGTATAGCCAAAATCCGAGGGGAGCCGTGCATTTGATGGCGAATAAATACCCCTTCATTGATGGTGGCTATTTGATGCCGCCCTGATAGACTTCAAATAACCCTATCCCACAACCCGGGAAGCCCTCGGTACAGAGGCCTCTATGCAAAGAACGGGACGAAAGGGACTGTCATTGGCCAGGAGGCTTTACACCTCACGAATCCTGGGCCTGATGCTAGGGTTGTTGTTGGTGAGTGTCGCTGTCTATCCCCTTGACCCGGCACCCTGGGTCTGGTGGGCCATGCTGTTCAACGGCTTGTTATGGCCGCATGTGGCCTATCAGTGGGCCCGTCGCGCGGCGCAGCCGTACCAGGCCGAACGCCGAAACTTGCTGATCGACGCCTTTCTTGGCGGTTTCTGGGTCGTTGCGATGCAATTCAATCCGCTGCCCACGGCCGTTACGCTGGCAATGATGGCGATGAACAACGTCTCCATCGGGGGCTTGCGTTTTCTGTTCGCCGGGGCGGCGGTCCAAGTGACGGGCATCGCCCTGGGCCTGGCGATCTTCCCGTTGACCAGTGTGCCGATGACCAGTTCGGCGCAGCTCTATGCCAGTTTGCCTCTGTTGTGCATATATCCGCTGGCGTTGGGCTGGATCTGTTTTCGCCAGACCGACATCCTGGGCCGGCAAAAGCGCGAGTTGTTGGCCCTGAGCCGTACCGACAGCCTGACCGGTCTGCTCAATCATGGGGCGTGGAAGGACCGGCTTAACGAGGAGTTCCAGCGCTGCCTGCGACAGCCACACGATGGGGCTGGTCACGGCGTGATTGCGCTGATGGACATCGACCACTTCAAAGCCATCAATGACACCTATGGCCATGGCGCTGGTGACATCGTGTTGCGTCAGCTGGGCAAGATGCTCAAGCAAAACCTGCGGGCCACCGACATTGTCGGACGTTATGGGGGGGACGAGTTCTGCGTGATTCTGCCGGACCTGACGTTGCACAATGCCGTGCTGGCCATGGAGGCCCTGCGTGAGCGGTTCGCCCTGCTCGGCTACGAGCAGGCCCCCGCGCTAAAGGGCAGTCTGAGCATTGGCCTGGCCGCCTTCAACCCGGCCTATGGCGACGCCACTCTCTGGCTCAACGACGCCGACCAGGCGCTTTACGAGGCCAAGACCGGCGGGCGCAACCGGGTTGTTTGCCATCGGCAGTGCCAGATGCTCGAGGAACCGGCGGTTTCTTTCTGACCCAACCGAGGAAGAGGGTTTATTTGTGCTAAACACAAACAAGTCCTGTTCCAGCCGCACTGTGTTCCGGCCTGAACTATCCCCCTAGGATTGCTTCACTCAACCACTTGTGAAGGAATCCCTCATGCAACGTTTTACCCGTCGTTTGCTCGCCGCTTGTGCGTTCTCCGGTATTGTCGCCAGCACCGGCGCATTGGCTGATGCCCATCCCACCATTCGAGCCATGGCTGGCGCGGAGCCGGTCAACCAACTCCCGGCCGGTAAAACCGCGTTACTGGTAATCGATTTTCAGAACGAATATTTCACCGGCAAAATGCCCATCCCTGACGGCGCTGCTGCGTTGGCCAATACTCGCGAACTGATTGATTTCGCCGATGATCACCACATGCCGGTGTTCCATATCCAGCACATTGCGCCGGCCGGTTCGGCGGTGTTTGCCGAGGGTGGCGAAACCGTGAAATTCCATCCGGACATGCAGCCCCGGGCCCAGGATGTTGTCTTGCAAAAGACCACTGTCAGCGTCTTCGGCAGTACCGACCTGGACAAGCGTTTGAAGAGCGCTGGTATCGAAAACCTGATCATCTCCGGTCTCATGACCCACGCGTGCGTGGCCGGTGCTGCCCGTGATGCGGCGCCGCTTGGCTACAATGTGTTGGTCGCCTCCGATGCATCGGCTACCCGTGCGATCACCCGGGTCAGTGGCGAAGCGATCGACAAGGACGCCTTGCACAAGGCCGCACTGGCCGAGGTCGAGGATACTTTAGGTGATGTGATGACCACCGCCCAAATCATCAAGCTGCCGGTACGCTGAAAATGAATCAGATGCTCGCCATGCGCGTGTTTCGCTGCATCGTGGAGGCTCAGGGGTTTTCAGCCGCGGCCGAACGACTGGACACCACTCATTCGTCGGTGTCGCGCAACTTGCAGCAATTGGAGTCTGTGCTGGGCGTGCGTCTGATCAATCGCAATACCCGACGCATGAGCCTTACGGCAGCAGGCGAGCGCTACTACGCCGCTTGCGTGGATATTCTGGATCGCGTTGATGCCGCGTCCCAGGCGGTGACCCTGGAACAGGAACGGCCCTCCGGGCTGCTGCGCATCAGTTCACCGCTGGTGATCGGTACGCTGGAGCTGGCACGTTGGTTGCCGGCGTTCCAGGAGCGCTATCCGGACATCCAGGTCGATTTGTCCTGCTCGGATCCGCTTGTCGATCTGGTAGCCGATGGGTTCGATGTGGCATTACGGATTTGCGGGCCGTTGGCCGACAGCAGTCTTGTCGCGCGCTTGCTCAGCGTTTCGCCGCTGGTTCTGGTGGCGGCACCGGCCTATGTCTTCAAGCGCGGGCTGCCTCGCGGCGTTGCTGAACTCAACGACCATCGGCTGCTGACGTATGCCTCGGCCACGCAGTGGGTGCTGGTGGGGGAAGCAGGGGAGTCGAGCACGGTGGATTGCGCCAGCAGCTTTCATACGGACACCATCACTGCCTTGCACGCCTGCGCTCTGGCGGGCGGGGGCATTGCCGCGTTTACCCTGGCGACGGTGCAGGATGACTTGCTGACGGGAAGACTGGTGCGGATTCTGCCTGAGTACACGCTTGGGCAGCGGCACTACTATGCGCTTTACCCGCATGCGCGGAATTTGCCGGCCAAGGTTCGAGTGTTTGTGGATTACATGGCGCAGTATTACGGCGCCAGGAACTGATGGACCTTGGACTGAACAGCGCCGGGGCCTGAAAAGCCCGGACAACGTTGCGACGATTTGAACGATGTAGCTGAGCCGTGGCGAGGGAGTTCCCTCGTCACAATGGGGCAAGCCACAATGAATCAAACAGCCTTGGTGTGATCGGCTGGCCCGCGCAACGTCGCAATATCCCGCTTGGGCGGCATGCCAAACAAACGGCCGTACTCACGGCTGAACTGCGAGGGGCTTTCATAGCCCACTTTGAAGGCCGCACTCGCCACGTCCATATGTTCATTGAGCATCAAGCGCTTCGCTTCGTTCAACCGTAGCCACTTCTGATACTGCAGCGGACTCATCGCGGTGAGCTGGCGGAAGTGATGGTGGAAGGTGGGGGGGCTCATCTGCACACGCGCCGCGAGGTCCTCTACGCGGATGTGTTCGGTGTAATTCAATTTCAGCCAGTCGATGGCTTTGGCGATCCGGTAGCCCTGGCTGTCCACGGAGGCGATCTGACGCAGCCGCGAAGCCTGGTCGCTCATCAACAACCGATAATGAATTTCCTGTTGGATCAGCGGCGCCAGTACAGGGATCGCGTCAGGCTCATCCAGCAGCGCCAACAAGCGTGCGAACGGCGCCAGAAGCTCAGGTGTTGCTGTACCAATGCCTGCGCCAATTCCGATGGGCCGGTCTCGATACGGCGTCATGCCGCTCTGGGCGACCAGATCGGCGACCATGCGCAAGTCGAGCTTGAAGACCAGGCCCAGGCAAGGTTGCTCCGGGCTTGCCACCATCACTTCAGAATTGGCGGGGATGTCCAGCGAAGTGATGAGAAATCGTGTGGTGTCGTATCCATACGCCTTGCCACCTACCCATACCTGTTTCACGCCTTGGGCCACGAGCACGATGCTCGGTTCGATCATGCAGATGACGGGACGCGCCGGGGCTTCACGTCGAAAGAAACTAAGGCCGGCCACCGGCATATCAAAGTCCCCCGTCTGTGGGGTCCGGGCGTCAATGAGGCTGGCGAGCGTCTCTTGCAGGGATTTGCGTTGGGTGGTCATGGCGGGTTCGGAAGTTGTCCAGGACTGATAGCTATAGGCAGAACATTAACTCGCCAAGCGAAGCGCTGCCTACATGAAGTGGGCGAACTCATAGGATCGGGCAAGAAAAGCAGCGCAATGCGCTACCTGAAATCCGGGTTGGGCGCTGAGAATTTGATCCGACCTGACTCAGGAGATCATTACTCAATGCATGTTCGAGCCTACGCGGGCGACACCCCTCGAATCACTCAAACAGAAGGACTATCCAGTGAAAAGAATGCTGCTTGCCCTCGGTCTGCTTATCGTCTCTTGCTCATCCATGGGGGCTGATATGTCCAACGGTGCTGACAACTTCTACAAAAGTGACAAGGTGACAGTGGAAAAGGTCGCCTTCAAGAATCAATACGGGATGGAGGTGGCAGGTAATCTGTTTGTCCCAAAGGGACTGGACCCGAAGGCGAAGAGCGCCGCCATCATCGTGGGTCATCCCATGGGCGCGGTGAAGGAGCAGAGTTCCAATCTGTACGCGACCAAAATGGCCGAGCAGGGTTTTGTTACGCTCTCCCTGGATTTGTCGTTCTGGGGGGAGAGTGAGGGTACGCCGCGCAATGCGGTGTTGCCGGACATGTACGCAGAGGATTACAGCGCTGCGGTGGATTTTCTCGGCACCCGGCCGTTCGTCAATCGCGAGCGCATCGGCATCATTGGTATCTGCGGCAGCGGCGCTTTCGTCATCAGCGCAGCCAAGATCGACCCGCGCCTGAAGGCCATCGCGACGGTCAGCATGTACAACCATGGCGACTTGTACCGCAAAGGCCTGGGTAACTCGACAACGGCGGAACAGAAAAAACAGTTCCTGGCCACGGCAGCCGAGCAGCGCTATGTGGAGTTTATCGGTGGAAAAACCGCGTACACCTCTGGCTCACCGCTGAAATTGACGGGCGATGCCATCGCGGATGAGTTCTTTGACTTCTACCGGACCCCGCGTGGCGAAGTCACTCCCGCCGGCGCTTCGCCGCAGACCACGACCATGCCCACGCTGTCCAGCAACGTCAAGTTCATGAACTTCTACCCGTTCGATGACATTGAAAGCATCTCGCCGCGTCCTTTGCTGTTTATCACCGGCTCCGAGGCGCACTCGCGTGAGTACAGTGAAGATGCCTACAAGCGGTCTGCGCAACCCAAAGAGTTGCTCATCATCCCGGGAGCCAACCATGTGGACCTTTACGACCGGGTGAACCTGATCCCGTTCGACAAGTTGGCCGGGTTCTTTCGCAACAATCTGAAGTAACTCCCTCAATCACGCCATCACTTGGCACCTCTTGTCCTGCGGCAGCGATCTTCGTTGCCGCAGTTCGTCCCCTCGAGTCTTCAGTGGACCCGACGCTCAAGAAACACAGGATTCATATCCCATGACCGATAGCGTATTGCCCATATCCCAAGACCGCCCCACGTGGAGCGCGGTGCTTGCCATGTCCCTCGCTGCGTTCGCCCTCGTTGCATCGGAGTTCATGCCGGTCAGCCTGCTCACGCCCATTGCGGCCGATCTACACATTAGCGAAGGGCAGGCCGGTCAAGGCATCGCCGTGTCTGGCGCCTTCGCCCTGATCACCAGCCTGTTCATTGCATCGATTGCCGCTAGGGTGGACCGTAAAAGTTTGCTCCTGCTGCTGACACTGTTGATGATCATTTCTGGAACCGTGGTCTCATTGGCACCCAATTACGCGGTATTCATGGCCGGACGCGCACTGATCGGCGTTGCGATTGGCGGCTTTTGGTCGTTGTCAGCCGCCACGGCCATGCGGCTGGTGCCGGATCACCAGATCCCACGGGCCCTGGCGATCGTCAATGGCGGCAATGCGTTGGCGACGGTGGTGGCGGCGCCGCTGGGCAGTTTTCTTGGGCAGATAATCGGTTGGCGTGGCGCGTTCTTTTGCATTGTGCCTGTCGCCGCCACCGCTTTGGTCTGGCTGCTGTTACGCCTGCCCTCCATGCCGGCACAGACGAAGCAGGGCAGCGCCAACGTGTTCAAATTGATGGCGCGGGGCCCCATAGCCTTGGGCATGCTGGCTGCCAGTGCATTCTTCATGGGTCAATTCATGTTGTTCACCTATCTACGACCGTTCCTTGAAACGGTGACGCAGATGAGCGTGTCTTTGCTTTCGTTTGCATTGCTGGTGATTGGCGTGGCCGGTTTGCTCGGTACCTTTGTGATCGGTGCGTTCTTGAAAAATGGCCTGTATCGGACGCTCATCGTCATCCCGTTGCTGATGGCAGCGATTGCACTTGCCCTGGTGGGGTTCGGGGCGTCGGCAACCATCACGATTATCCTGCTGGGGCTTTGGGGTTTAGTGGCCACCGCTGCCCCCGTCGGCTGGTGGACCTGGCTGGCGCGAACGCTGCCAGATGATGCCGAAGCAGGGGGGGGATTGATGGTCGCGATCATTCAGCTTGCGATTGCGGCGGGTGCCACGGTGGGCGGCATCCTTTTCGATCTGAGCGGCTATCAGGCGACTTTCGAAGCCAGCGCGGTTGTGCTGGGTGGTGCAGCCGTTCTCGGCATCCTGGCTGCACGGGCCGCGGTTCGGGATTGCCCAGACATTCGCGCCCGGGCGCAAGCCAAGGCCGTTTGAGCAGATGACCGTTGAGCGCCTGCGGTTGGTGGCACATTGATATATTGGTAGGCTAGGGGCTCGTTACCTATCGAGTGGGTCAGTGTGACTACCGAGCGAATTTTCCAGTTGGAGCAAGCCCTTATGGCCGTGATCGCTGCGGCGGGAAAGATGGGGGTCTGCAGTGATGAACTGTGCGCGCAGGCGGTGGGCGGGTTGATGTTTGAACACCATTGGAGCTGGGCAAACGCACAGTACGCGCAAGGGGCGGCCGACGAGATCGACAACGCGTTGAGCCTTCTCGTAGGGAAACCAACGGTGGAAAACAGGTCGCCGGCGATTGAGACCGGCGCCAATGCGTTGCTCAATCCGCCAGCTAATTCGCGGTCTGTCAGTTTTATTTGATACGAGTGTGCGCCCATTTGCGTGTGCGCCCTCATCGCGAGCAAGCTTTGCTCCCACAGGGTAAATGCTTGGAGGTTAATGCTGCGAGCGATATTCCGGCGCGGCTTCCAGCGAGGTCTTGTGAGCGTTTTCCTTGGACGTTTGCCCCTGCGTATCGGGTAGCGAGGCGACATGAACGGTACGGGCCGGGATCGCAAATCGCACACCGATTCTGGCGAATTCTTCCATCATGCCCAGGTTGATCGCCTGTTGGACATCCATGTAAACGTTGTAGCTGGGGTCCAGCACGATGTACACCGTTTCGAATTCCAGTGCGCTCTCGCCGAAACCGCGAAAGTGCGAGCGGTCGAAGCGGGTCTTTTCCTGAGCCTTGATGATGTTTTCGACGATGACCGGCACTTGCCTTAGCTGTTCTGTCGAGCAGTCATGGGGCAAGGCGAATTCAAAGACGATGCGTCGTTCCTGAAGCCGTTTGTAGTTCTGAATGGTGGTGCTGATCATTCCGGCATTGGCCATCACGATCTGCTCGCCACCCAGGCTACGGATCCGCGTGGTTTTCAAGCCGACATGTTCCACGGTGCCGGCCAGGGAACCGACGACAATGAAGTCGCCGACCTCGAACGGCTTGTCCACGGCGATGGACAGCGAGGCGAACAGATCACCGAGGATGTTCTGCACCGCCAGCGCCACGGCGATACCACCGACCCCGAGGCTGGCGATAAAGGCGGTGATGTTCACGCCCAGGTTGGAGAGCATCGCCAGGAGTACCACGGCCCAGAGAAACACCTTCGCGCCCCACAGGCTCAGGGTGGCCAACGCGCTTTTCTGGTGGATGTCGGAGTGGCTGTGGCGGGCGAAATAGTGCAGCAACGCCAGGGCAATTGCCCGGTTGGCCCAGAGCCCCACCTGCAAGGCTGCGACCACGAACCAGAGGCTGCTGACCCGGTCAAGCCAACGCTCCGGCAGGTCCAGGACGCCGACGCCAATGAGGATGGAGGCCAGTAACAACAGCGTATTGCTGGTGCTGGACAGGACTTCGACGGCGATGTGGCTGACGTACGCATCGGGTTTCTGTGCCCGGGCCTGCACTTTTCTCAACAGCAAGCCGATGCCGGCCCTGACGATGATAAAACTCACCACCATCACACCCAGGGCCAGGAGCCAGTTGGCGATGGAGATGCCGAGTAATTGGGTATCGGTAAGGAACTGAAGAGAGCTTGAGTCCATGTGAACGGTCACCTGTGCCATTGCTGTTCAGGTTTTGGCCCTTGCCGACTTTGGTGTGAGAACCTGGGCAGGGCATGAACCTGGTTAGTTCGCGCAAAGCACGGGCCGTTCAATTTTGTTCTGCGCGAGCAGTTGCGTAGGAGAGTGCTGGCGGCGTAGTTTCCTGGGCAGAACCTCTGTCAGAGCAATGCCATGCACATGACCGAACTGAGCAATGAGGAGTTGGAGCCGTTGCGCCAGGCGCTGATCCTGGGGGGGCTGCCTGTGGACGACCTGAACCAGCAGGGCCGACGTTTTTTCAGCTTCAGGCAAGCAGACGCTCAGACAGCGTTTGGCGGGATCGAGGGGGAGGGCGCGGACCGATTGTTACGCTCTCTGGTGGTCCCTGAGGGGCTGCGGGGGCGCGGCATAGGCGCAGCGATGCTGGTCGCTCTGGAAGACTTTGCGAAAAACCAAGGTGTGGAGCGCCTTCACCTGCTCACTGCCAGTGCTGCTAGCTTCTTTGTCGCCCAGGGGTATCAGCCGCGTGACCGTTCGCTGGCGCCGATGTCGATCAGCGAAACGGCCCAATTCAGATCATTGTGCCCGGCCTCGGCGGCCTACCTGAGCAAATGCCTCATCTAACGCAGTAGATGCACGGCCAGGCCGGTCAGTCCGCATCCCAGTAGCACCTGGATGACGCCGCGTTTGTAGCGAAACAGCGCAATGGCGGCGGCGAGCGCGATGATTGCCGACGGCCAGTCCAGCGCACCGGAAAAACCGCTGGGCCAAAGCACGTGGTAACCGAAGAAGCAGGCCAGGTTGAGGATCACCCCGACCACGGCGGCAGTAATCGCCGTCAGCGGTGCGGTGAATTTCAGCTCGTTATGCGTCGACTCCACCAACGGCCCACCCGCGAGGATGAACAGGAATGAGGGCAGGAACGTAAACCAGGTCACCAGCGTGGCGGCAACCGCGCCAGCGAGGAAGGCCTGTTCAGGGCCGAACACCTGCATCACGTAGCCACCGACGAAGCCGACGAAAGCGACCACCATGATCAACGGGCCGGGAGTGGTTTCGCCGAGGGCCAGACCATCGATCATCTGTGTCGGGGTCAGCCAGCCGAAATGTCCGACAGCGCCTTGATACACATAGGGCAGAACCGCATAGGCGCCACCAAACGTCAGCAAGGCCGCCTTGGTGAAGAACCAGGCCATTTGCGTCAGGGTGCCTTCCCAGCCGAACAACAGGGTCAACACACCCATCGGCAAGGCCCACAGCAGGGCGCCGATGATCGTCAGCCGGGCCAGTCGCAAGGCGCTGAAGCGGGTATGCTCCGGGGGCGGGGTGTCATCGTCGATCAATGCCGGGCCAAAGGATTGATGCGTGGCGTTGTGGCCGCCCAGGCTGAACTTTTCCGGTGCCCAGCGGCCGCCGAAGTACCCGATGACCGCCGCTCCCAGCACGATCAGCGGGAAGGGGAGATTGAAAGCGAATATCGCGGTGAACGAGCCGGCGGCGATGGCCCACAGCCAACTGTTCTTGAGCGCGCGCGAACCTATCCGGTGGGCGGCATGCACGACGATCGCGGTCACGGCTGGCTTGATGCCATAAAAAATCCCGGCCACCACGGGCACTTCGCCAAAGGCGACATACAGCCAGGACAATGTGATGAGAATGAACAGCGAAGGCAGCACGAACAGCGCCCCGGCAATGATCCCGCCCCAGCTGCGGTGCATCAGCCAGCCCAGGTACGTCGCCAATTGCTGCGCCTCGGGGCCTGGCAGCAGCATGCAGTAATTGAGGGCATGCAGAAAGCGTCGTTCGGAAATCCAGCGTCGGCGCTCCACCAACTCCTGGTGCATGATCGAGATTTGTCCTGCCGGCCCACCGAAACTGATAAAGCCCAGCTTGAGCCAGAACCAGAACGCCTCGCGCAAGCTGATGGCCGAGGGGCTGGACAACGGGTCGTCGACGGTCGGGATGGGTTTATTCATGGTCGGCCGGTGCTTGGATGGCAAAGGCGACCTACGTTATGGGGCGTTACGCAATTTTGATAGCCCTGGCAAAGCGATTCATGAAAAAAACCGGCTTTCCGGGATTGTCGCCATTGGGGGGGATTTTCCGGCCAGAACGGGTGAATTTGACAGGGCCATGCGCAGGATTTTGGATCCATTGAGCCACCCATCGGCTATGCCACACCGGCAAATTGCCGCCCCCCCAGGCGGTAGGCTAAGCTCACGAATATTGGGGGCTTTGAGGGTTTCGCTCATGCTTTGCCCCCCTCAGGAATTCGCTTGCCTATCCCCCATTTTGATCCGTTCCATGTCCCCGGCGGTGCCCTCAAGCGCCTGCCGTTGCTCAAGGCAGCGGTGGCGTTTATCGCGGCGGTCTGCCTGTGCCTGTGTGGCCTGCTTTTTTTGCAACTGGAACAGTCTCGTCGCTACGATCTGGAGTCGGCGCGCACCGCCTCAGCCAACCTCACCCGGGCCATGGCCCAACAGGCTCAGGACACGTTCCAGCAGACAGACCTGGTCCTGACCAGCCTGGCGGACTGGATAGAGAGCGACGGTTTCGGTCCGGCGCTGCAACCACGTCTGCAGAAAACCTTTGCCCGGCGCGTGCAAGCCCTGGAGCAATTGCATGGCCTGTTCCTGTTCGACAAGCACGGTCATTGGGTCATTACGTCCTTTGAACAACTGCACAGGGGCCCAGGGGTAGCAGATCGGGACTACTTTACGTTCCATCAGCAGAACACCGCCCTGATCGCTCATATCGGGCCGGCTATCCGCAGTCGACAAAATGGCGAGTGGATCATCCCGGTGTCGCGGCGCTTGAATGATCAGGACGGCAATTTCCAGGGCGTATTGTTGGCCGGGATCAAGATGTCGTACTTCGATCGATTCTTCGAAAGCTTCAGCCTCGCTGATCAAGACGAGATGGTCCTGGCCTTGTCCGACGGGACCTTGCTGGCCCGGCGCCCCTTCGACGAGGCGAAAATCGGTCGATCCCTGGCCGAGGAACCGGTCTTTCAGCATGAGTTGTACAGCGAAAGCGCCGGTACCGCGACCATCCGCTCCGCTGCCGATGGCGTCCTCAGGCTCTATGACCACCAGCATTTACAGGCCTATCCGCTGGTGGTGACCGCCGCGATGTCCGAACAGGCGATCCTGGCGGGTTGGCACGACAGAGCCTTCAAATCCAGTCTCATCGTAGCGGTGGTGGTATTAGGTATCTGCCTGTTCGGCTGGGTGTTCGTGCGTCAGGTGCGCAACAGCGAACGGATCGAAGCGGACCTGCGCAAGGCCCAGGAAGCGTTGGAACTGATTGCCACCCATGACAGCCTGACCGGGCTTGCGAACCGTCGGCTGTTCGAGCGGGCCCTGGACATCGAGTTCGGCCGGGGTGCCCGCCAGCGCAGCCCATTGAGCCTGATCATGCTCGATATCGATTTCTTCAAGCGTTACAACGACACCTACGGCCACGTGGCCGGGGATCATTGCCTGGCAGAAATGGCGAAGGTGCTCAAGGGTTGCTGTCATCGCAAGGCTGACCTTGCCGTGCGTTATGGCGGCGAGGAGTTCGCGGTGCTGCTGCCCGATACCAACCTGCAAGGGGCCTTAGCCCTGGCCGAGCAGATCCGCCGCAGCGTTATCGACCAACACATCACCCATGCCGGCTCTCCTACCGGCTACTTGACGGTGAGCCTGGGCTGCTACGCGTTCGTGCCCAGCAGTTTGGACAGCATTGAAGTGTTCCTCCAGCGGGCCGATGCGGCGCTTTATCAGGCCAAGCACAGCGGACGCAACCGAGTGGCGGCGTTATCGATGGAAGACGGGTTTGATACGCTGGCGCGCTCGGATCGTTGAGGTCGCAGAAATCATCAAAATCGATGGCCGGGAGATCGTAAGTCGTTGCAACCACCACGGTGGCTTGTCGGTCACAGCTAGTGTCCTGGATCTGGAGCCCTGGCCCGATGAAAAACCTGCGCATAGCGACCTTCAATATCAACGGTATCCGGGCCCGACTGCCCAATCTGCTGGAGTGGCTGGAGCGGGAGAAACCCGACATTGTCTGCTTGCAGGAACTCAAGGCAGCGGACAAGGATTTCCCCACAGCGCAGCTGGAATCGGTTGGTTACGGATCGCTCTGGCACGGCCAGGCGTCCTGGAATGGCGTTGCGATCCTGGCCCGTGATGCGCAACCGCTGGAGAGCCGCCGTGGCTTGCCCGGTGGCGACGATGACCGCCACAGTCGTTACCTGGAGGCAGCGGTGCATGGCGTGCTGGTGGGTTGTCTTTATCTGCCTAACGGCAACCCGCAACCTGGGCCCAAATTCGATTACAAACTGGCCTGGTTCGAACGGCTGATCGCTTATGCCCAGGGGCTGCAGGCCAGCGATCATCCGGTGGTGCTGGCGGGTGACTACAACGTGGTGCCCACCGATCTGGACATCTACAACCCGCGTTCCTGGCTCAAGGATGCCCTGCTGCAACCCGAAAGCCGCGAGTGTTACCAAAGGTTGCTCGACCAGGGTTGGACCGATTCGTTGCGCCATCTGTACCCGGACGAGCGGGTATACACCTTCTGGGATTATTTCCGTCAGCACTGGCAAAAGAACTCCGGGCTGCGCATCGATCACCTGCTGCTCAACCCGGCGGCCAGTCCTTACCTGAGCGAGGCGGGCGTGGACGCATGGGTCAGGAATCAACCGCATCCCAGCGACCATGCTCCGACCTGGATCCGGCTCGCTTCGCGAAAACGTCGGTGAGGGAGCGAGGTCTGCGGTCGGTTATTGTCTCGCAAAGGCGAATGCCTTATATCTGCACCCCAGCAGCGGACTTTTTGTAAGCCCTGCACTGGACAGGAAAGGACATCCTCATGAGCCAAACCCGACTGAACGATTCGGGCCGTTATCTGCAACGCCTGGGCTTCGACACACCGCCAGCCCCGACCCTCGACACCTTGCGCCTGCTTCAACGACGCCACACCGCCGAGTTCCCCTTTGAAACCCTTTCGACGCTGCTGGGCCAACCCGTCCCCATCGACCTCGAATCAGTGGAGCGAAAAGTCTTCGAACAAGGCCGCGGCGGCTACTGCTATGAGCTCAATCAATTGTTCCTGGCGCTGCTGTTGGAACTGGGCTTCGAAGCCCGAGGCATCACCGGACGGGTGGTGATGAATGCCCCCGAGGGTGCCTGGCCCGCCCGCACCCACCGCCTCAGCCTGGTGACGCTTGACGGCGTGCGTTACACCACCGATGTCGGCTTCGGCGGCATGGTGCCTACTGCGCCGCTGCTGCTGGACAGCCGTGACATCCAGGCCACTCCCCACGAACCCTATCGCATCGAGGCTCACCCGGACGGCTATCTGCTGCGTGCCTGCGTGGCCGACGAATGGCGGCCGATGTACCTGTTCGATCTGCAGCGCCAGGAAGACATCGACTACACCGTCGGCAATTGGTACGTCAGCAACCACCCCGAGTCGCCATTCATGGGCCGGTTGATGGTGGCTCGCACTGGCGATGGATTGCGCAAGACCCTGAACGGAAACAGCTATGCCTTGCACCGGATAGGCGAGCAAAGCGAGCGCCGGACAATCACCGACGCCGACGAACTGATCGACCTGCTGGAAAACGAGTTTGGTCTGCGCGTACCGCCACGCGAGCTTTTACGGCCCGCCGTGGTTGGGCTTCTGTAACGAAGTGGGGTAGCAGGGGAGGCGCAAGGATCCGCGGGAGAGGATGGCTGTGCGCAATAAGTTGTATACAACTCTATGGACATTTGTCCTGAGTTTTGAATACAGTGTGCGCATAACAAAAAACAGGGAACTCCCGAACCATGAAAACGCCCCATGTTTCACTCCCACGGCCCGAGGACGAAAACCTTGGCGTCGGCGCGAATATGGCTTACGGCCTGCAACATGTGTTGACCATGTACGGTGGCATCGTCGCTGTGCCACTGATCATCGGTCAGGCCGCCGGTTTGTCACCGGCGGACATCGGCCTGTTGATCGCGGCGTCATTGTTCGCGGGGGGGCTTGCAACATTGTTGCAAACCCTTGGCCTGCCGTTTTTCGGCTGTCAGTTGCCTCTCGTGCAGGGCGTTTCGTTTTCCGGGGTCGCGACCATGGTGGCGATCGTCGGCAGCGGCGGAGAAGGGGGGTTCCAGGCCATCCTCGGAGCGGTGATCGCCGCGTCCTTGATCGGCTTACTGATTACTCCGGTGTTCTCGCGAATCACCCGGTTCTTTCCGCCGCTGGTCACTGGCATCGTCATCACCACCATTGGCCTGACCTTGATGCCGGTAGCCGCTCGCTGGGCGATGGGCGGCAATAGCCACGCCGCCGATTTCGGCAGCATGGCCAATATCGGTTTGGCCGCCGTCACCCTGGTCCTGGTGCTGCTGCTGAGCAAAATGGGCAGCGCGACGATCTCGCGGCTGTCGATTCTGCTGGCAATGGTCATTGGTACGGTCATCGCCGTATTCCTGGGCATGGCGGACTTTTCATCCGTCAGCCAAGGCCCGATGTTCGGCTTCCCCACACCTTTCCACTTTGGCATGCCGACTTTTCATGTCGCGGCCATTCTGTCGATGTGCATCGTGATCATGGTGACATTGGTGGAAACGTCCGCCGATATCCTCGCGGTGGGCGAGATCATCGACACCAAAGTCGACTCCAGGCGTCTGGGTAACGGCTTGCGGGCCGACATGCTGTCGAGCATGATCGCGCCGATCTTTGGCTCTTTCACCCAGAGCGCCTTTGCCCAGAATGTCGGGCTGGTGGCGGTGACGGGGATCAAGAGCCGTTTCGTGGTGGCAACTGGCGGGGTATTTCTGGTGGTACTCGGCCTGCTGCCGTTCATGGGCCGAGTGATCGCGGCGGTGCCGACTTCGGTGTTGGGCGGTGCCGGTATTGTGCTGTTCGGCACCGTGGCTGCCAGCGGCATCCGCACGCTGTCAAAAGTCGACTACCGCAACAACGTCAACCTGATCATCGTCGCCACCTCTATCGGTTTTGGCATGATTCCCATCGCCGCGCCGAATTTCTACGATCATTTCCCGAGCTGGTTCGCGACAATCTTCCATTCGGGCATCAGCTCTTCGGCGATCATGGCAATCGTGCTGAACCTGGCCTTCAATCACTTCACCCGGGGTAACTCGGATCAACAGTCCGTATTCGCCGCCGGTACCGAGCGGGTGTTGCGTTATCAGGACCTGGCGGCGCTGCGTGAAGGCGACTACTTCAGTGACGGCAAGCTGCACGACTGCGATGGCAACGAGATTCCGGTGGTGTCGGAGGCAGCCCATGCACCGGTAGAGCATGGCCCGGTACGATTGAAAAGCAGCGAGCACGTCTAGCCTCGTGACGACGGCGCTTGCTCGGCTTTATGTCTCTTAATAAAGAAAGGCCTGTGATCGAGGATCACAGGCCTTTCCTTTTGCCTCAGAGACTGATCACCAGCGCCCGTAATGACCGCGCGGTGGGCCGTAGTAATAGCCCCGTGGTGGCCCGTAATACACCGGCGCCGGACGATAGTAGACAGGGCGCTCGATGTAGACCGGCTGTGGCTGGTAGTAGACCGGTGGCGGCTGCTGCACATAAACCGGTTGTGGCTGGACGTACACCGGTTGCTGCACGTAGACCGGACGATCACGGTTGATGATCGCTGAGCCGACGATGGCCGAACCAACGATTGCGCCAAACACGGCGGGCCCCTCCCAACCACCTCGACCATGGGCGGATGCCTGGCCGGTGACCGCGAGTGCCCCCATGAGCAGGGCGATGATGGGGAGTTGACGGTTCATAACGATTCCTCGTTTTGGCCCCGGCGCCTGTGGTCTGCAACAGACCCGAATGAGGGTCGCGGGGATACTTGCTCTGACAGCGATTTTTTCAGAATTTGCCGTGCCGTTGGGTAAATATTGTGTAAGGTCTGTAGCGGTTTCTTTACTGCAAGGAGTCACACATGCAGATCAACCCCAACAAAGACACTCAACTGTGCATGTCACTATCGGCGCGCCCTGGGAACTTCGGCCTGCGCTTTCACAATCACCTGTATGAGCAACTGGGGCTGAATTTTTACTACAAGGCATTCAGCAGCCAGGACTTGCCCGGTGCTGTAGGCGGCATCCGCGCCTTGGGCATCCGCGGGTGCGGGGTGTCGATGCCGTTCAAGGAAGACTGCATCGCCCTGGTCGACGAACTCGATCCTTCCGCCGCCGCGATCCAGTCCATCAATACCATCGTCAACACCGATGGCCATTTAAAGGCCTACAACACCGACTACATCGCGATCGCCCAATTGCTGCAAACCCATGCGGTGCCCAAGGATTCAACCTTTGCTCTGCGCGGTAGCGGCGGCATGGCCAAGGCCGTGGCCAGCGCCTTGCGCGAAGGTGGTTACTCAAACGGTTTGATCGTGGCCCGCAACGAAACCGCCGGGCGAGCCTTGGCCGGCTCCCTGGGTTACGAGTGGCAGGCTGAACTGGGGCAGCGACGGCCGCAGATGCTGATCAACGTCACGCCGATCGGCATGACCGGTGGCCCGGAAGCCGATCAACTGGCGTTCGAGCCCGAGACCATTGCAGCGGCCGAGACGGTGTTCGATGTGGTGGCGATCCCGTCGCAAACGCCGCTGATCGTGCGCGCCCAGGCTGAGGGCAAACGGGTCATCACCGGGCTCGAAGTGATTGCGATCCAGGCCCTGGAGCAGTTTGTCCTGTACACCGGCGTGCGGCCCAGCGCGGAACAATTCAAGAAGGCCGTGGCGTTCGCTCGATCCTGATTACTCCAGTCGCGCCAGCCGTTCTTCCAACGCGGCGATCCGCGCTTCGAGTTCTTCGATGCGCTCCAGCGACACGCCGCTGCCGGCACCACGCTCCACGGGATGCTGGCGGGCGGCGAGGATCGCTTCGATATCCGCCGGGTCGCCCATGGCGTGCATGTAACGGTCTTCCCGCTGGCCGGGCTGACGCGGCACCAACAGCGCCAAGCCACGGGCGATCAGCCGTTCAAGCTGATGCACCACCTGTTCGGTGTCTTCGAAATCGTGCATCCGCCCGCTACGGGTCAGCAGTTCATTGACTGTCTGCGGGCCGCGCAAGAACAGCAACCCCATCAGAATCACTTGGGCCGGCACCAGCTCCAGGGCCTTGTCGACCCGATGCTCCCAGCGGTCGGCGCGGCTGCCCATCACCAGTTTGGTAAAGCCGCGACCTTCCAGCGCACGCAGGCTCTGGCCGACCTGGCCCGGATTGAGGTTCATGACCGGCTCACGGCTGGTCTTCTGGTTGCAGGCCAGCACCAGGGCGTTGAGCGTCAGCGGGTAGGTCTCGGGGTTGGTGGCCTGCTTTTCGACCAGCGCGCCGAGAATGCGGATTTCCGTGCTGTTGAGCCGCGGTTCTTCGGCCGGGCTTTGTTCTTCGATACTCATCGCGCGTTCCCTATGCTGTGGAAGCCGCCTAGCCTAATCCTTGCGCAATAAAAGACAAGGTGCGCAACAAGGCGTGGCTATAATCGCACCCGTTTGATTTGTCCTTTCCTGCCACCTGCATGAGATCGCCATGACTATTTCCCTGTACGCCGCTTCCATCCCGGTTTTCAAGCAGATGCTCAACGCCCTGAGTGATGTCCTGAACAAGGCTGAAGCCCACGCCACTGCGAAAAACATCGACCCGAACGCGTTCCTGCAAGCCCGCCTGTACCCGGACATGTTCCCCCTGGTACGCCAGGTGCAGATCGCGGTGGACTTCGCCAAAGGCGTGTCCGCGCGTCTGGCCGAGCTTGAAGTGCCGAAATATGACGACAGCGAAACCACCTTTGCCGAACTGCAAGCCTTGATCACCAAGGTATTGGCGTTCATCGACGGCATCAGCCCCGAGCAGATCGACGGCAAGGAAGGCATCGAAATCGTCACCCGTCCGGGCACGCCGAAGGAAAAACGCTTCACCGGCCAGAACTACCTCCTGACCTATGGTCTGCCGCAGTTCTTCTTCCACGTCACCACCACCTATGCGCTGCTGCGCCACAATGGCGTGGAAGTGGGCAAACGCGACTACATGGGCGCGTTCTAAACCCGCCAGCATGAAAAAGCCCGGGACGGTGTGGGCCGTCCCGGGCTTTTTTGTGGCGGTCTGTTTACACGGTGGCTGTGCCATCGCTATCGCGAGCAGGCTCGCTCCCACATTGGATTTGTATCTGCCACAAACCCTGTGAGAGCGAGCCTGCTCGCGATGACGGTCATACCTCCAGCGCCGCTGTCAGGCCACGCGTTCGCGCTTCTCTTCCTCACCCAAGCAAGCCGCCGCGGTGAACAGCACATCGGTAGAGGAATTGAGCGCAGTCTCCGCCGAATCCTGCAGGACGCCGATAATGAAGCCCACGGCGACCACCTGCATGGCGATGTCGCTGGGGATACCGAACAGGCTGCATGCCAGGGGAATCAGCAACAGCGAACCACCGGCCACGCCGGACGCGCCGCAGGCACAAATGGCCGCGACGACGCTCAGCAACACGGCGGTCGGCACGTCGACCACGATACCCAGGGTATGCACCGCCGCCAGGGTCAGTACGGTGATGGTAATGGCGGCGCCGGCCATGTTGATGGTCGCGCCCAGCGGGATCGATACCGAATAGGTGTCTTCGTGCAGGCCCAGGCGTTTGCTCAGTTCCAGGTTCACCGGGATATTCGCCGCCGAACTGCGGGTGAAGAACGCAGTAATGCCGCTCTCGCGCAGGCAGGTGAACACCAGTGGATACGGGTTGCGGCGCAGCTTCCAGAATACGATGAGCGGGTTCATCACCAGCGCCACGAACAGCATGCAGCCAATCAGCACGGTCAACAGGTGAAGGTAGCCCAGCAACGCGCTGAAACCTGAGGTTGCCAGGGTCGAGGCCACCAGGCCGAAGATCCCCAGCGGGGCGAAGCAGATGACCACGCGCACGATCACGGTCACGCCGTTGGACAGATCCCCGAGCACGGTACGGGTGGTTTCGCCAGCATGGCGAATGGCAATGCCCATGCCGATGGCCCAGGCCAGAATGCCGATGAAATTGGCATTCATCAGGGCGCTGACCGGATTGTCCACCACGCTGAGCATCAAACTCTGCAGTACTTCGCCGATGCCGCCGGGGGCGGTGACGGCGACGTCATGGGACACCAGGACAAGGCTGGACGGAAACAGGGTACTGGCAACCACCGCGACCACTGCGGCGGCGAAAGTGCCGAGCAGGTACAGGAAGAGAATGGGCCGGATATGGGTTTCCTGACCGTGCTTGTGGTTGGCGATCGACGCCATGACCAGCACGAACACCAGGATCGGTGCCACGGCCTTGAGCGCTGACACAAAGACCTTACCGATGAAAGCGGTGGACTTGGCAAGGTCCGGTGCCAGCCACGCCAGGATGATGCCGGCGATCAGACCGATGACGATTTGCGTCACCAGGCCGGTGCGTTTGAGGCGGTGTAGAACGGAAGGAGACAAAGCAGTCATAACGGCATCTCTGATTTTTTTTGTGTGCAACGGTCGACCCCTCAGGGCAACAGGCGGGCAGGCCACGTGAGCGGGACCGAAAAGAAAGTACAGCGTTTGCAGGCCGCGGACTTTATCACAGCCCGCGGAAAAACCTGACGGACCTGTGACGATCCGTCGCTTGGGCGTTCACACGCGTTTGTCTGAGGGGCGCATTCTGTTAGGCTTTGGGCCAATCCCCTTTCTACTCTGCCAGCGACCCTTTTGGGCTGACGCTGGTGTCGTTGTTTTGCTGGAGTTCTGCATGTTGTCTGTTTTTCTGTTGTCGGCGGCTGGTTTTACGGTGCTGACCACCGAATTCATTATCGTCGGCCTGTTGCCATCCATCGCCCGCGACCTGCAAGTCACGATTGCCCAGGCCGGGCTGCTGGTGACGTTGTTTGCATTTACCGTGGCGGCATTCGGGCCGTTCCTGACCGCCTGGTTCGCCCGCTTTGAGCGGCGCAAGCTGTTTATCAGCGTGTTGGTGATGTTTGGTCTGGCCAACACACTGGCGGCGCTGGCCCCCAATATCGGCGTAATGGCCGTCGCCCGATTGATCCCAGCCTTGGGGCTACCGGTGTTCTGGGCATTGGCCAGCGAAACGGCAGTGGACATTGTCGGGCCGCAGTTTGCCGGGCGGGCCATCGCCCGGATCGGGTTCGGCATTGTCTGTGCCACGGTGTTCGGTATTCCGGTAGGCACGCTGATTTCTGATGCGTTCGGCTGGCGCAGCGCCTTCGCCATCCTGGCGTTCGTTGCGTTCGCCAAGGCCTTGCTGCTGTTTGTCTACCTGCCCAAAACCAATCTGCATCAGCACCAGGTCAGTTTGCACTCGCAACTCAAGATATTGCGCAGCCCGTTGATGCAGGGCCATGTGCTGCTGTCGATCCTGGTGTTCAGCGGCATGTTCACCGCGTACACCTACCTGGCCGATATCCTCGAGCGCCTGGCCGGGTTCGACGGCACACTGGTGGGCTGGTGCCTGATGGGCTTCGGGGCCGTGGGGCTGGTGGGTAACTCTCTGGGCGGCCGCGCGGTGGACCGACACCCTTTGATCGCCTCGATGGTGTTCTGTCTGTTCCTGATCGGCGGCATGGTGGCGCTGGTGCCGAGCATTCATTCGACCGTCGGGCTGGCGGCAGCGATGGGCATCTGGGGAGTGACCCAGGCGGCCCTGTTCCTGGTCAGTCATGTACGACTGATGAAGGCCGCGCCTGAGGCTCCAGCCTTTGCCGCATCGCTGAACATCGCCGGGGCCAATCTGGGAATTGGCCTGGGGGCGATGGTCGGTGGGCGCGTCATCGATACCCTGGGCCTGGGCAGCGTTGGTTTTGCCGCGTCCGGGTTCATCCTCATATCGATCCTGCTGGCGTTGTTGCTGATGACCTTCAAGCCCCGTGCCGCCTGCGCGCAGTCCTAAGCGCTGAACAGCTCGCGTCGGGCCCCTTCGGCGATGGCGACGATGCCCGGATGGCTGACCTTGCGCTCTACGGAAATGGCATAGAACGACTCGCTGACCGCATCGGTCTGGCCGATCACCTGCACGCCGTACTGACGCTGAACTTCTTCGGCGATCACGCTCGGGCCGATGAAAATTCCGCTGCCTGATTGCCCGAAGGCCTGCATTAGCGCGCTGTCGTCGAATTCGCCGACGATGCGCGGCTGGATCTGTTGCTCGGCGAACCAGCGTTGCAAGCGGCTGCGTACCACGGTTTCGGCACCTGGAATCAGCAGCGGGGCGTCATTCAGGCTGCGGGGGAAATCCTGCCCATAGCGCTCGGCCAGCGCAGCGGTGGCAAAGAAGCTGATCCCGCACTCTCCCAACTTCTGGCTATAACCCTTGATGTCCAGGTGGGTCGGCATCGGGCTGTCGGAAATCACCAGGTCCAGGCGCTGGATCGCCAGGTCCGCCAACAGCCGCTCGAGTTTGTCTTCGCGGCAAGTGATGCGCAGCGGCTCACTCAGCTCCATGGTCGGCGCCAGCAGTCGATAGACGATGGACTTGGGCACCACGTCCGCCACCCCGACCCGGAACAGCGTCTGCTGCTCATTGGGTTGCGCCCGGAGCATAAGCTCCAGTTCGCCACCCAACTGGAACATGTGTTCGGCATAGGGCAGCGTCTGGCGGCCGGCCTCGGTCAGTTCCAACTGTCGCCCGACGCGGCGAAACAACTTGATGTTAAAGGTTTGCTCGAGCAGCGAGATCTGCCCGCTAATGGTTTGTGGTGTCAGGTTCAGTTGCTCGCAGGCCCGCACAATGCTGCCGGTCTTGGCCACCACCCAGAAGTAATGCAACTGTCGGTAATTGAGCATAAGGCACACCGATTCGTAAAAATCGAAGTATAACCGCTGAAAATACGAATTTTCCTGAAGTATTCACCTCTCTAGAATGCCGGGCCATCGGTGAGCCACCTTTGGTGCTCTGTTTAACCCTGAGAGGCATTTATCCATGACGTACAAAACCCTGGGTTTGGCGGCCTTGTTGGCAGTGTCTTCAATCGCCCTCGTTGGCTGCGAACAGGCCGAAAAAAGTGCCCAGCAGTTGATGGGGCAAGCCGCTGAAACGGCCAAGCAGGCAATCGATGACACCCATAAGGCTGCGGAACAGGCGATCAGCGAGGCCACTGGCGGGTTGATCAGCCCCAAGAAGAAGCCGGCGGATGAGGCTGAAGAATCCGAAACCTCCACCCAAACCATTTAACCCCGTCATATCGAGTCAGGACTGACCCATGGATTATCTTTTACAACTCGCTGCCAGCCCCACTGCATGGATCGCGCTGGCGACTCTGGTCGTCATGGAAATCGTGCTTGGCATCGATAACCTGATCTTCATTTCGATCCTGACCAATAAACTGCCCGAACAGCACCGCGCCAAGGCGCGGCGTATCGGCATTGGCATGGCGCTGATCCTGCGCCTGGGCTTGTTGAGCACCATTGCTTTCATCGTGCAGTTGACTGAGCCGGTTATCGAAATCCTCGGTCAGGCATTCTCCTGGAAGGACATGATCCTGATCGCCGGAGGCCTGTTCCTGCTGTGGAAAGCCACCACCGAGATCCACCACAGCATGGACCCGGCACCGAATGATCCGAAATCCGCCACCTCCGGCGTGACCCTCGGATTTGCCGCTGCGATCGGTCAGATCCTGATGCTGGACCTGGTATTTTCCATCGACAGCATCATTACCGCCGTGGGCATGACCGAGCATCTGCCGATCATGATCATTGCTGTCGTGATCTCGGTGTTGGTGATGTTGCTGGCGGCCGAGCCGCTGGCCAAGTTCATCAACGACAACCCGACAGTGGTCATGTTGGCGCTGGGCTTCCTGATCATGATCGGCATGACGTTGATCGCCGAAGGCTTTGGTGCTCATGTGCCCAAGGGCTATATCTACGCAGCCATGGCGTTCTCGGCAGCGATTGAGGTGTTGAACATGATGTCGCGTCGCCGTCAGCAAAGGGCGTTGGCTGACAAAGCCTGATTACAGGCACTCAAAAGCCGCCCGGGTCCATGCCCGGGCGGCTTTTTTTTGGATTTTTGAAGGGCGGCGGGACGGTCAGTGTGCGGCGGCGTGGCGCCTGGCCGGTTTTGGCGCTTTTTCCGCCCGCGCTGGTCGTGGCGCAGGATGATGGCGGCGTGCAATGCGCAAAACGCCCCACAGCATGGCTGTGGCGACGCTTAACCAGCCGAATATCAGCATCAGGATTGTTGTGGTCAGGCTCATCTGTGCCTCCTTCTGCCCAAGTTCAGGGCGACGCACTCGTTACAATGGACAGTCTAGTCGCTAAAGTGTTGCAGGGAATCGATCGGTATTGATGACAGACGGACCGCTTCGTTCTATCGCCGCGATGGGACTGCTGTTTAAGGCTATACCCACGTCTGTCTGCACCTTATGATCGACGGCCCTTGCCTGGCCCGATGTCGGGTGCCTTAACAAGAGAGTCCTAATGTTTCCGGTAATTTCCTCTTTTCGATCACTGGTACTGGTGACGGCCTGCCTGGCGGCCCTGGCGGGTTGCGCAGGCAGTGTGTCGCCGCAGATTCAGCGCCTGCCCGAGCGGGTGGAACTCAACAGCGTGCCTTTTTTTCGCGGTGAGATGTACCAGGGTGGCCCCCAGTCGCTGGCCAGCCTCTTGACGCTTCAAGGCACGGTAATCACCCCGGGGCTGCTGGAGAAGCCTCTGCATCTGCCGGAAGGCGAGGCTCATTTGCAGCAGAACCTGCAGACCCTGGCGCGAGAATATGGGCTGGTGGTGTACCCCCTCGACAGCGAACTGCCGGCACTGTTGGAGCAAGTCGCGGCAGGTTATCCCGTGTTGGTGCGCTATACGGAGGGGTCGGCTTTCTGGTCTGGGCCCAGGTACGGCATTCTCGTCGGTTATGACCGCCAAAAGCAGACGGTCTTGCTGCGATCAGGGATGAACCGGCGGCTGCTGATGAGCTTCAGTGGGTTTGAGTCGGCTCTCAAGGATGCTGGAGGCTGGGCGGTATTGGTCCAGCGACCTACGCAGCTCCCGGCCAAGGTAGACTCTCAGCGCTGGCTGAAAGCTGCGGGCGAACTGGCCGGGGCAGGGCAGGAGCAGGCAGCGGCCCGGGCGACTCAAGCCCTGAGCGGCGCACACTGATCTCACCCCCGTTCGTCACTTGTCGGGCACCACCCGCCATGCCAGAGGCTCCTAACCTCAGGGCCGGAATATCCGGCCCATGCTTGCGAGGAGAAAAGCATGGCACAGTCGAAAACACCTACGGGGCCACATTCTTCCGAACATTCTTCAGGCGATGATTTGGGATTTGATCCCGATTCGCCGGATCTCGGCGATCCTCAAGTCGATCCGATAGGCCCCGCCAAGGCGCCTCTGGACGAAGAGGATGAGCAGGAGGAGCCCGGTTCCAGAGCGTATGACCCGTTGGGTGATCTAAAACCTTGAATAAACAAAGCCCCGATGAGTCGGGGCTTTGTTTGCCTGGTTAATTAATTCGACGCTTCGACTACACCGGTTTGGCGGCTCTTGAGGTTCTTGGCCGCCTTGTATTGAAGGGCCGCGGCAGGGACGCTGGCGCTTTTGCCGGTTTCCACCCAGCTACGGATCCGGCTGGCATCGGCGAAGTGGGTATATTTCCCAAACGCATCCAGCACCACCAGGGCCATCGGTCGATTGCTCATTTTCGTCACCAGTACCAGGCAGTGGCCGGCCTGATTGGTGAAGCCGGTCTTGGTCAGTTGGATGTCCCAGCCAGCCTTATGGACCAAGTGGTCGGTATTGCGAAAGCCCAGGCTATAAACCGGTTTGCGGAAGGTTACGGTCTTTTCCTTGGTGGTACTCAGTTCGCTCAGCAATGGATATTTGCGTGCCGCGATCAGCAGTTTGGTCAGGTCCCGGGCGGTGGATACGTTGTGAATCGACAGGCCTGTGGGCTCGACATAGTGGGTGCTGCTCATGCCCAGCGCCTTTGCCTTGGCGTTCATGGCCGCGATGAACGCTGCGTACCCGCCCGGGTAGTGGTGGGCGAGGCTGGCGGCGGCGCGGTTCTCCGACGACATCAGGGCAATCAGCAACACGTCCCGGCGTGACAGTTCGCTGTTGAGCTTGACCCGGGAAAATACCCCCTTCATCTCCGGTGTATTGGCGATGGTCATGGAGATGTATTCATTCAGATCCTGCTTGGCATCCAGCACGATCAGACCGGTCATCAATTTGGTCACCGAAGCGATGGGCACCACTACGTCGGGATTGCTGGCATAAACGACTTTATTCGTCTGCAAGTCCAGCAGTATCGCGCTGCCCGAGGCGACTTGCAGTTTTGAGGTGTCTCGCGGGGTGGCGATGGTTTCCTGCGCCTCGACATTCTGCGTGATAAAGGTACCTGTGAAAGCGAAGAACAGGCTGAGGATAGAAAGACGGATTTTCACGCGAGTAGACTCGATAGAGTTGAAGGTGCCGTGCAGCAATGGCTTGTTAAAAATGCGCTGCATTTTATGAGTATGGGCGACGACAGCGCCATATGCCTGTACCGCCGGAGCTTGCGATTAAATAAAGTTTAATGAAGGGCGCAAAAACTCCTGTGGGAGCGAGCCTGCTTGCGATAGCGGTGTGTCAGTCAGCATGGATGAAGGCTGAGACAAAGCTATCGCGAGCAGGCTCGCTCCCACAGGGATTGGAACTGCGCTGAAAAGGCGTATCAGCTATGCAGCGTTTCCGCCGCATACAAGGTGTTTTCCAGCAGACAGGCACGGGTCATCGGACCTACGCCGCCAGGGACTGGAGTGATCCAGCCTGCACGGGGCAGGGCGGTTTCGTAGATCACGTCGCCGACCAGCTTGCCATCGTCCTGGCGGTTGATACCCACGTCGATCACGATGGCGCCTTCCTTGATCCACTCGCCCTTCACCAGGCCAGGCTTGCCGGCGGCAACGACCACCAGGTCGGCGCGGCCGACGTGTCCAGCCAGGTCCTTGGTAAAGCGATGGGTCACGGTGACGGTGCAGCCGGCCAGCAGCAACTCCATGGCCATCGGACGGCCAACGATGTTGGACGCGCCAACCACCACGGCATCGAGACCGTACAGGTCCACGCCGGTGCTTTCCAGCAACGTCATGATGCCTTTGGGGGTGCAGGGGCGCAGCAGCGGGATACGCTGGGCCAGGCGACCGACATTATAAGGATGGAAGCCGTCGACATCTTTGTCCGGGCGGATACGCTCCAGCAGTTTGGAGGCGTCGAGGTGTTCAGGCAGGGGCAGTTGGAGCAGAACGCCGTCGATGTTCGGGTCGTCGTTCAGGCGATCAATCAGATCAGCCAATGCTTGCTGAGTGGTTTCGGAAGGCAGGTCGTAGGCCTGGGAAAGGAAGCCGACCTCTTCACAGTCTTTACGCTTGTGCGAGACATAAACCTGAGAGGCAGGATCGCTGCCGACCAGGATCACCGCCAGGCCGGGCGTGCGCAGGCCTTGCTGGCGACGCTCGGTGACTCGTTGGGCGATCTGCTGGCGCAGGCTGGCGGCGATCGATTTGCCGTCGATAAGTTGTGCAGTCATTGCGCGTGGTTAACCATCGAGAGGGGAAAAAAAGAGAACGCATTCTCGCATGCCGAGGCGTGAGGGCAAAGGCGCTTGGTCTGCAAATTCCCCTAACCCCTTTAATTAAATGAATTTTTTTTAAAAAAGAGTTGACGACCTATCAGGCCGTCTATAACATTCGTCGCACTTGTCGGGCACAGCCTAGCACTGGTTAAGAAGGTGGAGCAGAGTTGGTTGTTTTAACTCGGTAACACTGAAAGCACTTAGTTTGTAATCGTCCAAGAATACAGATTAAAAAGGCGCCCGTAGCTCAGCTGGATAGAGCATCCGCCTTCTAAGCGGATGGTCGCAGGTTCGAGTCCTGCCGGGTGCGCCAATTAGGCAGCTTTGGCACAAGTAAGGCAACAAGGTAATATGGTGGGCGTAGCTCAGTTGGTAGAGCACGGGATTGTGACTCCCGTTGTCGTGGGTTCGATCCCCATCGTCCACCCCATATTCTAGAAAGGCGCCAGATTAACAGTCTGGCGCCTTTGCTTTAAAAGCTTGATACGCGGATGTGGTGGAATTGGTAGACACACTGGATTTAGGTTCCAGCGCCGCAAGGTGTGAGAGTTCGAGTCTCTCCGTCCGCACCATACAAGTCGCTATTTAAATAGCAGAGAACGGCGCAGTACCTGAAGAGGGCTGCGCCGTTTTTGTATTCATGATTTTTTTGTCGCCGACCCTGGTTCAGGGTTGTGCGGGGTGCCCGGGTCGTCACGATTGTGTTTCCTGATGATGCGCGGCATGCCCGTTGGTCTCCTCGCGAGACCGGATGCCGGGCGCGCGGGTTTGCTGCTCCTATATATAGAAGCATTGACCCAGAGCCTTGCAGTGATCGACTGTATTTGCAATCCGGGTGAGGCATGACCGTATGTCCGCTCCTAAATTCGGCGCCTGTTTCCAGCCCTTTTTCAGTAGGGTGACTTCTTGAGTTTGACCTACTAGAATGCATGCCCTTGATTCTGGGGTCGGAAACGCCCGGCCAACGTCTGTGCAACGAGGAATATCCATGCAAGTTTCTGTTGAAAATACTTCTGCTCTTGAGCGCCGCATGAGCATCACCGTGCCGGCTGAGCGCATCGAGACTCAGGTCAACAAGCGTCTGCAGCAGACTGCCCAAAAGGCCAAAATCCCAGGTTTCCGCCCAGGCAAAGTGCCAATGAGCGTGATCCGTCAGCGTTATGAAGCTGACGCACGTCAGGAAGCCGTGGGCGATGTGATCCAGTCTTCGTTCTACGAAGCGGTCGTCGAGCAGAAGCTGAACCCGGCCGGTGCTCCGTCCGTCGAGCCTAAAGTGCTGGAAAAGGGCAAGGACCTGGAGTTCATCGCCACGTTCGAAGTGTTCCCTGAGTTCACGGTTGCCGGTTTCGAGTCCATCTCCGTCGAGCGTCTGAGCGCCGATGTTTCGGATGCCGACCTGGACAAGATGCTGGACATCCTGCGCAAGCAGAACACCCGTTTCGAAGTGGCCGATCGTGCTGCCCAGAACGAAGATCAACTGAACATCGATTTCGTCGGCAAGGTCGACGGTGAAGTGTTCGCCGGTGGTTCCGCCAAGGCTACTCAGCTGGTGCTGGGCTCTGGCCGCATGATCCCTGGCTTCGAAGATGGCCTGGTTGGCGCCAAGGCCGGTGAAGAGCGCGTTCTGAACCTGACGTTCCCTGAGGACTATCAGAACCTGGACCTGGCTGGTAAATCCGCCGAGTTCACCGTGACCGTCAACAGCGTTTCCGAGCCGAAACTGCCAGAGCTGAACGAAGAGTTCTTCGCCCAGTTCGGCATCAAGGAAACCGGTCTGGAAGGTTTCCGCGCCGAAGTTCGCAAGAACATGGAGCGTGAGCTGCGTCAGGCCATCAAGTCCAAGGTCAAGAACCAGGTCATGGACGGTCTGCTGGCCTCCAACCCGATCGAAGTGCCAAAGGCTCTGCTGGACAACGAAGTGAACCGTCTGCGTGTACAGGCTGTTCAACAGTTCGGCGGCAACATCAAGCCGGACCAACTGCCCGCTGAGCTGTTCGAAGAGCAAGCCAAGCGCCGCGTTGTGCTGGGCCTGATCGTTGCTGAAGTGGTCAAGCAGTTCGAACTCAAGCCTGACGAAGCCCGCGTTCGCGAGCTGATCCAGGAAATGGCTTCGGCCTATCAGGAGCCTGAGCAAGTCGTGTCCTGGTACTACAAGAACGACCAGCAACTGAACGAAGTCCGTTCGGTTGTGCTGGAAGAACAAGTTGTGGATACTGTTCTGCAGAAAGCTAGCGTGACCGATAAAGCGGTCTCTTACGAAGAAGCGGTCAAGCCGGTGGAAGCTCCACAAGCCGATTGATCGTTCTGCGGTAAGAAATACACACCCATAAGCCAGCCTTCGCGCTGGCTTATGCGTATTCAAGACATAACTATTTGGGAGTGACTGCGAGACATGTCCCGCAATTCTTTTTATCAGCAGAGCTCTGACATCCAAGCCGCAGGCGGCCTGGTCCCGATGGTTATCGAGCAGTCTGCCCGTGGCGAACGTGCCTATGACATCTACTCGCGTCTGCTCAAGGAACGCGTCATCTTCCTGATCGGCCCCGTTGAAGACTACATGGCCAACCTGGTTGCGGCGCAACTGCTGTTCCTTGAAGCGGAAAACCCGGACAAGGATATCCATCTGTACATCAACTCACCTGGTGGCTCGGTGACAGCAGGCATGTCGATCTACGACACCATGCAGTTCATCAAGCCTGACGTTTCCACCATCTGCATCGGCCAGGCCTGCAGCATGGGCGCATTCCTGCTCGCCGGTGGCGCAGCGGGCAAGCGTCACTGCCTGCCTAATTCGCGCATGATGATTCACCAGCCGTTGGGTGGTTTCCAGGGGCAGGCGTCGGATATCGACATCCATGCCAAGGAAATCCTCCACATTCGTTCGCGCCTGAACTCGCTGCTGGCCCATCACACCGGCCAAAGCCTCGAAACCATTGAGCGTGACACCGAGCGTGACAACTTCATGAGCGCTGAGCGTGCGGCCGAATATGGCCTGATCGACTCCGTGATCAACAAGCGTCAAATGCCTGCCTAAGCCGCTCAAAATGCAGGTGGTTGGGATGACCGGCCGCCTGCGGGCTTGAAAAAGCCCGCAATTGCCTTCATCTTGTGTTGCAAGCCTATCGGATTTGGATCGATCGAATGACTGACACCCGCAACGGCGAGGACAACGGCAAACTGCTTTATTGCTCCTTCTGTGGCAAAAGCCAGCATGAAGTACGCAAATTGATTGCCGGCCCCTCGGTCTTCATTTGCGACGAGTGCGTCGACCTGTGCAATGACATCATCCGCGAGGAGGTGCAGGAAGCCCAGGCCGAAAGCAGCGCGCATAAGTTGCCTTCGCCTAAAGAAATCAGCGGCATCCTTGATCAATATGTCATTGGTCAGGAGCGCGCGAAAAAGGTACTGGCCGTAGCGGTGTACAACCACTACAAGCGCCTGAACCAACGTGACAAAAAGAATGACGAGGTCGAACTCGGCAAGAGCAACATCCTGCTGATCGGCCCGACAGGCTCGGGTAAAACCCTGCTTGCCGAAACTCTGGCCCGTTTGCTGAACGTTCCGTTCACCATCGCCGACGCAACCACCCTTACCGAGGCGGGTTATGTGGGTGAGGATGTCGAGAACATCATTCAGAAACTGCTGCAGAAGTGCGATTACGATGTGGAAAAGGCCCAGATGGGTATCGTCTACATCGACGAAATCGACAAGATTTCCCGCAAGTCCGACAACCCGTCCATCACCCGGGATGTTTCCGGTGAGGGCGTGCAGCAGGCCTTGCTCAAGCTGATCGAAGGTACCGTGGCTTCCGTTCCGCCTCAGGGTGGTCGCAAGCATCCGCAGCAGGAGTTCCTGCAGGTCGACACGCGTAACATTCTGTTCATCTGCGGTGGCGCGTTCTCCGGCCTGGAAAAGGTTATTCAAAACCGTTCCACCCGTGGCGGCATTGGTTTCAACGCCGAAGTGCGCAGTAAGGAAGAGGGTAAGAAGGTCGGTGAATCCCTGCGTGAAGTCGAACCTGATGATTTGGTCAAGTTCGGTCTGATCCCGGAATTCGTGGGTCGCTTGCCGGTCCTGGCGACGCTGGACGAGTTGGATGAAGCTGCATTGATGCAGATTCTGACGGAGCCGAAGAATGCCCTGACCAAGCAATATGCCAAGCTGTTCGAAATGGAAGGTGTAGACCTGGAGTTCCGTTCCGACGCGCTGAAATCGGTTGCCAAACGAGCCCTGGAGCGTAAAACCGGTGCCCGTGGGTTGCGCTCGATTCTGGAAGGCGTATTGCTCGACACGATGTATGAGATCCCCTCGCAGTCTGAGGTGAGTAAAGTCGTGATCGATGAAAGCGTTATAGAAGGTAAGTCCAAGCCTTTGTATATCTACGAAAACAAAGAGCCGGCTGCCAAGGCCGCGCCGGACGCTTAAGCGTCCCGGTGCCGGAATAAAGAAGGGGCCTTCGGGCCCCTTTGCTTTTTGCGCGTTTTAGACGTGTCTTTGCGCTTGTTTTTTTTCAAGGCTGCCCCCATCTTGGTTTCAAGCTTACTTCCATCTGTTTCCGGCCTTGTGGCCGCCGTAGAGGCGAAATCATGAAGACAACCATCGAATTGCCTCTCCTGCCATTGCGTGATGTCGTGGTTTATCCGCACATGGTTATCCCGCTGTTCGTGGGGCGCGAGAAGTCTATCGAAGCCCTCGAGGCTGCGATGACGGGTGACAAGCAGATTCTTCTGTTGGCGCAGAGAAATCCTGCTGACGATGATCCCGGCGAAGACGCACTTTATCGCGTAGGCACAATTGCAACAGTTCTGCAGCTGCTCAAGTTGCCCGACGGCACCGTCAAGGTCCTAGTCGAAGGTGAGCAGCGTGGCACGGTCGAGCGTTTCAGCGAAGTGGACGGCCATTGCCGGGCCGAAGTGTCGCTGATCGACGAAGTGGACGCGCCCGAGCGTGAGTCTGAGGTGTTTGTCCGCAGTCTTCTGTCGCAGTTCGAACAATACGTGCAGTTGGGCAAGAAGGTGCCTGCTGAGGTCCTGTCGTCGCTTAACAGCATCGACGAACCTGGACGGCTGGTCGATACGATGGCGGCCCACATGGCCCTCAAGATCGAGCAGAAGCAGGAAATTCTCGAAATCATCGATTTGTCTGCCCGTGTCGAACATGTGCTGGCACTGCTGGATGGCGAAATCGACCTACTGCAGGTCGAGAAGCGCATTCGTGGTCGCGTCAAGAAGCAGATGGAGCGTAGCCAGCGCGAGTACTACCTGAATGAGCAGATGAAGGCCATTCAGAAGGAACTTGGCGATGGTGACGAAGGGCACAACGAAATCGAAGAGCTGAAAAAGCGCATCGATGCCGCCGGCCTGCCCAAGGATGCACTTGCCAAGGCCCAGGCCGAGCTGAACAAGCTCAAGCAAATGTCGCCTATGTCTGCCGAAGCCACTGTGGTGCGCTCCTATATCGACTGGCTGGTTCAGGTGCCTTGGAAGGCGCAAAGCAAGGTCCGTCTGGACCTGGCCCGCGCCGAAGATATTCTCGATGCCGACCATTACGGTCTGGAAGAGGTCAAGGAACGTATCCTCGAATACCTCGCCGTGCAAAAACGCGTGAAGAAAATTCGCGGGCCGGTACTGTGCCTGGTGGGGCCTCCCGGGGTCGGTAAAACATCGCTGGCAGAGTCGATTGCCCACGCGACCAATCGTAAATTCGTGCGCATGGCCCTCGGTGGCGTGCGCGATGAAGCGGAAATTCGGGGGCATCGCCGCACTTATATCGGGTCGATGCCAGGAAGATTGATTCAAAAGATGACTAAGGTTGGCGTGCGCAATCCGCTGTTTCTTTTGGATGAAATCGACAAGATGGGCAGCGATATGCGCGGCGATCCCGCTTCTGCGCTGCTCGAAGTGCTCGATCCGGAGCAGAATCACAATTTCAACGATCACTATCTGGAGGTCGACTACGACCTGTCGGACGTGATGTTCCTCTGCACCTCCAACTCCATGAACATTCCGCCAGCACTGCTGGACCGGATGGAGGTGATCCGTCTGCCGGGCTACACCGAAGACGAGAAGATCAACATCGCCGTCAAATACCTTTCGCCCAAGCAGATCCAGGCCAACGGCCTGAAAAAAGGCGAGCTGGAATTTGACGAGGAAGCGATTCGCGACATTATCCGCTACTACACTCGCGAGGCGGGTGTGCGTGGTCTGGAGCGGCAAATTGCCAAGGTCTGCCGCAAGGCGGTCAAAGAGCATGCGCTGGAAAAACGCTTCGCGGTCAAGGTTACTTCGGACCTGCTGGAGCACTTCCTGGGTGTTCGCAAATTCCGCTACGGCCTCGCCGAGCAGCAGGATCAGATTGGTCAGGTGACTGGCCTTGCGTGGACTCAGGTCGGTGGCGAGTTGCTGACTATCGAAGCGGCCGTAGTACCGGGCAAGGGTCAACTGATCAAGACCGGTTCGCTGGGCGATGTGATGGTCGAGTCGATCACCGCAGCGCTGACGGTCGTGCGCAGCCGCGCCCGGAGCCTGGGCATCCCCCTGGACTTCCACGAGAAGCGCGACACCCATATCCACATGCCTGAAGGGGCTACGCCCAAGGACGGCCCGAGCGCCGGCGTAGGCATGTGCACGGCCCTGGTATCCGCGCTGACCGGCATTCCTGTGCGCGCCGACGTCGCCATGACGGGTGAAATCACCCTGCGTGGCCAGGTATTGGCCATCGGCGGTCTGAAGGAAAAACTGCTGGCGGCTCACCGTGGCGGGATCAAGATCGTGATCATTCCCGAGGAGAATGTCCGCGATCTGAAGGAGATTCCCGACAACATTAAGCAGGATCTTCAGATCAAACCGGTTAAATGGATTGACGAGGTCCTGCAAATTGCGCTGCAATACGCGCCGGAGCCCTTGCCGGATGTGGCTCCGGAGATAGTCGCGAAGGAAGACAAGCGAGAGTCTGACTCTAAGGAAAGAATTAGCACGCATTAATACGCATTTGCCTGGGGGGCTTCCTTGACAGTTTTTTAGAGCCCTTGTTATAAAGCGGCTCTTAAGTGTCTGTAGGCCATTCAGCACTCGTTTTTGCTTTCACCAAAAAAACTTAGAATCATCTCAAATAGATATAAGGGGACTTAGAGTGAACAAGTCGGAACTGATTGATGCTATCGCTGCATCCGCTGATATCCCGAAAGCTGCTGCTGGCCGTGCGCTGGACGCTGTAATCGAATCCGTCACTGGCGCTCTCAAGGCCGGCGACTCCGTAGTTCTGGTTGGTTTCGGCACCTTCTCCGTGACTGATCGCCCAGCGCGTACCGGCCGCAACCCGCAGACCGGCCAAACGCTGGAAATCCCTGCTGCCAAAAAGCCTGGTTTCAAAGCAGGCAAGGCATTGAAAGAAGCTGTTAACGACTAAGGTTTCACCGAGTTTATCCGGGTCGGGGTCATGCCTGGCTTGGCAGCGGAGCGGTCATACAGCCGGTTTGTAGCCGGTGTGTCACGCCAGGACTCGCGGGTTTGAGTCCGGTCCGCTCCGCCAGTTACGAGAAGGCGCATCCTCGGATGCGCCTTTCTTCTATCCGGATTCTACCCACGCTCCACGGTTGCCTAAATTTGAAGTTCAACCGTTTCTGGGGGACGCATGCTGCAGAATATCAGGGACAATTCACAAGGCTGGATTGCCAAAACCATCATCGGGGTCATCGTCGTATTGATGGCGTTGACCGGTTTCGATGCCATTTTTCAAGCTACCACCAACAGTAATGACGCAGCCAAGGTCAACGGCGAAGAGATCAGCCAGAACGAGCTGAGCCAGGCGGTCGACATGCAACGCCGCCAGCTCATGCAACAGCTGGGCAAGGATTTCGACGCTTCGTTGCTGGACGAAAAAATGCTGCGCGACTCAGCGCTCAAAGGCCTGATCGATCGCAAGCTGTTGCTGCAAGGCGCGCAAGATTCGAAATTCGCCTTCTCCGAAGCCGCGCTGGATCAAGTGATCCTGCAAACGCCTGAGTTTCAGGTCGATGGCAAGTTCAGCGCCGAGCGTTTCGATCAGGTGATCCGCCAGCTGGGTTACAGCCGCATGCAATTTCGTCAGATGCTGGCTCAGGAGATGCTGATCGGCCAGTTGCGCGCAGGTCTGGCGGGGAGTGGTTTTGTCACCGACGCCCAGGTGTTGGCCTTCGCCCGTCTGGAAAAACAGACCCGGGATTTCGCCACCTTGAATATCCAGGCCGACTCGTCGACGGTCAAACTGACCGATGATGAGGTAAAGGCTTACTACGATAAGCATGCCAAGGAATTCATGACGCCCGACCAGGTGGTCATCGACTACCTTGAGCTGAAGAAGGCTTCTTTCTTCGATCAGGTCAGCGTCAAGGATGAAGACCTGCAAGCGGCCTATCAGAAAGAAATCGCGAACCTGTCCGAACAGCGTCGTGCTGCGCACATCCTGATCGAAGTGAACGACAAGGTCACCGAAGCCCAGGCCAAGGCAAAGATCGAAGAGATTCAGGCTCGTTTGGCCAAAGGCGAATCGTTTGAGGCGTTGGCCAAGGAGTTCTCCCAGGACCCAGGTTCGGCGAACAACGGCGGCGATCTCGGTTATGCCGGTCCGGGTGTCTATGATCCGGAGTTCGAAAAGGCACTGTATGCGTTGAGCAAGGATCAGGTATCGGCACCGGTGCGTACCGATTTCGGTTTTCACCTGATCAAGTTGTTGGGAGTCGAAGCGCCTGAAGTGCCAACGTTTGCCAGCCTCAAGGACAAGCTTGTTCGCGAGCTGAAAACCCAGCAGGTTGAGCAGCGTTTCGTGGAGGCGACCAAGCAACTGGAGGATGCCTCTTTCGAAGCCTCCGACCTGGCACAGCCGGCTCAGGACCTGAAACTGACCGTCCACACTTCGGCGCCGTTCGGCCGTGAGGGTGGGGAGGGGATCGCGGCCAACCGCGCCGTGGTGACCGCCGCGTTCAGCCCGGAGGTACTGGATGAGGGTGCAAACAGCACCGCCATCGAACTGGACCCGGAAACCGTGGTGGTGTTGCGTGCCAAGGAGCACCGCAAACCCGAGCAAATGCCATTGGAAAGGGTGGACGGGGCCATTCGCGCTCAACTGGCGAAGGAACATGCCAGTGCGGCGGCCAAGACCCGGGCCGAGGAGTTGATTGCCGGTTTGCGCGACGGCAAGACGGCCCTGGATCAACCTGTCGACGGTCAGAACTGGAAGGTCATCGAAGCGGCGACTCGAAGCCAGGAAGGGATTGATCCGGCGGTGTTGCAGGCATTGTTCCGGATGCCTAAACCCGAATCGAAAGACAAGCCGACGTTCAGCAGTGTGACGTTGCCCGACGGCAGTCTGGTCATCGTGCGTTTGAACGGCGTGAACGAAGCGGCGGCACCGAGCGATGAGGAGAAGGCGCAATACCGCCGTTATCTCGCTTCTCGTGTCGGCCAGCAGGACTTCGCTGCCTATCGCAAGCAGTTGGAGAGTGAGGCGGACATCGAGCGCTTCTAAGTGCTCTGATGTTTGCCCCACAACGACCCGGCCGAAAGGCCGGGTTTTTTGTGTCTGCTTGTTGCATCGGGCAGTATCTTCGTCGTTCCACCGAATTCGCGTCTTTTTCCCGCAAATAACCCCCAGTAGACTTGTAACCCGTTTGAGACAAGATTAGCCACGCGGCCTGGCAGCGTTCTGTTGCACAATACGCCCCGGATCGTTTTCCTCAGGATGTTCAATGTTCAAATCATTCCCTATGCGCACCGTCGGGCTGGCACTGGTGCTGGCCGCTGCAGCCGGTTGCTCGTCGAAGAAAACCGCTATTTACGAGCATGAAAACTTCGATGACTCCGGTACGTTCTCGCGTTCCTATTCAGTGAATGATGCGGCGACCTGCGAAGCCGGGCGCCGGGCATTGCTCAGCCAGGGCTACATCATTACCAGTAGCGATCCGAAGCTGGTCAGCGGACACAAGAGTTTTCAGCAGACCGGCGAAACCCATATGGAGATCAGCTTCAATCTGGTCTGTGCGCAAGACAGTGGTCCCGGACACCGTGCGACCATGTTTGCCAACGCCTTGCAGGACCGTTATGCGCTGAAGAAAACCAACAACTCCGCCAGCCTGGGCGTGGGGGTGCTGGGATCGGTGTCGATGCCGATCGGCTCGTCCGATGATTCGATGGTCAAGGTTGCCAGCGAAACCGTGTCGTCGGCGAAGTTCTATGAGCGTTTCTTTGCCCTCGTGGAGTTGTTCCTGCCCCCCGAGGCGAAGAAACCCGTGGAAGAAACCGAAAAGCCCAAGGCTGAGCTTGGCGTTCCGGAACCCCAGGTCGAGCCGGCGGCGTTGTCACCGGTTTCTACTCCGCAGCCGACACCGATGCCTGTTCCTGCACCAGAGCCGGCACCGATGCCTGTACCTGCTCTTGCTCCAGAGCCGGAGCCGGCTCCCGAACCGGCACCAGCGCCAGTCGCGCCGGTGGAGGAGGCCACGCCCGCGCCTGCCGAGACTTCTCCGGCCAGTTCGGAGCCGGTCGCGCCGCCGGCAGAGCCCGCGCCCATCGCACCCAGCGAGCCTCAACTATCAGAGCCTGAGTCGTCGACGCAAGCCATTACACCGCCACCCTCCAGCGCCTTGCCGGCCCCCTCCGAGCCGATCCAGCCGCTTCCCGCCTCTTGATGCTCAGTGGCAAGGGTGGAAATCCCTTGCCACACCTGCACGCAGTAATTTCCCAGCGCTGTGCTACGTTTAATTCATGAAGCTTTTGCTTCATGTTTTGTTCATAAAGCGGCTTTATGCTGATTCCAGCGCCATCAGGCATCGGTTTCAACGTTACGTTATGGGAAGGATTCAAGATGGATGATTATCAGGAAGAGCTGCTGGAATATCAGGCGTATGAGCTTGATCCCCTGGAACCCGCCGAGGATGCAACAGAGCTGTAAATCCGCTAAAAACGACACGTTATCAGCAGCAGGTTTGCAGCCTAACTGCTTCTACGACTGCGCCGAAACTCGCCCGGAGTCTGGTTGTTCCAGCGCTTGAAGGCGCGTTGAAAGGCTTCCGCTGAGGCGAACCCCAGCAGGTACGCGATTTCACCGAACGCCAGTTCAGTGTCGCGAATGTAGGTCATGGCCAGGTCGCGGCGAGTGTCGTTGAGGATTGCGCGAAATTGCGTGCCTTCTTCGGCCAGTTTGCGACGCAGTGTCCAGGTCGGCAGCTTCAGACGCGCCGCCACTTCTTCCAGATCGGGTTCCCGACCGCCGTTGAGCAAGGGCCCCAGCAGTTGGATGATGCGCTCGCGCAGGCTGCGGGTGCGCGTCAATTGCTCCAGTTCCCGTTCACACAACTGAACCAGGTGTCGCCAGGTGCCGGGGCAATGTTGGGGGTTGCGTTGGGCGAGACTGTCGAGTCCCAGGCGTAGCTGATTATGTTCGGCACCGAACTGGATCGGGCAGTCACCGAGCGCGCGATAGGCCTCCAGGTATGCCGGTGCTTCGAACTCGATTTCCACACGTTCAGCCCTCAACGCGACAGCACTCACGCAGGACAGCTGCGCCAGCCAGCCGGCGATGATCGAATCCACGACGAAGCGGTTGTAGGCGTTATAGGGGCTGATGGAATAGAACCGCAGCCACGCGCCTCGGGCATCTTCATGAAAACTCGACTGACCGCGATAGTTGGAGCCGTACAGCGGCTCGAAGCGGATCATGCACCGCGCGGCTTCGCGCACCGTCGGTGCCTGGGCCGCCGTCACGCCTGCCAGCCCGGCCTGGCTCAAGCGGCTAAGTTGGCCCATGCGCAAACCCAAGGCAGGGTCCTGGGTCTGTTGGATGGCGGCGTGCCCCAGGCGCATGTAGCGCGGGATCGACAGACGAGCACCGGGCTCGGCCAGGCGTGCCGCATCCAGACCGTATTGTTCAAGCAAAGGCTGGGGATCGTGGCCATGGCTGGCAACCGCATCGGCCAGGCTATGGACGAAGCTGACTGACAAGTCTCCCAGTCGCATCGGTTGCGGTTTCATGGTGTTACAGCCACAGGTTCAGCAGACGGGCGCCACGAGCTTCACCGTCGGGAAAATGCTCGCCGTCATGGCTGATGAAACTCTGCCCGGCGCTACCGTTGTCCCAGAACTGACCGCGCAGGAAGACACTGACGCCGCCCCTGGCCTGGCTGCTGGGCGGCTGGCTGGTCAGTGTCAGGCGATGCCAGGCCTGGCCTTCACTCACTTCCCCAGGCTTGAGGCTGACTTCGCTCGGTGTGGACAGGCCCCTATAGCCACCCCAGGGTTTTTCCCAGGTATGGCGACCGTTGACAAAGGCCGGCACTGCCACCAATTGCGCCCCCTGTTCATTCAACTGCCGATAATGAACCGGGTACCAACTGTCGCTGCCGATCAGCACGCCCAGGCGACCGGCAGGGGTGTCGACGACGCTGATTGTGTCCGGATGGTCTGGCCCCAGCACGCCCTGTTGCTCGAACATGGGGTGCTGTTGGCGCTGTGGCTGGCCCAGCGGCCGACCGTCGCGGCCGAACACCACGCTACTGTTGTACAACGGGCCCCGGCCCACTTTCAGTTGGCCATCGCTGACGCTTGGCTCGGGCAGCACGATGGAGCCGGCCACCAGAGTCACGCCGAACTCCTTGGCGAGTCCGCCGAACAGTGCCTGGTAGTCACGGGCCATGGTGTCGGCTTTCATGCGCAGGTAAGCATCGTCCAGCCGGTTGTCACCTTTTGCGCTGACCAGCGCCTGGATGAACGCCAGCGGGTTGCTGACCGCCAGCCAGTTCATCGCTTCCTTCAACGTGGCGGCCTGATACAACTCGTCTTTTTCCCCGGCGACCATCAACCAGGTGCCAATGTGCTCGGGCAAGACCACCACGGTTTTGTCATTGAGCAAGCCCAGGTCACGAGCGGTTTGCAGATAGGCCGCCAGTTTGCGGTGCAGGCGTTCGGGGCTCTGGTAGTCGGTGGGGAACAGTTCGGGCTGGATGCCCAGCAAGTTGCCTTGATCGGCGGGGGTGCCCTGGTTCACCGCCAGGTTGATGCGAAGGTCTGACAGGTAATGACCCGCCGGACGATCCACCGTCCACAGTGCGTAGGTGATCAGGGCGGCAATCAAGGCCAGTGACAACAGCAGGTACAGAAATTTGCGCATGGGAACAGTCAGCGGCCGTGTGCGGATTCGCTGACTAGGGTAGGGCCCACGATGGGGTGTTGCCAAGGGGCGTTGCGCATTTGGATCATTAAGTTGTCAGTTACGGCCATTGAGCACGCAGCTTCCCGCTCTTAGGCTGTCTGGCATGACTGATGGAAGCCGCAGAGCCTCCGCATTTTTTCCGTGATCGCCCGTTGTGGAGTTATCGATGACCACCCCTCATTACCCGCACCTGCTGGCCCCGCTGGACCTGGGTTTTACCACGTTGCGCAATCGCACCCTGATGGGGTCGATGCACACGGGTCTTGAAGAAAAGCCCGGTGGTTTCGAGCGCATGGCGGCGTATTTTGCCGAGCGCGCGCGTGGCGGCGTGGGGCTGATGGTCACCGGCGGAATCGGGCCGAATGACGAGGGCGGCGTTTACTCCGGCGCGGCCAAGCTGACCACCGAGGAAGAAGCCCTCAAGCACCAGATTGTGACCCGTGCCGTGCATGAGGCCGGTGGCAAGATCTGCATGCAGATTCTCCACGCCGGGCGCTACGCCTACAGCCCCAAGCAGGTGGCACCGAGCGCGATCCAGGCGCCGATCAACCCGTTCAAGCCCAAGGAACTGGACGAAGAGGGCATCGAAAAGCAGATCAGTGATTTTGTCACCTGTTCGGTCCTGGCCCAGAAAGCCGAGTACGACGGTGTCGAGATCATGGGCTCGGAAGGTTATTTCATTAACCAGTTCCTGGCGGCCCATACCAACCACCGCACCGATCGCTGGGGTGGCAGCTATGAAAACCGCATGCGCCTGCCGGTGGAAATCGTGCGTCGGGTGCGTGAGGCGGTCGGTCCCAACTTCATCATTATCTTTCGCCTGTCGATGCTCGATCTGGTGGAAGGTGGCAGCAGCTGGGATGAAATCGTTCAGTTGGCCAAAGCCATCGAGCAGGCCGGGGCGACGATCATTAACACCGGTATCGGCTGGCACGAGGCGCGGATTCCTACCATCGCCACCAAGGTTCCGCGGGCGGCGTTCAGCAAGGTCACAGCCAAACTGCGCGGCTCAGTGAGTATTCCGCTGATCACCACCAACCGCATCAACACCCCGGAAGTGGCCGAGCAGATCCTGGCCGAAGGCGACGCCGATATGGTGTCCATGGCGCGGCCTTTCCTCGCCGATCCGGAGTTCGTCAACAAGGCTGCCGCCGGGCGCGCGGATGAAATCAATACCTGCATCGGCTGTAACCAGGCCTGTCTGGACCATACCTTTGGCGGCAAGCTCACCAGTTGCCTGGTGAACCCGCGGGCGTGCCATGAAACCGAGCTCAATTACTTGCCGGTCACCCAGGTGAAAAAAATCGCTGTGGTCGGTGCCGGTCCGGCCGGTTTGTCCGCTGCTACCGTGGCGGCCGAACGGGGTCATCAGGTGACGCTGTTCGATTCGGCCAGCGAAATTGGTGGCCAGTTCAATATCGCCAAGCGGGTGCCGGGCAAGGAAGAGTTCTTCGAAACCCTGCGTTATTTCAAGCGCAAATTGCAGACCAGCCATGTCGAGCTGTGTCTCAACACGCGGGTGGATGTGGCGCAATTGGTCGCGGGCGGTTTTGACGAGATCATCCTGGCCACCGGTATCGCACCGCGGGTGCCGGCGATTCCCGGGGTGGAGCATGCCAAGGTCCTCAGCTACCTGGATGTGATTCTGGAGCGCAAGCCAGTGGGCCGCAGCGTCGCGGTGATCGGGGCCGGCGGTATCGGCTTCGACGTGTCGGAGTTCCTGGTCCACCAAGGGGTTGCCACCAGCCAGGACCGTGAAGCGTTCTGGAAAGAATGGGGGATCGATACCCTGCTCCAGGCGCGCGGGGGTGTGGCGGGTATCAAAGCCGAGCCCCATGCCCCTGCGCGGCAAGTGTTCCTGTTGCAGCGCAAGAAATCCAAGGTGGGCGACGGCCTGGGCAAGACCACCGGCTGGATTCACCGCACGGGCCTGAAGAACAAGCAGGTGCAGATGCTCAACAGCGTCGAGTACCTGAAAATCGATGACGAAGGCTTGCACATCCGCATCGGTGAAACCGGCGAGCCGCAGGTGCTGGCCGTGGACAACATCGTGATCTGCGCCGGCCAGGATCCGTTGCGCGAGCTGCAGCAAGGCCTGGAAGCAGCAGGGCAAACCGTCCACCTCATTGGCGGTGCCGACGTAGCGGCAGAACTGGATGCCAAGCGGGCGATCAATCAGGGTTCGCGATTGGCGGCGCAGTTGTAAGACACCGAATCTGTGGGCGCCTGGATCCACTGTGGGAGCGAGCCTGCTCGCGATAGCGATGAGTCAGTTGCATGAGTGTTTACTGACCCACCGCCATCGCGAGCAGGCTCGCTCCCACAAGGGGTTGCAATGAACACAGGCACTGAGGTCATCCGCGACCTAGCTGTTAAACTTGCGGCTCGTCCCGATTCGGCCTGCTGCAATGTTGCTTTCCTGCCTCGACTGGCACCCCCAACCCCGCCTGGAGCTCCTTCATCTGGACTGGCTCGCCCGTGCCGGAATAGAAGTGGCGGTGCTGCGTCTGGACCAGATTGACCCCCTGATCAGCGGCAACAAGTGGTTCAAGCTGGTTCACCATGTGCGCGCTGCCCATGGGGCCGGTGCCAAGGGGATCATGAGCCTGGGCGGTGTCTATTCCAACCATCTGCATGCGCTGGCGGCGGCTGGCAAGCGCTTCGGGTTCCCAACGGTCGGGCTGCTGCGCGGCCATCCCCAGGAAACGCCGACGGTCCTTGACCTCAAAGCGTTCGACATGGATCTGCACTGGCTGGGTTATGGCGGATACCGAGGGCGGCACGCCGCGGATTTCTGGCAACCCTGGCAGGCGCAATACCCGCACCTGCATCCGGTGCCTGAGGGCGGTTCAGGGTTGTCCGGCGCGCAGGGTTGCATGGATTGGGTGGCCGGGGCGCGTGAACAATTGGCGGCGTTGGGCTGGGTGGATTATCACGGCTGGTGGCTGGCCTGCGGTACCGGGACCTCCCTGGCGGGGCTGGTGTTGGCTGAAGCGGGGGAGCACCCGGTCTACGGCGTGTTGGCTGTGCCTGCGGATCACGGCGTGGCGCAGCAGGTCGAAAGCATCGTGGGGCAAGCAGGTCTCTGCAACCCGCGTTATGAGTTGTTCGACGGCAGCCGTGGCGGCTTCGCCCGGGTCGACGCCGAACTCGTCGCCTTCATCCACGCCACTGGCGCCATCGAACTGGAGCCGCTGTATACCGGCAAGGCGTTGATGCTGCTCAAGGCGCGGGTCGAGGCCGGACAGTTTGCCCGTGGCACCCGCTTGATTTTCGTTCACACCGGCGGCTTGCAAGGCCGCCGAGGGTTTGAATAACCAGCGTCAGCCGCGTTTGGGCATCATCCGCAGCAGGGTGTTATCGCGCACGATGTAGTGGTGGTACAGCCCCGCCAGGGCATGCAGGCCAATCAGCCAGTAGCCGATGGTGCCTCCCAACTCATGCCAGCCCTCCAGTTGTTTGGCAAAGTCTTTGTCCTGATCGATCAGCAGCGGCAAGTCGAAACCATAGAACATCACCTGATGCCCTTCGGCACTGGTGATCAGCCACCCCAGCAATGGCATGGCGATCATGAACAGGTACAACGCCCAGTGCATCAGGTGGGCAAGGAAGGTCTGCCAGGCAGGCGAGGCGGGAAAGATGGCTGGAGCCTTCCCCATGCTGCGGGCGAACAGGCGTAGCCAGACCAGCACAAACACGGTCAGGCCGAGCATGAAGTGAGCTTCTTTGATCAGGGTCCGGCCGTCACTGCCTTTGGGGAATATCCCTCGCAGTTCGATGCAGGCATAAACCACGGCCAGTAGAATCAGCATCAGCCAATGCAGGGCGACCGTGACGGTACTGTAGCGGTTTTCCGAGCTTTTCCAGGGCATGCAGGTATCTCCAGTCATCAGGTAGAGCACCGTCTTATGCGGCGTAGTGCTCCTACTGTAAGCCCGTTTTTTCGGGTTCGCTTGAGCCAGATCAGTTTCGCCAGTATGAACAACCCCGATCAATGCATTCACAGGATGGCGGCTGTTGCGCCGCCGCGCGGGAGCAAGCGCCCTGGTCACGCAAGGAGGTCAGGGTGTCAGGTCTGGCGGATTCAGGAGCCAGTCCAATAGCAGCCTTGTGTCATTTTGACCCTGCACCGGTTTCGTTTGTATGGCGGGCTGCCCACCGCCGACATCGCCTACCCCCAGGCACAGCACCGGTCGGTCGGGGTCACCATCGAGAAAGCTCACCAGCACTACGCTGCCGGTCCTCAGGGCGGGCCGCTCATTCAGCGTCAGGCGTGACACCGGCAGCGTGATGCCTTCGTTATCCGGGGTCCACAGGCTGACAGTGACACGGCCGCGGTGATCGGGGCGTGTCGGCTGATCGCCAGGGTCGAGTACGTATGCGAGGTGATAGCCGGGGATGCAGGGTCTTGGATGCTTGAGGGCAGGCCTGAATACGGTGGACCATGGGATGGCCGAAAACCGGTTACGGTAATCGCGGGTCGCCGGTGTGGGCGACAGATTGCTTTCAAGGATGGAAAATTGCCGCCCGCGGTGCTGGATATCGGTGATCAGCCACTGGTCGTTGAAAGTGGACTCCGGGTGTTCACTGATCTGCACGATATGGCCGCTGCGCAGGAAGGGCTGGTGGCTCTGGCCCTGGATTTCCCGCTGTCGACAGCGCAGCCGCTCAAGTCTGCGGCGGCCGGCCTGGTAGCGATGAGCCAACGTCGGACTGCTGCGTATCGTCTCGTGATTTTCACCTTCGAAGGCGTGATTGGCCGCGCTGTCCCCGGCTTGGCTTGTGTCGCGATCACTGAAGCCGGCCGGCAGGCCATGGGTCATTGCGCAGTGTCGCTGGTACACCTGCCTGAGGGCTGGTTGCTGGCCGGGATCAGGGCACAGGTTCAGTTCGACCGGACGGGCGGGAAAACTTTTCGGGTCTTCGGCGAACACTAGGACATGGCCATGAACGGTGTGTTCGAAGTGGTAATGAATGCCTTCTTCTTCACACAACCGGTGCAGCAACTCCAGATCGCTCTCCTCGTACTGGATACAGAACGGGCGGCACGGGTACTGCCCATGGGGCAGTTCAAAGCGATAGCTGTGGGCCGGCAGCGCATTGTCTTCCAGCAGTCGATGCAGGATCTGCACAGCGCTGAGCCGGTAGAAAACCCGTCGCCGTGGGCCCTGTTCCAGGCGCTGGAGGTACGGCACCAGCGTCAAGCGATAGCCGATGCGCTGTGGGGCGTGGCTCGTCACGCCGACGCTGTGCACAACGCCATGCACACCGCATTCGCCATCGAGGCGCAGGAAGGCAGGCTGGTCCAGCAACGTGTCGGGATTGATCGGCGGCGACAGCCCGATCAATTCAAGGTCGAAACGGTATGGCTGGTTGAGCGCTTCGCGACCGTTAAACCTCAGGACTTGCAGGCGCAAGTCGCTTTGCGTGAGGGTCAGGCTGAAAGGACTTTCCGATTCGTTGCGCATCGCGGTTCTTACTGGCTGGGGAGATAAGTTCACGAGAGTACGAAACCGCAGGAGGAAAGGGGGCCCCAAATCGCCATTTCAGAAACTCCCTACAGCACGTCGGGGAAATGTTGATTCATCGGCGGTGATTTTTTGGTCGATCAGCCGGTTTAGGCCGTATAAACTTGCGCCACAGCGCCGGCCAGCAGATGTCTCGGCGCGACAGACAAGAGAGTGAGTAATGGGCGCACAGTGGAAGGTTAAACACAAAGAAGCGGCTGCCAACGCCAAGGGCAAGATCTTCGGCAAGCTGGTGAAGGAAATCACCATTGCCGCGCGCAACGGCGCTGACACTGCCACCAATGCGCATCTGCGACTGGTGGTCGAGCAGGCGAAAAAGGCCTCGATGCCCCGCGAGACCCTGGAGCGCGCGATCAAGAAAGGCTCCGGCCAGCTCGGCGAAACCGTGCAGTACCATCGTGTGACCTACGAAGGCTTCGCACCGCATCAGGTGCCGCTGATCGTCGAATGCGTGACCGATAACATCAACCGTACCGTTGCCGAGATTCGCGTTGCGTTTCGCAAGGGCCAACTGGGTGCCTCGGGTTCGGTCGCGTGGGACTTCAACCATGTCGGCATGATCGAAGCCGCCCCGGACAGCCCCGACGCTGATCCGGAAATGGCCGCCATCGAGGCCGGCGCCCAGGATTTCGAACCGGGCGAAGACGGCGCGACGCTGTTCCTCACTGATCCTTCCGACCTGGATGCGGTGCAGAAGGCGCTGCCGGAGCAAGGTTTCACCGTGCTGTCCGCCAAGCTCGGCTACCAGCCGAAAAACCCGGTCAGTGGCCTGACGGACGAGCAAATGGCCGAAGTCGAGGCGTTCCTTGAGGGCCTGGACAATCACGACGACGTGCAGGACATGTTTGTCGGGTTGGCCGGTTAAGCACCACAACCCCCTGTGGCGAGGGAGCCAGTTCCTTCGCCACAGTCGCGCAGTAAGCCTTCAATCTCCTCAAACCCCGGCCGCCCCAGCACCTGCGGCTGACAGCAGCGCGCCTGCAGATCCTGCAACGTTGCCAGTTCCTCAGCATTGAGCCCCGGTTCGATCCGCGCCAGCAATTCCCCCAACAGAATCCCGAATGCTCGCACTTCGATGCGTTGTAACGCACGGGTTTGCACTGTGTCGGCAGTGGCGTGGAAAGACGCCGCGCCAAAGTCGCCCAACAGGCAGTCGCCCTGGTCATTGCACAGAATATTGTGCCCGTACAAATCGCCGTGGGTAATGCCCTGGCGGTGCAGGTGCGCCGCCACCGAGGCGATGCCCAGGGCGATGCGCAAGGCCACGGGAGCGCTGAAACGCAGTGCGTCGGCATACACGTCGCGGGTGCAGGACTCCAGGCTCGGCAGCCCCGCCAGGTTGCGGTAGCTGGGCGCGATCAGGTCCATCACCAGTCCGGCCTGTTGCTCGGGGTGCCCGTTGATCTGGCCCAGCACGTCGATAAGGTTCGGATGACGACCTGCGGTGATGCAGGCGTGCATTTCATGCAATGGCGAGCCGTCGCTGGTCATCTGGCCTTTGTACAGTTTGAGCGCGACGTGTCGCGCGACCTGACCCGGTGGTTGCCATAGCGCCTGATGAATCACCCCCGAAGCGCCTTCGCCTAATTGTTGATGCACGTTCAGTTGCGACCAGTCGATGGGCGTCGTCCTCGCCAGGAGGTCGGCGTTGGCCTGGGTTTCCAGCGGGTTGCCGGCATAGGCCAGCCAACTCAGGCTTGGCAACTCGAGCAACCATTGCGGCAGCTCGGTCAATTGGTTGGCGGCGATGCGCAGCAGTTCGAGACGATGGCACTGCCTCAGGCTCGTGGGCAACTGTCGCAATCGGTTGCCGGCCAGCATGAGCTTTTGCAAGTGCGGGCGTTGGCCGAGCTCTTGCGGCAACAGACTGATGCGGTTGTCCGTCAGGATCAGCCAGCGCAATAGCGGAGGGAGGGCAGCGCCGGGCACGCGTTCGATGCGGTTGGCCTTGAAACCGACCATGGTCAATGCCGCGCAGCGACCCAGGCATTCGGGCAATTCAATGAAGTGGTTGTCCGAGCAGAACAACACCCGCAGGTGGGGCAACCGATGCAGATCATCGGGCAGCGCAGTCAATTGGTTGCCGCTGAGATTGAGGACTTCGAGCGAGTCGGCCAGGTCGAAAATTTCCCGGGGGAACTGTGTCAGGCCGCAGGACAGATCCAGCCGTTTGATGCCCGACAGCTGGCCGGCGCGCAGTTGAGCGAGGGTGTGCATGAGAGGTTCGCTGCTGATCAAGGGGCGGGCATCAAGCCCGAAGCCGCACAGTTAACCAATAATCAGTTCAACACAACACCCTGTGGCGAAGGTTTTATCTGTGGGAGCAAGACTTGCCCCCACAAAAGTCCCCTCGCCAGCGTCGAAGGTGTCTAGCGCTCGACGCTGCGGTTCCATCGTGCGTTCCAGGCCGGGCGTTGTTCGTTGACCTGGTCCCAATCCACCGCAATCGCCGTTTCCAGGTACTGCTTCATCGCCTCTACCTGGCCGCGGGTTTTGTCAGTGGTCGGTGTGGTGGGGTTGGACGGGATCTGGTCGCCTTCTTCCAGGGCGATGGCCTGGGCTTCGGGCGTCAGCAGGAAGGCGGCGAGCTTTTGCGCCAGTTCAGGCTGGGTGTTCTGGGCAATGGCGCACTCAGCGACATTGAGCACCACCGCGCCTTCCTTGGGTTGCGCGTACTCGACCGGCATGCCCTTGAGTTTGAGCGCGGTCACTTGGGTCGGCGTCAACGGGAACAGCGCGGCTTCGTCGGTTTGCAGCATTTCGGAGATCTTCGCTGAGCTGGGGATGTATTCCAGCACGTTGGGTCCGACGGTGTTTGGCCAGGCCTTGAAGCCCGGTTCGACGTCAGTTTCGCTGCCGCCCTGGATCCGGTTGAACATCAGAAAACCGTGCAGGCCGAAGGTCGAGGAAGCCAGGGACTGGAACACCAGTTTGTCCTTGAAGCGCGGATCGGCCATGTCCATCCAGGAGGTGGGCGCACTCCAGCCATTTTCCTTGAACAACCGTGTGTTGTAGGCAAGTCCCGTGACACCGAGGCTGACGGCCACGGCTTGACCCTTGATGCGGCCCTTGGCCGGAATCTGGGCCAGGGGCGGGCTGTCTTCGAGCTTGTCGCACAGCCCCATGGCGATGGCGCGGTACATGATGCCGTCGTCGAGGAACATCACGTGCATTTGCGGGTTGCCTTTACTGGCCTGGACTTTCGCCAGGATGTCGGCGGAGGTGCCGGGCACGATCACCACTTTGACGTTGTTGGCTTTTTCGAAGGCCGGCAAGACCTTGTCGGCGTAAAGCCGCTCCATGGTCCCACCGTTCATGCCCAGATAAAGCGTCGGCTCGGCCATCGCCTGGCTGACGGGGAGCAGGGCGCCCAGGCAGGAGAAACCCAGCGAGCAGAAACCGAACAGTGCACTGCGTTTGACGTTATTCATTGGCGCGACCTTCCTCTATCAAGCAACGGAGATGGAGTGAAACCGGGTGATTGAAAACGCATCCAGCGACGTTTTTGACGCGCCGCAGCAGATGATCTCGGTGAGCGCCTGGCCCACCGCGGGACCGATCTGAAAACCTGCGCCGGCAAAGCCGAACGCATGCAACAGGCCGGGTTGGGTGCTGCTGTGGCCGATCACCGGTTGGCGATCGGGCAGGTAACCTTCGGTGCCGCTCCAGGTGCGAATCGCCTGGGCACCTTCCAAAAAAGGGTAGAGCTCGACGGCTTGGCGCAGGATGTCGACCACTGCGTTCTGGCCGGGGCGGGCGCGGGAATTGTCCAGGGCGAAACCTTGGCCGCCCCCCAGCACGCAATTGCCACGGGCGACCTGGCGGGCGTAGATACCGCCGCCCTCCACGCCGGTGCTGGCATCCATCACCAAGGGTAATGGCTCAGTGACCAGCATCGCTGGATGCCCGGCGTGCATCGGCACCGCTTCGCCAAATTGCGCGGCAAAATGGCTCGCCCAGGCGCCCGCGCAGTTCAGCAGCCAGGGGGCCTGAAGCACCAGGCCCGTTTCGGTACGCACACTAAAGTGCTGACCGTCATGCTGCACTTGGCTGACTGCGCATTGTTCAAAGACCTGTGCGCCATGCCTGCGGGCCGCCTGGGCAAATGCCGGGGACACCAGTCGCGGATTGGCGTGGCCGTCGTCCGGGCAGAGGGATGCTCCGACTGCAACTGCGCCGACCCATGGGAAGCGGGCGCGCAACTGGTCACGATCCAGCAGTTGCAGATCAAGGCCGAAGCCCTGGCTGTTGGCGGCATAGTCGTGCAGGGCTCGCAAGTCGTCGGGGCTGCGGGCCAGTTTCAGGTGACCGCTGCGCTGGTACTCCCCGTCGATGCCGATCAACTGCGGCAACTGGCTCCAGATTTCATGGGCCCGTTGCGACAACGGCAGTTGTGACAACGGTCGACCCTGGCGCCGCACGCCGCCGTAGTTGACGCCGCTGGAGTGCGAACCGCAGAAGTCTCGCTCCAGCAATGCCACCCGGCGTCCGGCCTTGCTCAGGAACAGCGCGGCCGAGGCGCCGACGATACCGCCGCCAATGATCACGACATCCACTTCGATCATGGCTCGACCTCCAGGCCAAACGGTACGGGTTTGACCGGTGCCTGTGCCCGCATCCGGCCGATTTCGCCGACCGGACGCCCGCTCTCGCTGGCAATGATTTCCGCCGCTGCCGCGCCGCACATTCTCCCTTGGCAACGCCCCATGCCGACTCGGCAATGGGCCTTGACCCGGTTGATTTCCCAATGGCCTTCACCTACTACCTGGCGGATCTCACCTGCGCTGACTTCTTCGCAGCGGCAGATCATCAGGTCGTCAGCGGCGTGGGCGGCCCAATCCGTGGGAAAGACAAAGGCGTGCTCCAGGCCCTGTCGGAAACGGCCGATGCGTTCCAGGGATTGTTCCAGTTGGGCGCAACGCTGCGGGTCGACCAGGTAGTCGAGGTCTTCGAGCAAGGCCAGGGCCGCACGTTCGCCGGCGATTTCCGCGGCGTCGGCACCCATGATTCCGGCCCCGTCGCCTGCCAGGTAGATCCCCGGCACGCTGCTGCGACCGGCAGGGTCACGCTGCGGCAGCCAGGCGCGGTTTAGGGGGCTCCAGGAAAATTCGCAGCCCAGCAGGTCAGCCAGTTGGGTTTCGCTGCGCAAGCCGTTGGCGAAGGCCACCGCGTCGCAGTCGAGCGATTGCAAGCCTTTTGCGTTGCGCCACTGCAATGACTGGACGCGTCGTTCTCCGTCGATACGCGACAGGCTCGCACCCTGATGCACAGCGATGCCGTGGCTGCTCAGCCAGGCGCGATAGTAGAGCCCCTTGGCCAGTGTGGCCGGTTGAGCCAGCAGGCCGGGCAGGGCGCGGGCCTGGGCGCTCAAGGGCGAGCTGTCGAGTACCGCGACCACCTTGGCGCCGGCCTTGGCGTATTGATAAGCCACCAGATAAAGCAAAGGGCCGCTGCCGGCGAACACCACCCGTTCGCCGATGGCGCAACCCTGGAACTTCAGGGCGATCTGCGCCGCGCCCAGGCTGTACACACCGGGCAGAGTCCATCCCGGAGCGGGAAGAATTCGGTCAGTGGCGCCCGTTGCGACGATCACGCTGGCGTACTCCAGGCGCGCGGCGCGGCCCTCATGCAAGGTATCCAGCAGGCCCGACTCGGCGTTCCACACCAGTGTGTCTGGCCGGTAATCGAGCTGTTCGCGCAACGCGTCGAAGGTTTGGTGCAGGGCGCTGGCTTTGTGCGCCTCAAAGCCATACAGCTTGGCCGGCGAGCGCTTGAAGTTGGCCGGTTGTTGCCGATAGATCTGTCCGCCACCGCGTGCGGCTTCATCCAGCAGGACGGGGTATACGCCGTGGGCGACCAGGGTCTGGGCGGCGCGGATACCCGCCGGGCCGGCCCCGATGATGGCTACCGGTTTCATAGCCACCTCGCAGGCGATGCTGTGGGATTTATGCTGCTATCGTCGCCGCCATCGCGAGCAGGCTCGCTGCCACAGGGGGACGGTGGTGATGCTTGCTGCAAGTCCCCTGTGGCAGCGAGTCTGTTCGCGATGGGGCCATTCCAGACGGCATTGTTCATGGCTGGCGCCCCGGTTCGCGGGTGATCTGCTGGCCGGCTTCAAGAAGCGTCGAGCAGGCGCGCACGCGGCGGCCGTCGCCCAGGCGGACCCAGCAATCCTGGCAGGCGCCCATCAGGCAGAAACCGGCCCGGGGCTCGGCGCTGAAGTCGCTGCCGCGCAAGTGTTCACTGCAGGTCAGCACAGCGGTAAGCAGGGTATCGCCCAGCAGACCGATGGCCGGTTTGCCGTCGAGGATAAAGTCCAATGCCGGGCGGTCGCCTTCGGCCAGTCGTTTCAACAGAGCCATGGCGCCCTCATTGTTTGCCCACCAGAACTCGATCCAGGCCATAGACCCGGTCGAGCAGAATCATGGTCAGCGCCGTGAGCGCGATGACCAGCGCCGACACCGCCGCCATCATCGGGTCGATGGATTCGGTGGCGTAGACATACATGCGCACCGGCAGGGTTTGCGTGGCCGGTGAAGTGACGAAGATCGACAAGGTGACCTCGTCGAAGCTGTTGATGAACGCCAGCAACCAGCCTCCGGCTACCCCGGGCAGGATCATCGGCAAGGTGATTTGCCGAAACAGCGTGAAGCGCCCGGCCCCTAGCGATTGCGCGGCCTGCTCGGCGCTGCGGTCCAGGCCGATGGCCGAGGCCAGCACCAGACGCAGTACATACGGTGTAATCACCAGCACATGGGCGAAGATCAGCCAGGTGAAGCTGCCGTTCACGCCCATCAGCGCAAACAGCCGCAGCAACGCCACACCCAGTACCAGGTGTGGAATGATGATCGGCGACAGGAACAGGCCATTGAAAAAATCCCGGCCAGGAAATTCGAGCCGTGTGATCGCCAGCGCCGCCGGCACCGCGATCAACGTCGCCAACGACGCCGCACTGAATGCCAGGATCAGGCTGTTGTAGAACGCATCGATAAAGTCGGCGCGTTCGAACACCGCACGGAACCAGCGCAGGGAAAACGCCGTGGTCGGCAGGCTCAGGGTATTTTCCGGGGTGAAGGCAACAAGACAGACCACCACCAGCGGCGCCATCATGAACACCACCACCAGGGCATGAAACAACAGGGCGAAAGGACCGTTCCTGGACATGACGAGTTACCCCAATGACTTCTTGTAGCGGCCTTCGATCATGCGGTTCCACGACAGCATGATCAGCAGGTTGAGCAGCAGCAGCGCGACGGCAATGGCCGCGCCCATCGGCCAGTTCAGCTCCGACAGGTACTGGTCGTAGATCAGCGTGGCGACCATTTTCAGGCGGCGCCCACCGAGCAGGCCGGGAATGGCGAAGGAACTGGCGGCGAGGCCGAACACGATGAGGGTGCCGGACAAGACGCCGGGCATGATCTGCGGCAGCACGACCTTGCGCATCACCGTCAACTGGCTCGCGCCCAAGGACAGTGCGGCCTGTTCGGCGGCCGGATCGAGTTTTTGCAACGAGGTCCAGACCGGGATGATCATGAATGGCAGCATCACATGCACCAGGGCGATGACCACGGCAAACGGCGTATAGAGCAGCTTCATCGGTGAGCCGCCCAAAGCTTGCAAAGTCTGGTTGACCAGCCCGTCGGCACCCAGCAGCAGGCTCCAGCCGAAGGCCCGCACCACCACCGAAATCAGCAGCGGCGTGAGAATCAGAATGAGGAAGATCGAGCGCCACGGCGCGCCCATGCGGCTGAGGATATAAGCCTCGGGCACGCCGATCAGCACGCACAAAATAGTGGTGAGTGCGCTGATCCAGAATGTGCGCAAGAAAATCTCGTAATAGTACGGGTCGCTCAGCAGGCTGGCGTAGTGGTCGAGGGTGTAGGCGTCCCCGTCGATGCCCGTGCCGTAGTCGAAGACATTGAACGACAGCACCAACGTCAGCCCCAAGGGAATGACCAGCAGACCCAGGTACCAGGCCAGGGCGGGCGCGGACATCAGATAGCCTTGCCTTCCCCGGCGCATTGCATCGATCAGCTTCATGCCGGCACCTCGTCCACGCTCAGCACCCGCAGCAGCGCCGGATCCCAGTCAAGACCTACCGCCGTGCCTTCGGTCATCGGCGCGCAGCCGTCGTTGCGTCGCACCACGCTGAGCTCGCCCAGGTTGGTCGAGACGCCGTACAGCCATTGGCTGCCGAGGAAGAAGCGGCTGACGATGACGCCTTGCAACCGACCCGAGCCGGCTTGGCACAGATCGATTTTCTCTGGACGCAGGCTCAAGACCAGTTCGCCGTGGCCCTGGCTGCAAGCTTGAACATTGCCCTGGCCGTCGCGCTCGCCGGGCAGCAGGTTGGCTTTGCCGACGAAGCCGGAAATGAATTCGGTGCGCGGGTGTTCGTAGAGGGTGTACGGCGCGTCGATCTGAGTGATTCGCCCGGCCTGCATCACCACGACTCGGTCACTGATGGACAGTGCTTCGGATTGGTCGTGGGTCACCATCAATGTGGTGATGCCGACTTCCCGCTGAATGCGGCGGATTTCGTACTGCATCTCCTCGCGCAGGTTGGCGTCGAGATTGGACAGCGGTTCGTCGAGCAGCAGCACTGGCGGTTCGATCACCAGCGCCCGGGCCAGTGCCACGCGCTGGCGCTGGCCGCCCGAGAGTTCCCGCGGGTAGCGCTCGGCGTGCTGGTCCAGACGCACCAGCTTCAGCACCCGATCCACCCGTTGTTGCAGCTCGGCGCCGGGCACTTTGCGCATGCGCAGGCCGAAAGCGACGTTGTCCTTGACGGTCATGTGGGGGAACAGCGCGTAGCTTTGGAACACGACGCCCAGGCCCCGACTGGCGGGCTTGGCATGGGTGATATCGCGACCGTCCAGCAGGATGCGCCCACTGCTGACTTCGACGAAGCCGGCGATCATTTGCAAAGTGGTGGTTTTGCCGCAGCCGGAGGGGCCCAGCAGCGAGACGAATTCGCCTTTTTCCACCGAGAGATGGGTGTCCACCACGGCATCGATGTCGCCGTAACGTTTGCCAAGTCCTTCAAGTTGCACAAAAGCCATGATTGCGCTCCACCTGAGATTGTTATGCGTCGCCACAAGGCGCGCTTTTTTGTATGGGCAGATACGAAGGGATGCTGCGGGGTGCGTTGGCGCTCGACGTCAAGTCGGCTGCCGCTGTTGTTCGAATCGCCCCTGTATGGACGCAGAGTAGGACGAAGAATAGGATGGGCTCAATGGACTATTTCACTGAGACGACGACTATTTTCAGTTTCCTTCGGTGAGTAAATTTAACAAGCGAGAAACTTCATGCCTGATTCCACTGATCGGAATAGCGAAAAAAACGAAGTCGGGGTCGGCGCGGTCTCTCGACTGTTTGCCGTGTTGCGTAGCCTGGGTGACACCGTCGAGGGCGGAGAGCGGGTCACGCAACTGGCTCAGCGCATCGGTCTGTCTCAACCCACCACACATCGCATGCTGCGCAGTCTGATGGACGAGGGCATGGTCGAGCAGGACGCGCGCAGCAAACGCTATCGCCTGAGCCTGGACTTTTTTGCCTTGGCCGCGCGTGCCGGGAACACCGGCAACCTGCGTGAGTTGACGCGCCCTGCCATGCTGCGGCTGTCGGCGTCCCTGGGGGATTCGTTATTTCTGTTGGCGCGCAGTGGTTTCGATGCGATCTGTCTGGACCGCAGTGAAGGTCCTTTCCCGATCCGCACATTCACCGGCGACATAGGCGGTCGCGTGGCGTTGGGCGTGGGGCAGGGCAGCCTGGCGATCCTGGCATTCCTGCCGGAAGAAGAGCGCGACACGGTGATCCAGTACAACCTGCCACGGCTCAAGGATTTTCATTTGTACGATGAAGTCTTCCTGCGCACGGAAGTGGAGAGCGTGCGCGCGCTGGGCTACGCCGGACGCAACACTGGCGTGTTGCAAGGCATGGCCGGGGTGGCTGTTCCAATCCTGGACCGGGAGGGCCGCGCCGTGGCGGCGTTGAGCGTGGCGACCGTGAGTGATCGACTGGGGCCCGACCGGCTGCCGACGGTGGTGGAAATGCTCAAGCGCGAGGCCGCCCTGATCGGACCGCGAGTCAACCCGTTCGACCCGCTGCTGCGCAGACCTTCGCAGGTGTTTGGGCAGGGTTGAATTTCACGGGCATCCCCGACCTCTGCGGGAGCGGGCTGCAGCGCTCAGAAATTCAGGGTTTGCTTGAGCTTTTGCGCCGCTGGCGTATCACTGGGTATGACCATCGCATAGTTGTATCCCGGTCCGGACCAATACTCGGCTTGCAACTCGCCGTCACGACGGCTGCCGCGCGGTAGCAGGAAATTTTTCGGGCCTGGCGGACGCACGTAGAAGCTGATCTTCTGGCCGCTCGGGTCCTGATAAACCACCATCGCCGCCGCCCCTTGCTCGGTGCTCAGCAATCGTCCGCTGACCGGCTTGAAACCTGCCGCCGACAGATCTGGCAGGCGGTCGGCCCGGGTGAAGTAACGGTCGAGCCAGCCTTGCATGGTGCTCTCATCGCCGCCTTGGTAATCGGCCTGCAGGATGCCTTGCTGGGCAAACAATCGATACGCCTGCAAGGCGTCGCTCATGGGCAGCATAGCGCTGACGAGCGTCATCTCCCGGGCCTTCCAGCCGCTCAAACCGCCGACACTGACGGCCAACACCAACACTGCCGCGCTGGCCAGATGGCGATGGAACCGATGTTTCAGGCGTTGGCGGATCGCTGTCGGGTCGAGGTCCGGATTAGGCGCGTGTTGCAGGCCTGCGTTCAGGGCCGCGCGCAAGTGTTGTGCGTCCTGTTGCCAGGCCTGGACCCGGGCGGCGACTTCCGGGTGATTGGCCAGGTAGTTTTCCATCAGACGCTGGTCGGCTTCGCTCAGTTGACGATCGACGAAGGCGTGCAGGTCGTTGTCGCTGGGGGGCATGCTGATCATTTGAGTATCCGCAGGGCAGGGCGGGTGATTTCGCCGTCGCTGAGTTGGCGCAGGGCCTGGCGGGCGCGGGATAGGCGCGACATCACGGTGCCGGTCGGCACGTCGAGGATGTCGGCCACTTGTTGGTAGCTCAAGCCTTCCACCGACACCCACAGCAACAGCGCACGTTGTTCGGTCGTCAGTCGATCGAAAGCCTCGAGGGACGATTGGGCGATCACGCTGCGCTCGGCTGAAGGGTGAGCATCATCGCGACCGGTGAAAAATTCCAGCATGCGTGCATAGCGTCGGGAACGACGATGGCTATCGAGAAACTGTCGATAAAGAATCGAAAACAGCCAGGCCCGAAGGTCACCATCGGCCCGTTTGTCATTCCATTTTGACAATGCCCGCTCCAGGCACGCTTGCACCAGGTCGTCAGCATTGCTGGGGTTGCGCGTCAACGACACGGCAAAACGCCGTAGTCGGGGGATGAGCGTGCGCAACTGTTCGTCGAGTTCGTTCATGGCTGTGCTTCTTTGGCAGTCACTGCGCCGGGAGTGGAAAGACGACTCGCGAACGAGATTATTCCAGCCTGGGAAAAATAAATATGAAGTGTGGGAATAAAACCCTCTGGCTTTCGTCTGACGGGTCCTTTAGTACAAACGGCCTTGGGCCTTGGAGCTTCGTCATGGTTGACCCTTCCTTTGAACCGAGCCGGCCGCCGTTGAGTGCCGCCAGCCTGGCGCTGCGCCTGACCGGCATTGCTGTGATTGTTGCCGCGTTGGCCGGGACATTTGCCTACGTCAACGGAACCCTTGACCCACAACGCCTGACACCGAATGCGCTGGTCAACGTGCTGGAAAAGAACAACGGTGTGCACCCGGGCTTTCGTCGCAATCACTCCAAAGGGGTTTGCGTTGCGGGCTATTTCCAAAGCAGCGGTGAGGCTCGCCCCTATTCCAGTGCCCAAGTCTTCCTGGAGGCGCGCACGCCGGTCGTCGGGCGGTTTGCCTTGCCCAGCGGCAACCCCTACGCGCCGGACAACAGCGTGCCGATCCGCAGCCTGGCGCTGCGCTTCACCCAAGCCAACGGGCAGCAGTGGCGTACCGGCATGAACAGCATGCCGGTGTTTCCGGTGGGCACGCCCGAAGCGTTCTATCAGTTGCAACAGGCACAATCGCCGGATCCGGCCACGGGCAAACCCAACCCTGCGGCCGTACCCGCCTTCTTTGCCGCGCACCCGGAAGCCAAACCGTTCCTGCAATGGATCAAGACGGCCAGGCCATCGGCCAGCTATGCCACCGAAACCTACAACGGCATCAATGCGTTCTATCTGGTCAATCCTGCGGGACAACGCCAGGCGGTGCGGTGGGGCGTGGTGCCAGTGGCTTCGGATGGCACGGACGTGACGCCACCCCAGGGCGCTGACTTTCTGGAACAGGATCTGGTCAAGCGCCTGGCAGCGGGGCCGTTGCGCTGGCAGCTGAATATCACGTTGGCCAATCCGGGCGATCCGGTGAACGATGCCAGCAAAGCCTGGCCCGAAGATCGAACGGTGCTCAACGCCGGTACGCTGGTGCTGGAGCGCACCCAGTCACAGGACGACGGCGAATGCCGCGACATCAACTATGACCCGCTGATTCTGCCGAGCGGCATCGAAGGTTCAGATGATCCGCTTTTGGCGGCGCGCTCTGCCGCGTATGCCAGTTCGTACTTGCGGCGCACCAGCGAAGTCAGTCAATTGCCCGCCAACCAGGAGTCCCGCCCATGAGCGCCCCTCGACACTTCGCACCGCTGGCTCGACTGCTGCACTGGTTGATGGCATTGATGGTCATTGCCATGCTCTTTATCGGCGCGGGCATGGTGGCCTCGGTGTCCGAGCGCCATGAATGGCTGCTTCAGTTGCACAAACCCTTGGGCATCGCGATTTTGCTGCTGGTGATCGTACGCCTGGTGGTGCGCTTTACGACACGCCAACCACCATTGCCGGCCGATCTGCCAGGCTGGCAGGCGTTGGTGGCCAAGGCGTCCCATGCTCTGTTGTATGCCTTGATGTTGATTCTGCCCCTGTTGGGCTGGGGCATGATTTCAGCGGCGGGAGACCCGGTGATGCTCAGCAGCTCCCTGCAATTGCCTTCCATCGTACCGGCGGATGCCCAGACTTTCGCACTGTTGCGCAAGGCCCACGGCTACCTGGCTTATCTATTGTTCCTGACCGTGCTGGTGCATCTGGCGGCGGCATTGTTTCATGGTTGGGTGCGTCGGGATGAGGTGTTGGACAGTATGTTGCGAGGACGGGATTGAAGTCCCCGCTACCTGTCGACAAACGATAACTTGTGGCGAGGGAATGAATCCCTCGCCACCGAGTGCCCACCACGGGGAGAGCGTTGGATGATGGAGCGTTAGCGCAGCTCGTCGACCATGTCCGCTATGGTGCTCAATACATCCTTGCCCAGTTGCATCGAACGCTTGCCGGACCAGCCGGTGCGAGGATCCGGGTGGTCGTCATGATCCTTGAACGGCATCTCCAGGGTCAGGGACAGGCAGTCGTATTTCTGGCCGACTGCGTTACAGGCCAGGGTCATGTTGGCCAGGCCCGGTGCGTCGCGGGTGTAGCCGTGAGCGGTCTGAAAGTCTTTGGTCTGGTGCTTGAGATCGCTGCGAAAGCGCTCTTCGAGTTCGGCAATGCGTGGCGTGTAGCCGGGGTTGCCTTCGCAACCGGCAGTGAAGACGTGAGGGATTTCCTCGTCACCGTGAACGTCCAGGAACAAATCTACGCCGTATTTTTCCATTTGCTGCTGTACGAAAAATACCTCAGGACTGATTTCCGGACTGGCGTTCTGCCAAGCGCGGTTGAGATCCTGACCCATGGCATTGGTACGCAGATGGCCGTGGAAGGCACCGTCAGGATTCATGTTGGGCACCAGATACAGATCGGCCTTGGCAAGCAGTCGGTTCAAGCGCGTGTCGTCCTGATGCTGCAGGCGTTCGATCACGCCCTCCATGAACCACTCGGCCATGTGCTCGCCGGGATGCTGCTGGGCGATGATCCAGACTTTGCGTCGACCTTCGGCACCGCTGCCCTTGCGCAGTAGTTGAATGTCGCGGCCTTCCACGCTTTTGCCGACGGCCAGCAGTTCGGTCCCGGCCTTGTGCAGCGCCTGCTCGATCAACCAGTCGTGACGACCACGGCTGTAGGGTTCGAAATAGGCAAACCAGGCATGGGACTGTTCGGCTTCCAGGTGAAAGCGCAGGGCGTCGCCTTCGAACTGTGTGGGAATACGGAACCAGTTGACGTGATCATAAGAGGCAACGGCCTGGTAACCCGTCCATGCCTTGTTGTAGGACGATTGACTGGCATTGAGCAAACGAAAGGAATATTCCTGGCCGACATGCAAGCCACTGGCCTTGAAGTGGAACCACTGGAAGTGGGCGCTACGGGTGTCGGGTCTGATCTTCAGCAGTGATTGCAAAGGATTGCTGATGTCGACGATCTCGATGTTGCCGCTGTCGAAATTGGCGCTGATATCAAAGGAAGATTTAGCCACGGTCACGATTCCTGTGATGGATTTTATGACCGTTACTTTACACGCAAGGAGGAGGATGTCGGGACGATTTGCGTGACAGAAAAGAGGGGGCGTCCTCCCTGGACGCTATTGGAGCTTAGTGAGTCCGCGATTGATTCTCAAGTGCTGCCTGTCGATAGTTTTCGTCGGTATGGCGTGGAGTGCTTGAAAAGGGATATTCATTTGCTATCATCGCCGCCATCGAATGAGCGACACCCAAAAGACTTCATTAGCCTGAAGCCATAAGCCGAAAAATCGGCAAAAAAAGACCCGGCAAAAAGCCGGGTCAAAAACCGTGATTAGCCTGATGAGGAGATATTCCAGAAGTCCGACCTAAGGTCTTCTGGCCTATCGACTGATCTCGCGACCAGCTGATGCAATAATAATCATTATCATTTGCAAGTCAAATGTTTTTATCCTGCCTATTGGAAAATATTTTCCTGGTCCCGCATTCGCGGTGCCATTCCCAAGTGTTACGCCTAGCGAGTAGGGTAGCCATCCAGTGACCGGTCAAGCATCACCTTGACCAGATCAATCATATGCACCACTGAAAAAGCCAGGTCGCGGCTCGACCCTTGTAGTCGGCTGGCGGATTCCTGGGCGGTGGCGGCCGCACAGCGCAGCAGGTCGCAAGCATGAACCAAGGCCTCTTCTGCGCTGATGTTGCGGTTTACGTCGAAGAAGCGATGTTCTGCAGGCGCTTGCGACATACCCGGTTTCAAGTAGTAGTCCAGAGCGCGTTGGGCCGCCGGGCAGTCCTTCAGCGAGTTGAGTGTACTGTCGAAAGGGCGGGTGGGCTCATCGTTGTTGAGTCTGTCCGTGGTGTCTAGATTCTCCGTGTAGGGGCTGAAATCCTGAATCCAGAATAGTACCTATCGTAATTGTGACGATAATTTAAATACTACATTTTGTGTTTTGATGGTCGGAGCCAGCCAAGTATCGTGCCGCTCATGGATAAATGGATAGAGTTGGTCAAGGCCAAGATGAAGGAGCTGCGCATCACGCAAGTGGTGCTCGCAGAACGTTTGGGAATGTCCCAGGGCGGCGTCGGCCATTGGCTGACCAAGCGCCGGCAACCCAGTGTCGACGACATGAACCGGGTCCTGCGGGAGCTGGGGCTGGAGTTTCTGGAAGTGGCGATGGTGATCCGCGAGCCGGACACCTCCACCGAGGAAGGCATGGCCTTGGCGCAGAAGTACAATCCGTACTTCCGCTACCCGGTAAGTGATTGGAGCGAGGTAGGCGGGATTCGCGAAGGCGATCTGGCGTCCTACAGCCAGGCGCGCTATGAGCTGACGGACTATCACGCTCAGGGGGACGCATTCTGGCTCGTGGTGGTGGGAGATGCGATGACGTCACCCAGCGGGTTGAGCATTCCCGAGGGTATGTCGATCCTGGTGGACCCGGCCATTGACGCGGTGCCAGGCAAACTGGTGGTTGCCCAATTGCCTGACAGCAGTGACGCCACCTTTCGCAAGTTGATTGAAGAGAGCGGGCAGCGTTACCTGGTCCCGCTCAATCCCACCTACCCGAAAACCCTGTACACCGAGCAATGCCGCATCATCGGTGTGGTCGTGCAGGCCACCATCAGGTTCTGACTGGATCGGCCCGTGGGAGCGGGCCGATACTTACTCTTCGAACTCCACCAACGCGCAGCCCTCGCTGACCATTTCACCTTCCTGGCAATACAGTGCCTTGATCACACCGGCTTGGGGCGCGCGAATGCTGTGCTCCATTTTCATCGCCTCCAATACCACCAGTTGCGCCCCGGCTTCCACCGTCTGGCCGGCGCTCACCAGCACCCGAACGATACTGCCGTTCATGGGGGCGGTCAGGCCGCCTTGGTGGCTGTGGCTGGCTTCGGCGGCGGCCAGCGGGTCGTACACGTCGACTCGGTGCAGGTCACCTTCCCATTGCAGATACAGGCTGTCGCCCTGGCGAATGGCGCGATGCCTGCGCCGCAGGCCATTGTGCTCGGTCACCAGTTGCTCACCCCGGAATTCTGTATGACCAGCCGTGACGTCCAGGGTCAATGCTCGATCCTGGCCCTCACAGCTAAGGTGCACAGTGGTCTGTCTTGGCAGCCCCAGACGCAGTCCGGCGGTGTTGGCCCAAGGTGAGTTGGCGTCATCGGATCGTGCATGCGGCGTCAGACTCAAGGCGAAGCCATGGGCCGCCGCGAGCCAGAAGTCGTCATCCAATTCGCCGGGCTCTGGCAATAGTTGCGTCTGGTAACGTGGGATAAATCCAGTGTCCAGCTCCGCCGCCGCAAAGGCGGGGTGGGCCACGATGCGTCGTAGAAATCCGATGTTGGTTTTCAGCCCGCCGATGGCAAACTCATCGAGCATGCTCAAAAGCCGCAACCGCGCCTGTTCACGATCCTCGCCCCAGGCAATCAGCTTGCCGAGCATCGGGTCGTAGAACGGTGAAATCTCATCGCCTTCCTCCACGCCGCTGTCGACCCGACGACCCGGTGCCGCACTCGACTCGCGATACAACGCCAGGCGCCCGGTAGCCGGCAGGAAGTCGTTGGCCGGGTCTTCGGCGTACAGGCGCACTTCGATAGCGTGGCCCAACAGGGGCACTTGCTCCTGTGTCATGGGAAGCCGCTCGCCACGTGCCACGCGAATCTGCCATGCCACCAGATCGAGGCCGGTAATGGCTTCGGTGACCGGGTGTTCGACTTGCAGGCGCGTGTTCATCTCCATGAAGAAGAACTCACCGCGTGCATCCAGCAAAAACTCCACGGTACCGGCACCGACATAACCGATGGCTTGAGCCGAGCGCACGGCGGCTTCACCCATGGCACGCCGCAGTTGTGGGGTGAGGCCGGGAGCAGGGGCTTCTTCCACCACTTTCTGATGCCGACGCTGGATCGAGCAATCACGCTCATTGAGGTACAGACAGTTGCCGTGCTGATCGGCAAAAATCTGGATTTCCACGTGCCGTGGCTTGAGCAGGTATTTTTCCACCAGCATCCGCGAATCGCCAAACGACGATTGCGCTTCACGCTGGGCCGAAGCCAGGGCTTCGGCCAGTTGGCTGACGTCCTCGACCACTTTCATGCCTTTGCCGCCGCCACCGGCAGTGGCCTTGAGCAGTACCGGATAGCCAATGCGTTCGCAGGCGTCGCGGAAGGTCTCCAGGTCCTGGGCTTCGCCGTGATAACCGGGCACCAGAGGCACTCCGGCGGTTTCCATGAGGGCTTTGGCGGCGGACTTGCTACCCATGGCATCAATGGCCGAGGCGGGCGGGCCGAGGAAGATCAAGCCGGCGTTTTCGATGGCCCGGGCGAATCCGGCATTTTCCGAAAGAAAACCATACCCGGGATGGATGGCCTGGGCGCCGCTGGTCTTGGCCGCGTCGATCAGTTTGTCGATTTGCAAATAGCTGTCAGCGGCCTTGCTACCGCCCAGGTCAACGCGGATATCGGCTTCACGGCTGTGACGGGCATCGCGGTCGGTGGCGCTGTGGACGGCCACTGTGGTCAGCCCCATGGCCTTGGCGGTGCGCATCACGCGACAAGCGATTTCACCACGGTTGGCCACCAGCAACGTGGTGAGGATGGGGGCGCTCATCAACGCGGCTCCTTGTTGTTCGATTCGGCCTGCCAGCTGGGCGAGCGCTTTTGCAGGAACGCTCGTAAACCTTCCTGGCCTTGCGCACTGACGCGGATGCGGGCGATGGCGTTTTCGGTGTAGCGCCGCAATGCAGGTGTGAGGGCGCCGTTGCCGACTTCACGCAACAGTTCCTTGCTGGCGCGCATGGCCGCCGGACTGTTGAGCAACAGGTTGTCGACCCATTGTTCGACCTGTTGGTCCAGTGTTTCGGCCGGGTAACTTTCCGACAGCAGACCGATTTCTTTTGCCCGTTGTCCGTCGAAGCGTTCCGCGGTCAGGGCGTAACGCCGCGCGGCCCGCTCTCCGATGGCTTGCACCACGAACGGGCTGATCACCGCCGGCGCCAGGCCAATGCGTACTTCCGACAGACAGAACTGCGCTTGATCAGCGCCAATGGCCATGTCGCAGGCGCTGATCAACCCCAGCGCGCCGCCAAACGCTGCGCCCTGGACCACCGCCACGGTAGGAATTTTCAACTTGGCGAGGTTGTACATCAGCTCCGCCAGTTCCCGGGCGTCGTCCAGGTTGGTGTGGTAATCGAGTTCGGCCGACTGCTGCATCCAGGCCAGGTCGGCACCGGCGCTGAAGTGTTTACCGCGACCACGGATCAGCAGAAAACGCAGGTTCGGATCACTGCTGACATGGTCCAGGGCAAGGATCAGCTCGCGGATCATTTCGGCGTTGAACGCGTTGTTTTTCTGCTCACGGCTGAGCCACAAGGTCGCAAAGCCGCGGGGGTCGCTGAGCAGTTCGAGGGTATTGAAGTTATCCATGTGCATTCCCCGTTTACATCCGGAACACGCCGAAGCGGCTCGGTTCGATGGGCGCGTTCAACGACGCGGACAAGGCCAGGCCCAGTACATCGCGGGTCTGGGCGGGGTCGATGACCCCGTCGTCCCACAGCCTCGCGCTGGAATAGTAGGGGTGGCCCTGCTCTTCGTACTGATCGAGAATCGGTTGTTTGATTTCAGCTTCCTGGGCGGCGCTGAACGGATGGCCGCTACGTTCGGCCTGTTCGCGCTTGACCTGCACCAGTACGCCGGCGGCCTGTTCGGCACCCATCACGCCAATCCGCGCATTCGGCCACATCCACAGGAACCGTGGGTCGTAGGCGCGGCCGCACATGCCATAGTTGCCGGCACCAAAGCTACCGCCGATGATGACCGTGAATTTCGGCACCTTGGCGCAGGCCACCGCCGTCACCAGCTTCGCGCCGTGTTTGGCAATGCCGCCGGCTTCGTATTTCTGCCCGACCATGAACCCCGTGATGTTTTGCAGGAACAGCAGCGGGATACCGCGTTGACAGGCCAGCTCGATAAAGTGCGCGCCTTTTTGCGCGGCTTCGGCGAAGAGGATGCCATTGTTGGCGAGAATCGCGATCGGGTAGCCGTGCAAGTGAGCAAAACCGCAGACCAGCGTCGTCCCGAACAGCGCCTTGAACTCATCGAACACCGAACCGTCCACCAGCCGCGCAATCACTTCACGCACGTCAAACGGCTGCTTGGCGTCCGCCGAAACCACGCCGTACAGCTCGTCGCTCGAATACAGCGGGGCGATGGGGGCACGTTGCTGCACTTCGCCGAGCTTGTGCCAGTTGAGGTTGGCAATGCTGCGGCGGGCAATGGCCAGGGCGTGTTCATCGCTGTCGGCGTAGTGATCGGCGACGCCGGAGATCTTGCAGTGCACATCGGCACCGCCCAGGTCTTCAGCACTGACCACCTCTCCGGTGGCCGCTTTCACCAGCGGTGGGCCGGCCAGGAAGATCGTGGCTTGCTGGCGAACCATGATCGCTTCGTCGGCCATCGCCGGCACATAGGCGCCACCGGCGGTGCAGGAGCCCATGACCACGGCAATTTGTGGAATGCCCATGGCGCTCATGTTCGCCTGATTGAAGAAGATCCGCCCGAAGTGCTCACGGTCGGGAAACACTTCGTCCTGGCGCGGCAGGTTGGCGCCGCCGGAGTCCACCAGGTATATGCACGGCAAACGGTTCTGTTGAGCGATGGTCTGGGCGCGCAGGTGCTTTTTCACGGTCAGCGGGTAATACGAACCACCTTTTACGGTGGCATCGTTGGCGACAATCATGCACTCGACGCCTTCCACCCGGCCGATCCCGGCAATCACGCCAGCGGCCGGCACGTCTTCGCCATACACCTCGTAAGCTGCCAATTGGCTGATCTCGAGAAACGGCGAACCCGGATCGAGCAAGCGATTGATGCGCTCACGGGGCAGCAGTTTGCCCCGCGAGGTGTGGCGCTCCTGCGCCTTGGGGCCGCCACCTTGTTGAACCTGAGCGAGCAGGGTGTGCAAAGCGTCGACCTGTTTGAACATCGCCTCGCGGTTGGCAATAAATTCCGCTGAGCGCGGATTGAGCTGGGTATGCAGCGTGGCCATGGACAGCTCCGTTTAGCGGGTTTCGTTGAACAGTTCACGACCGATCAACATCCGACGAATCTCACTGGTACCAGCACCGATTTCGTACAGCTTGGCGTCACGCAGCAGGCGACCGGCGGGGAATTCATTGATGTAGCCGTTACCCCCCAGAATCTGGATCGCGTCGAGGGCCATCTGCGTGGCGCGTTCGGCGCTGTAGAGGATGACCCCGGCGGCGTCCTTGCGGGTGGTTTCGCCGCGCTCGCAGGCTTGGGCCACGGCATAGAGATAGGCTCGGCTGGCGTTGAGCTGGGTGTACATGTCCGCGACTTTGCCCTGGATCAACTGGAATTCGCCGATGCTCTGGCCGAACTGCTTGCGGTCGTGGATGTACGGCACGATCAGGTCCATGCAGGCCTGCATGATCCCGGTAGGGCCGCCCGACAGCACGACACGCTCGTAATCGAGGCCGCTCATCAACACTTTCACGCCGCCGTTGAGCACCCCGAGGATGTTTTCTTCCGGGACTTCGACGTCATCGAAAAACAACTCGCAGGTGTTGGAGCCGCGCATGCCGAGCTTGTCGAATTTGTTGCTGCGACTGAAGCCCTTCCAGTCGCGCTCGACGATGAAAGCAGTAATACCGTGGGGGCCTTTTTCCAGGTCAGTCTTGGCGTAGATCACGTAGGTGTTGGCGTCGGGACCGTTGGTGATCCAGGTCTTGCTGCCGTTGAGCACGTAGTGGTCGCCGCGCTTGTCGGCCCGCAACTTCATCGACACCACGTCAGAGCCGGCGTTGGGTTCGCTCATGGCCAGTGCGCCGATGTGTTCGCCGCTGATCAGCTTGGGCAGGTACTTGGTTTTCTGTTCGTGATTGCCGTTGCGGTTAATCTGGTTGACGCAGAGGTTGGAGTGGGCGCCGTAGGAGAGGGCGACCGAGGCCGAGCCGCGGCTGATTTCTTCCATTGTCACCACGTGGGCCAGATAACCCAGGCCAGCGCCGCCATATTCTTCCGGGACGGTGATGCCCAGCAGGCCCATGTCGCCGAATTTGCGCCACATGTCGGCAGGGAACAGGTTGTCGATGTCTATCTGGGCGGCCCGTGGCGCTAGCTCGGCTTTGACGAAGGCCTGCACCTGATCACGGAGCATGTCGATGGTTTCGCCGAGGGCAAAGTTCAGGGATGGGTAGCTCATGGGACACCTTTTGGCTTTTTTGTCGGGTGTGGAGAGGGGATTGGCTCTCACCTTTACGTTAACGTAAGCCTGTGACGAATGGCTGTCAATCACCCTTTACGTTAACGTCAACTTACGCCAAAGTAAGTGCGCTTGAGTCAGCAGGTTCACCGATACACCCACTAATAAAGACAAGAGGGGTCATCATGGATCAACCCGGTTCGCAATCGCAGCTCAGCTACACCCGCGGCTCCCAGGACAAGACTCTGCTGGCGCACACCATCGGCGAGGCCTTTGATCAGACTGTGGCCCAGTATCCCGATGGCGAGGCGTTGGTGGTTCGCCATCAATCGCTGCGTTATACCTGGCGCCAACTGGCCGAAGCCGTCGACTTGCATGCCCGAGCCCTGTTGGCGCTGGGCTTGAAAGCCGGCGACCGTCTTGGCGTGTGGGCCCCCAACTGTGCTCAGTGGTGCATCAGCCAGTTCGCCAGTGCGAAGATCGGTGTCATTCTGGTCAACATCAACCCGGCGTATCGCAGTTCCGAACTCGAATACGTGCTCAAGCAGTCAGGTTGCCAATGGCTGGTCTGCGCCGCAGCGTTCAAAACTTCGGATTATCACGCCATGGTGCAAGCGCTCGCGCCTGAACTGGCGGAGCAATCGATAGGCCAGTTGCACAGCGAGCGTCTGCCGCTGCTACGAGGCGTGATCAGTCTGGACGCCCAACCACCGTCAGGCTTTTTACCCTGGTCACAACTGGCAGCCCTTGGCGCTGCGGTTTTGCCTGAGCAACTGATCGAGCGCCAGGCCAGCCTGCATCATGATGACCCGGTGAATATCCAGTACACCTCCGGCACCACCGGGTTCCCCAAGGGCGCGACCCTCAGCCATCACAACATCCTCAACAATGGTTACATGGTCGGCGAAAGCCTGGGTCTGACGGCGAGCGACCGGCTGGTGATCCCGGTACCGCTCTACCATTGTTTCGGCATGGTCATGGGCAATCTGGGCTGCATGACCCACGGCAGCACCATGATCTACCCCAACGACGCCTTCGATCCGTTGCTGACCCTGCGTACCGTGGCCGAAGAAAAAGCCACGGCGCTGTATGGCGTGCCCACCATGTTCATCGCCATGCTGGACCAGCCGCAACGAGGCGATTTTGATTTGTCCAGCCTGCGCACCGGGATCATGGCCGGGGCCACTTGCCCTATTGAGGTGATGCGCCGGGTCATCAGCGAGATGCACATGGCCGAAGTGCAGATTGCCTACGGCATGACGGAAACCAGTCCTGTGTCGTTGCAGACCGGTCCTTCAGACGAACTGGAATTGCGCGTGACCACCGTTGGCCGTACCCAGCCACAGTTGGAGAGCAAGATCGTCGACGAGGCCGGCAATATCGTTGCCCGTGGCACCATCGGCGAGTTGTGTACCCGTGGCTACAGCGTGATGCTCGGCTACTGGGACAACCCCAGCGGCACTGCTGACGCCATCGATCAGGACGGCTGGATGCACACTGGCGACCTGGCGACCATGAACGAACAGGGTTATGTCTGCATCGTCGGACGCAACAAGGACATGATCATCCGAGGCGGTGAGAACATTTACCCGCGTGAGCTGGAAGAATTTTTTTTCACCCATCCCGCAGTGGCTGATGTGCAAGTGATCGGCATTCCGTGCTCGCGCTACGGTGAAGAAATCGTCGCCTGGATCAAGTTCCATCCCGGCCACAGCGCCACCGAGCAAGCCTTGCAAGCCTGGTGCAAAGAGCGCATTGCCCACTTCAAGACGCCACGTCATTTCAAGTTCGTCGAGGAGTTCCCGATGACCGTGACCGGCAAGATCCAGAAGTTCCGCATGCGCGAAATCAGCATTGAAGAACTGCGCGAAAAGGAAAGCTGAGAAAAATCCCCTGTGGGAGCGGGCTTGCTCGCGAATGCGGTGTGTCAACCGAGGTGATATGGCTGACACATCGCCGCGGAAAACCCAAATCCCAGATAGCACAAAGGGGAGCCGAAGCTCCCCTTTAATTTTGTCGTTACGTGCTCTTTTTTTATTATTGAGGGGCGGCCTGTTGTTGTTTTTAGTAGCCGTGACCCTTTACCGCTGTTTTGGTGATCCCCATCCGGGATCAAGAGCAAACGTATTTTTTTGAGCGCTGACCTGCTTTTTCGCTTCGCGATCCAACCGATTCGGGGGCTACCTGAAGGTAGTTTTATTGTTCTCTGCCCGGTTGCGGGTTGCTCCTGAAAGCACCCTGAAAAGCCCATCTTCTCCAAAAAAATCTGTTAGCTGCGCCTCTGTCGTGTTGTTTTTGTTATGTCAGAGTCGTTTCGTCTTGTTTTTATTGGGTGTATCGCATTTTTTATTTTTGTTATGCCAAAGGTATAGCAGGGTGCGTGCCAACTTTTATGAATGCTTTATAAATCAATGACTTGGGTTTTTTTTCGGAAATATCCGCCCGTCCAGACCTGACAAATTGTTTCCGTGTTACTCGTTTCGTAGCTGTTACACCGGGAGCGGTAACACCTCACTGTGCGGCGCGCGCCTTGGCTACCCGCGAACCGGTAGGGCGACCCAGTACGTCACAGATCTGCCGGCCGGCACCTATCAGTGCGTCCAAGTCGACGCCGGTTTCAATGCCCAGGCCATTGAGCAGGTACAACACGTCTTCGGTGGCAACGTTACCGCTGGCGCCCTTGGCATACGGGCAACCGCCCAGGCCTGCGACAGAACTGTCGAACACGGCGATGCCTTCCAGCAGACTGGCGTAGACGTTGGCCATGGCTTGGCCGTAGGTATCGTGGAAGTGCCCGGCGAGCTTGTCCCTGGGCACTTCAGCCGAAACCACCTCGAACATCTTGCGTGTGGCGCCAGCGGTGCCGGTGCCGATGGTGTCCCCCAAGGACACCTCGTAGCAGCCCATTGCGTACAGTTCGCGGGCGACCCACGCCACTTGTTCGGGCTTGACCGCGCCTTCGTACGGGCAGCCCAGCACGCAGGAGACGTAACCGCGCACGCTGACACCGTTCTGCCGGGCGGCTTCCATGATCGGCGCAAAGCGCTCAAGGCTTTCCTTGATGGAACAGTTGATGTTGCGCTGGGAGAACGCCTCGGACGCGGCGGCGAACACGGCGACCTCTTTCACGCCGGCTGCCAGCGCGTCTTCAAAACCCCGCAGGTTCGGCGCCAGGGCGCCATAGATAACGCCGGGTTTGCGCTGTATCTGCGCGAACACCTCGGCGGAGCCGGCCATTTGCGGCACCCACTTGGGCGAGACAAAACTGCCGACTTCGATATAACCCAGGCCGGCGGCGCTCAGGGCATCCACCAGGCGCACCTTGTCGGCGACACTGATGGGTTGTGCTTCATTCTGCAGGCCGTCGCGAGGGCCGACTTCAATCAGGCGTACAAAGGAGGGAAGGGACATGGGGATTGACCTGTAGTGGGCTGCCAGTATCAAGAGGATGACGATGATTACTGCACGGTTTCCTGGCCTTTGATCGTCTGCTCCAGGGCCTGGATGCAGCGTTCTTCGGCGGTGTCGAGTTCCAGCTTCATCTGTTCGATGTCCAGCAGTTGCTGTTCGAGCTGTTCCCGACGTTCGGTGATCTTCGCCAGCATGCTGTGCAGTTGTTTCTGATTGCCGCTGGTGGGGTCGTAGAGTTCGATCAGTTCACGGCACTCGGCCAGGGAAAAACCGATGCGCTTGCCCCGCAGGATCAGCTTCAGGCTGACCTTGTCCCGAGGCGAATAAATGCGTTCCTGGCCACGTCGCTCCGGGCTCAGCAGGCCTTGCTCTTCATAGAAGCGGATGGCCCGGGTGGTGATATCCAGTTCGCGGGCGAGGTCGGAGATGCTGTAGGTCTGGCTGCTCATGGAAGCGCTCGAAACGAAAGGGGCTGGCGCTAAGCTAATGGCAGGTTGACGTTCACGTCAAGCAATCAGATCCCAATGCAGACACACCCCTTGTGGGAGCGAGCCTGCTCGCGATAGCGGTATACCTGTCAGCATTAATGTTGACTGACCCGGCGCCATCGCGAGCAGGCTCGCTCCCACAATTTTGATCGCCTAAATCTTGTCGAGCTTCTTCTCATGCGCCGTCACCTGCTGGCACAGCTCGATCATCTGTTCGCGCATCCAGCGATTGGCCGGGTCCTGGTCGGTGCTTTCATGCCAGTAGAGATGGGTTTCCACGGGGGGCACATCGTTGACCGGCAACACGAAGGCATGCAGATCGTGACGACGGGCAAAGCGCTCGGGGACGGTCATGACCATGTCGGTCTGTTGCAACACCTGGGACGCCATCAAGTAATGCTGGGAGCGCAGGGCGATCTTGCGCTGGATGCCCATCTTGCCCAGGGCCAGGTCGACATAACCCAGACCGTTACGGCGGCTGGAAATATGCACATGAGTCTGGGCCAGGTAATCATCGAGGCTGATTTTTTCCTTGCCCGCCAGTGGGTGCCCCTTGCGCATGGCGCACACGTACCGGTCTTCCATCAGCTTGACGTGGCGCACTTGCGGGTCGGTATTGAGTGGCGCGTCGACGGCGAAGTCGAGACGACCGGCGGCCAGTTCCTTGGTGGTTTCACGGCGCTTGGACAGGAAACTCTCGATGGCCACGGTCGGCGCCAGGCGTCGCAGGCGCTGGAACAACAGCGGCAGGATCACGCCTTCGGTGAGGTCGGTCATGCTGATGCGGTAGGTCTTGACCGCCTGCAGCGGATTGAAAATCCGGCTTTCCTGCACCGACACCCGCAGCAACGATAAGGCATTGCGCACCGGGCCAATGATGTTCTGGGCCATGGGCGTGGGCACCATGCCCTGGGCCGTGCGCACGAACAGCGGGTCATTGAAGGTCTCACGCAAACGCGCCAGGGCATTGGACACCGCCGGCTGAGTGATGCCGACGATCTGTCCGGCGCGGGTCAGGTTGGCTTCGGTGTAGATCGCGTCAAAAACGATAAAAAGGTTGAGGTCGACCTTGCTCAGATTCATGGCGCTGCACTCTTGTTCTTGGGCTTGTTGTGAGGTGCCGGGTGGCGATGCAAATCAGTGAACCATATATCGGTGATGAATGTTAATACACGCCGAGAATAGGTTAGGTAAATTTTCGTAGCTGAACTAGCATCGATTTCATGACCTAAAAACAACCTCTGCCAAGAAGGTGCTTCTCATGGATTTTGCGTATTCCCCCAAGGTTCAGGAACTGCGTGAACGTGTCACCGCGTTCATGGACGCCTACGTATACCCGGCTGAAGCAGTGTTCGAACGACAAGTGGCCGAAGGCGACCGCTGGCAGCCCACCGCCATCATGGAAGAGCTCAAGGCCAAGGCCAAAGCCGAAGGGCTGTGGAATCTGTTCCTGCCCGAGTCTGAGCTGGGCGCTGGCCTGACCAACCTCGAATACGCGCCGTTGGCAGAGATCATGGGCCGTTCGTTGCTGGGGCCGGAGCCGTTCAACTGCTCGGCGCCGGACACGGGCAACATGGAAGTGCTGGTGCGTTACGCCAATGAAGAACAGAAACAACGCTGGCTGGAACCGCTGCTGCGCGGCGAGATCCGTTCGGCCTTCGCCATGACCGAGCCGGACGTTGCTTCTTCGGACGCCACCAACATGGCCGCCCGCGCCGAGCGCGATGGCGACGAGTGGGTGATCAACGGCAAGAAGTGGTGGACCTCCGGGGCCTGCGATCCGCGCTGCAAGATTCTGATCTTCATGGGCCTGAGCAACCCCGACGCGCCGCGTCATGCCCAGCACTCGATGATTCTGGTGCCGGTGGACACGCCTGGGGTAAAAATCGTACGTCCGCTGCCGGTATTCGGCTACGACGACGCGCCCCACGGCCACGCCGAAGTGCTGTTCGACAATGTGCGGGTGCCGTACGAAAACGTCTTGCTGGGCGAAGGGCGCGGTTTTGAAATTGCCCAGGGTCGCCTCGGCCCGGGCCGGATCCACCACTGCATGCGTTCCATCGGCATGGCCGAGCGTGCATTGGAGTTGATGTGCAAACGTGCCGTCAGCCGCACCGCCTTCGGCCAGCCGTTGGCGCGCCTGGGCGGCAACGTCGACAAGATCGCCGATTCACGGATGGAAATCGACATGGCGCGCCTGCTGACCTTGAAAGCGGCGTACATGATGGACACCGTCGGTAACAAGGTCGCCAAGAGTGAGATCGCCCAGATCAAGGTCGTTGCGCCGAACGTGGCCTTGAAGGTCATCGACCGGGCCATCCAGATCCACGGCGGGGCAGGGGTTTCCAACGATTTCCCGCTGGCCTACATGTACGCCATGCAACGCACCTTGCGCCTGGCCGACGGCCCGGATGAAGTACACCGCGCCGCCATCGGCAAGTTCGAAATCGGCAAGTACGTGCCCAAGGAGATGTTGCGCAGCGGCCGCTAGGAAGTAGCCCACCACGAGCCTGTGGGAGCAAAGCTTGCTTCCACAGGCTCATCTTGTGGGGGGGAGCTCGCTTACTCCTTGACGCTCATATATTCCTCGGCCCAACGGATGTAATCCTCGGGCTGGGTGTAAGTGTGGGTCAGCTCGGTGGCGCTCAGGTCTGACGCCTGGGTGAAGATCTGCCGCTGTTCGCGCAGGCTGTCATAGGTGGCCTTGATCGCGGCGAAGTAGGCACCGTGACCATCGATGGTGACGCGCACGCCGAGTTCCGCCAGGCGTTTGTCGTCACGCAGCAACGGATTGCCATAGGTGACGAGCATCAACGGCACGCTCAGGTTTTCGCTGATCTGCGCCAGGTGGTCGAAGTCCTGCACACCCACCATGCAAATCCCGTCGGCGCCGGCACGTTCGTATTGCTGGGTCCGACTGATGATTTCCTGGACCGGTAGGATCCCGGCGTTGGTGCGGGCAATGATCGCCATTTCCGGGTCGACCCGGGCTTCCAGCGCTGCGCGAATCTTGCCGACACCTTCGGCGACGCCGATCAGGTCGGTGGATTTGCGGCCGAACTGGGCCGGCAGCAGCGTGTCTTCGATGGTCAGGGCCGCCACCCCGGCGCGTTCGAGCTCGATGATGGTGCGCATCACGTTCAGGGCGTTGCCATAGCCGTGATCGGCGTCGGCAATTACCGGCAGTTGGGCTACGCGGCCAATGCGCGTGGCCTGCTCGGCGAATTCGCTGAGTGTGATGAGGGCAAAGTCCGGCGCCCCCAACACTTGCAGCGACGCGACCGAACCTCCCAGTATCCCTACTTCAAAACCCAGGTCGGCGGCGATGCGCGCTGACATCGGATCAAACACCGAGGCGGTGTGGTAGCAGGTTTCGCTCGCCAGCAGTTGGCGAAAGTTGCGACGCAAGTCTTGATGGGAAAGCCTGGGCATATGAGTTCCACCATTGGAATGGAAAGGCTTGAGCAAAAGTGTCAACGCCGAAAGATCCAAAGGCTATCACGCGCAAGGCTTAAAGATGATGACGAATGTGCATGGGCTATGTGTGTGCCGGATTGCAGAGGATCCCGACAGGCTGTCAGCGATGATCGAGCTGACCAAGGTGCAGGCAACGGGGGCGGAGGTTAATGCGTGTCAGTGGGTAAGGTATTTGTGCTCGAACCCAGCCTATGCCGCCGCCGCTTGCCGCCCCTGTTGAAGCAACGCCACGGCGCGCACCGTGTCACCTGGTTGCATTTGCAGACGTTTGGCCGTGAGACGGTCCACCAGCAGGCTGTGACCGTGCTGGTGGGCTCGGGCACTGGTAACGCGGCAACTCGCCAGCCGTCGGTTATGGATCAGCCAGACCGGTGCCTTTTCGTCCGGTGTGCCGATGGCCAGGGTCAGCGACTGGCTGTCGCGCACGGTCCGGATTTTCGCCACTGGCGCTTCGATCACCGGGCCACCATCGAAAATGTCGATGTAGCCTTTATGGGTAAAACCCTCGGCACCGAGGATTTTCAGGGCCGGCTCGGTATTCGGGTGGGCCCTGCCGATAGCCGCCTGGGCCTGTTCGGTGAGCAGGCAGGTGTACAGGGGCTGGCGCGGCATCAGCTCGGCTATGAAGGATTTGTTGCCCATGCCGGACAATTGGTCGGCGTAGCTGAAGTCTTTCTGGAAGAAGTGCCGGCCCAGGCTGTCCCAGAACGGTGAGCAGCCGTGCTCGTCGGCGTGCCCTCGCAACTCGGCGATCAGTTTTTCACCGAACAGCTGGGAAAACTCGGCCACGAACAGCAAGCGTGCCAGGGACAGCAGGCGTCCGTTATGGCCGCGGCGGTGTTCGGGATGCAGAAACAAGGAGCAGATCTCCGATTGCCCGGTCATCTCATTGTTGAGGAACAGCGTGGGTATCTGTCGCTGGATGCCCAGTTCAGGCGCGGAGCTGACGGTGACCCCGACTCGATAGTTGTACCAGGGCTCACGCAGCCCGACCGCACCGGTCAGGGCGCTGATACCGACCACTTGCCGGTCATCGTCCTCGAGCACGAACAGGTAATCGGCATCGGCGCGTTCGACTTGTCCGGCAAAGGTGCGCTGGGCCCAGCGCACTCGATGGGCCAGGCGTTCTTCGTTGGCCGGCAGGCTGGTGAACCCGGGGCCCGCACAATGGGCCAGGTCCAGCAAGGCGGGCAGATCCGTCAGAGCGACCGGGCGCACAATCATGATGCAGCTCCTTCATCGTGCCAATCGGGGCGCTGATGCCAGGTGAGGAATCGCGTCAGGTTCATAACGCAACCACCCGGGCCCGCTCACCGTCGGTGATACCCAGTGCTGCCAGCATCTGCGGTGTCAGGGACACGGTGCCCTCGGCACTGACGTCAAGCTCGGCCACGATGGCCCGGTAATTCCCCAGGCCGTCGTTGCTCAGCAGAAAGCGGCCGCCGAGGTCAATGTCTGAGCATTGTCGGGCCGTGGCTATACGGCTTTGGGTGATCGAGCGGATGTTCGCCACACGAGCATGCAGTGTCGGCCCGCCGTCGAAGATATCCACGTAGCTGTTGGTTTCGAAACCCTCGCGCTCCAGGATGTCGAAGGCTTCCTGGCCGTCGGGATGCACCCGGCCGATACAGGCTTGGGCCGCCTGGGACAGCATGGGTACATAAATCGGGTATTGCGGCATCAGTTCGGCGAGAAAGGTGCGGCTCTGCAGACCGCACAAGCGTTCGGCTTCGGCGTAGGGCAGGTCGAAAAAATGCTGGCCGACGGCATCCCAGAACGGCGACTGACCGTCATCGCTGCTGAAACCAACGATCTCGGTGATCACTGATTCGGCAAAACGTTGCGGATGGGCGGCGATGAACATCAGCCGCGCCCGGGACAGCAACTCCGATTCCGGCGTGCGTACCCGTCCGGCGTCGATATGAAAACCGCGCAGCAGCGTCTGGCCATTGAGGTCCTGGCAAAGCGACAGCGCGGGTACGCCGTGCTGGATGTTCAGTTCCCGGGACTCGCTGGTAAACGGGCGATGCCGCAGGCTGTAGAACGGCTCATTGCAGCCGGTGCTGGCGAGAATCTCGGAACAGCCGGTCAATTGCCCGGATGCCAGGTCCTCCAGGACGAAGAAATAATTCTCTGCGCCAGGGCTCTGCACGTCGGTCTCGAACGAGGCACATGAATCGAGGATTTTGTCCCTCAGGCGTTCGGTATCGTCGGGAAGCGATGTGACGCCCACCAGACTGTCACGGGCCAGTTGCTGCAATTGCGGCAGGTCGCTTAATTGAACTGGACGTAAGGCCAGCATGGATTGCACTCCTTTTCCAAAGAGCCCGGTGACATGCACCGGGCTTGACGATCACTGTCGATGTCCACGCATTGTGACGACGGCTGGTCGAACCCCTTCGACCGCCGATCCTCACTGTCCCGCAGGGTCAGGCAGGGCAGTATCGGTGCCGAACTTATTGAGCACGGCCAGATAGACCAGGCCTGCGGCAATCCATATCAAGCCGAGCTTCTGCGCATCCACGCCCATGTTGTACATGATGGCCGCGACGATGGCGAAGCCGATCAAAGGGCAGATCAGGTGGCGAATCACTTGGCCGGACCGCTGGCGGCTCCAGTGATGGTTGATCACGGTGATATGCAACAACATGAAGCCGCTCAAGGCGCCGAAATTGACCAGGGAAGTCAGGGTGTCCACGGCATTGATGAACAGGTAGCAGATCAACAGCGACAGCACTGCTACCAGATAGATGCTCAAGTATGGGGTGTTGTGTTTCGGATGGACCTTGGCCAGCACCTTGGGGAGCTTGCCGTCCCGGGCCATGCCGAACAACAGGCGCGACACTGCTGCTTGCGAGGTAATCGCCACAGCCACGCCCCAGGCCAGCGCCGTGGCGACGGCGGTCAAAGTGGCCAGCCAACTGCCGGCCGCCAATTCGGCGATTTCATAAAACGCGGTATCGGCGGACTTGAAGCCCATGCCGGCCGCCAGGTCGGTGGCAATCCAGGTCTGCACGACGAAAATCACCCCCATCACCAGCAGTGTGATCAACGCCGCCTTGCCCACGCTGCGCCCCGGATCATTCTTGATTTCTTCGGCCAGGGTGGAAATGGCATCGAAGCCCAGGAACGACAACACGGCGATAGACACGGCCTGCATCAACAGCGCGAAATCAAAACGTTCCGGGCTGTACAGCGGCGCCAGGGTCAGTTGGCCGTTACCGGCGCCCCCTTGCAAGGCATTCCAGGCGTAGAACAGGAAAATGGCCAGCACCATCAGTTGCGCCAGCAGGAAAATGATATTCATCCGTGCGGTGAAGGTGATGCCCCGCAGGTTGACGAAGGTCGCGCTGACCAGGAATGCCAGAATGAAACCGACCTTGGGAACGTCCGGGTACAGATGGTTCAGCGCCATGGCGGCGTAGACATAGAGCAGGGGCGGGATCAGCAGGTAGTCCAGCAGCATCAGCCAACCGGCGATGAAGCCCACGTGTGGGTTAAGGCCCCGTTGCGCGTAGGAATAGACGGAGCCGGCCACCGGAAAAGCTTTGGCCATGCTGCCGTAGCTCAAGGCCGTGAAGAGCATCGCCACCATGCCGATGATATACGCCAACGGCACCATCCCCGGCGCCTCGGCGTTAACGTAGCCATACACGCCGAACGGTGCGATGGGGATCATGAAAATCATCCCGTACACCACCAGGTCCGTCAGCGACAGGCTGCGCTTCAATTCCTGTTTATAGCCAAATGCCTCGATACTCATAAGCCGTTCTCCTTCTCAGCTGTGTGGGTGTGCTCTTGCTTGACGCTTGCCGCTCAAACCTTGCCGCTGCTTTCCTACAACAATGGCGCCAGGTAAGCGCTCCAGGCCTGCACCGCTGTCGGGCTGCGTAGCAGGTCGTTGCGCACTTCGATCAACACCGAATCCAGGCCGCGTCCATCGCCATGTACCGGAACCGTCATATCGGTCGAAGGGTTGATCTTGTACGGCTGGTTGCCGGCTACCCGCAGCGAGTGCCGGCTTAGCCCGTCGACGATGCGCTGGGCATAGTCCTTGGCCTCGCCGAACAGCACGCCCGCTTCCAGGGCGCGCGGTTGGCCGTAGAACACCGGCGTAAAACTGTGGATGCCCACCACCCGCACCGTCCGGTTGTCGGCCAGGCGCTGGTCGATCAACGCTCGCAGTCGATCATGGAAGGGATGGAACAGGCACCGCTGGCGATATTCACGGGTGGCCTCATCCAGGGACTGGTTGCCCGGAATCTGGTAGATCTCGCTCTGGTGCGGGATGCTGTCGGCGACGTGAAGGGGACGGTTCAGGTCGATCAGCAGCCGTGAATAGTTGGCCGCGAGCAAGGTCGCTCCAAGGGTTTCGGACAGTTGTTCGGCCAGCGCCAGGGCACCTATATCCCAGGCAATGTGCTCCTGGGCCGCCGTCTCATCCAGGCCAAGGTCGTTCAACGCGGCGGGGATAAAGCGGTCGGCGTGTTCACACACCAGGATCAACGGGTGTTCGGCGTCTTCCCGGATCAGGCGATAAGCCGGCCCGGTATAAAGGCCCGATTCAGCACATTCAATAGATTCGCGCATAGTGCTCACACAGCTCGGCAGGTGACAGCGCCTGGGTCAAGGCCAGCTCCTGGGCCTTCAAGGCGAAATAGGTTTCGACCAGCGGGCCGGGCAGGGCTTCGAACAGCGCCCCGCTGTGGCGCAGGCAATCCAGCGCCTGGGCCAGGGTCGTCGGCAGGGCGATAATGCCACGGGCACGACGGTGTTCTTCGTTCAATTCATCGGGTATTTCATCGGTGACCGCCGTGAGCGCCAGCCGTTGCTCGATGCCCAGTCGCCCGGCGATCAACAGCGCCGCCAGCGCCAGGTGCGGCGAAGCGGTGGCATCCATGGCGCGAAATTCCAGGTTGTACTGGGTCGCCACCGGTTTGCCGCTCACGCTCACCGTCGGGCAGATGCGCAGCGCCGCTTCGCGGTTACGTTGCCCCAGGCAGGCGTAGGACGCGCTCCAGTGATGGGGTTGCAGGCGTTCATAGGACACCGGTGTCGGCGCGGTGATCGCGCACAGGGCGGGCAGATAGTGCAGCACCCCGGCGGCCCAGTGCTGGCCCAGGTCCGACAGCCCGTTGGCGCCGCCAGCATCATGCAGCACGGGGACGCCGTCCAGGTCTTGCAGACTCATATGCAAATGCACGCCGTTGCACACGGCATGTTCCGAAGTCTTGGGGGCGAAACTCACATCCAGGCCCATCTGCCGGGCGATCTCTCGGGTGATTTCCCGCACGTTCACCGCACGGTCGGCGGCGGCCACGCCCAGGGTCGGGCGGCAGGTGATTTCATACTGATGCTTGCCGTATTCCGGCAGGAACATTTCCGGTTCCACGCCGCCTGCCCGCAATGCGCTGAGCAACCATCCGGCGAACCCGGCCTGCTGGCGCTGGGCCTGGAGGCTGAAGGCCAGGCGATCCGGTTGGGGTTGAGGGGTATCGACGCTGAATTCATGCTCGAACGCGGCGAACACCTGCAAGCCCAGCTCGGCGCGATAACGTTGCACTTCGTCATGCAGCAAGGTGCGAGGGCAAGCGGCCCAGGGCCGACCATCGGTTTCCCGCACATCGCAATGAATGAAATCCAGGGCAGGTGCCAGGGTATCCGGGCCATTGTCGACAGTGACCCTGCTGGCCAGGTCCGGGATCAGTCGCAGGTCGCCATAGGCCCCCCAAGGGTTGGCCGATGCAATGATGTCCTGGGGCGTCAGCGCACTGTTGGCCGGCACCCAGCCACAACCGGCGTCGACGTAGTGGGGCAGTTCATCACTGGGGAACGAGCGGCCGCGGGTCACGCCGATCAGGTCGGTGCAGACCAGCGTGGACACGGGCAGCGGGGCCAGCGGCGTTGCGGCATCGAGACGGCTCACGGCTGCATCTCCTGCAACCGACCGAGCACGGTGTCGGTATCGGTGATCCAGCAATAACCTTTGATCGCGTTCAGGCAGGCCAGATGACGTTGTTCGCTGTAAGTGGCGCAGGCATCTTCCACCAGCGTGACCAGGTAGCCGCGGTCGGCGGCGTCACGCACGGCCATGTCGACACACTGGTCGGTGACGATGCCGGCGATGATCAGATGACGGGTCTGCAGATTGCGCAGCACGTAGTCGATGTTGGTGGAGTTGAAGACCCCCGAAGACGTCTTGGGCAGCACGATCTCGTTTTCCCGCGGCGCCAGCTCGGCGATGATCTGGGCTTGCGGGCTGTCTTTGGGCAAATGCATGTCCGACAGCTTGTGGTCCAGCGAGCGATCGCGACCATCGGCAGTCAGGCTCTGGATGTGGGTGTGCAACACGTTTTGCTGCGCCGCCCGCACCGCTTCGAGCAGGCGCTGCTGATTGGGGATCACCTGTTGGCGGGCGCGGCGGATGAAATAGTCGGCCTCGGGCGTGGCCAGGTGGGCATCGAATTGCGGTTCCAGCCAGGCGCGTTGCATGTCCACCAGCAGCAAGGCGGTATGGTCGCAGGTGAATGGCAAATCCCGAGGGGAGTGGTGAGGGAGCGAGAACATCCTTATTTTTCCTCCAGCAGGTGCGTGTTGAACGCCGTGCGCAAGGTGTCGATACCTTCCAGGCGCTCGGCCAGATCAGGGCATTGCAAGGTCAGGCAGGCGATAAGCGCTTCGACCTGGGCCAGCGCCGGCACCAGACTGTCGAAGGCCGAGATCGATTCCACCGGAGCGCTGATGATCAGGTCGGCCAGTTCCCGTAGCGGTGAGGTGTAGACGTCGCTGAACAGTACGACCCGCGCGTGGCGCTCCTTGGCCGCGCTGGCCACGCGTTGGGCCTGGGCCTGGTAGCGACGATAATCGAAGATCAGCACCACATCCTGGCGCTGCACGTCGAACAATCGGTCGGGTAACTGGGCGTTGTCTTCCAGGGCAAAACAACCCGCACGCAGCAAGCGCAAGTGGTTGAGCAGGTATTGGGCAAGGAAGCTGCTGAAGCGCCCGCCAAAACAATGCACCTGATGCCGGCTGTCGAGCAGCCATTGCACGAGAATACGCACGTCTTCGGGTTGAGTCAGGGCCTGGGTGTCGGTGAGGATGCGCTGGCTGGTTGCCAGGTACTGGCTCCAGGTGTCGCCTTGCTGCAATTTGGCCCGCGGTTGCAGCAGGGTGCGAGGGGAGCGCAGGCGATGGTCCATGTCACTGAGCAGCGCATCCTGGAATTCGGCATAACCGCCAAATCCGAGTTTTTTCACCAGCCGCACGATAGTCGGGTCGCTGACCCCGGCATGATCGGCCAGGCGTGACATCGGCCCGAGGCCGTTGCGCGGGTAATGATCAAGCAGGGCCCGTACGACCTTGCGTTCCGACGGCGTCAAAACCAAGCCCGGATCGGTAATCAGGTCTCGAAGAGGCGGCATCCGTGCTCCTTGCCTGGATGGGTGTTGGATTTCTTTCATAACTCCTGAAAATAGTATTTATGTAGCGGGTACTACATGTCCAGTGGTTTTTACGTTCTGTTTAAAATGCACGAAAGTAGTGCGAAAGCCTTGTAGGACGGGGACTTGATCGCATAGATCCGATATGTCAGTTGATACCTCTGTCGGTGTAAGACATAACGCCTTTTTGTCTCAGTTATTTGATTTCATATAAGGTGCTGTACAAGAAAAAGCTTGAGTATCACCTCCATGAAACCCGTTCGACTGTCTGAGTACCGTGCGTGCAAGCCACTCGCCTGACCCTGATCTGCCATGCCCGCACCGTCGCCCAGAAGCAGGCGCGTTTTGGCCTGGATGAACCGCTGGATGCCGACTGGCTGGGCAAACGCCCGGAGTCGGGCCACGGCTACCGAAATGTCCGGCAGTTGCTCTGCGGGCCGGAGTTGCGCACCCGGCAGACTGCCGCCCTGTTCGGCGACGACGCCCAGGTGGTCGCTGACCTGGCCGATTGCGATCTTGGTCGCTGGCGTGGCTTGTCCATCGACCAGTTGCTCAAGGTCGAGCCGCAACCTCTGCAAGCCTGGCTCGACGATCCCGATGCCGCTCCCCATGGCGGCGAATCCGTCACCCGCTTGTGCCTTCGTGTCAGCGACTGGCTGGCCAGCCTGGAAGGCCGGCCGGGGCATGTGTTGGCCGTCACCCATCCGTTTGTGATCCGCGCGGCCGTGGTGACCGTATTGGGCTGTCCGGCAGCGGCCTTCAACCGTCTCGACATCGAACCGCTGTCGACTGTCGAGTTGCGTTTCAACGGGGTGTGGCGGTTGCGCACCGAGGGTCCCGGCCAGGAGTCACTCGAATGAAAAAACTGTCAGTCATCGGTATCGGTGCCGGCGATCCGGATTACCTGACGATCCAGGCGGTGAAAGCCTTGAATCGGGTGGATGTGTTCTTTCTCATGGACAAGGGGCCTGCCAAGCAGACGTTAGTGGATCTGCGGCGGGAAATCTGCCAACGCTACATCGTTGATCGTACCTACCGTTTCGTCGAAGCCTACAGCCCCGAACGACAACGCGGCGACGTGGACTACGCCGCCAGTGTCGAAGATCTGAACCGGGCGAAGCAGGCCACCTTCGAGCGGTTGATCGATGAGCAGTTGTCTGACGGGCAGTGCGGCGGTTTCCTGGTCTGGGGCGATCCGTCGTTGTACGACAGCACCGTGCGTATCTTGCAGTCGATTCTCGACGCGGGTCGCTGCGCCTTCGAATTCGAGGTGATTGCGGGCATTACCAGCGTCCAGGCTCTCGCGGCGCAACATAAGGTGCCATTGAACAGCATTGGCGGTTCGCTGGAGATCACCACGGGCCGCCGGCTGGCGGCAGGGCAGGTCGGTGACTCGGCAAGCGTGGTGGTGATGCTTGATGCTGAAGATGCGTATCGCCAGGTATCCGATCCGGACACGCACATCTACTGGGGAGCCTATGTAGGCACACCGGATCAGATCCTGATCGCCGGTCGGCTGGAGGAGGTAGCTGAAAGCATCGAACGCACCCGCAAGGCCGCACGGCAGGCTAACGGATGGATCATGGATACTTATTTGTTGCGCAAACCTTGATAACTCAACCCTTGATACGTCAGACCTTGATACGTCAGACCCCAATGTTCGACAGTTTCCACGTCAACTGACCGCCTTCGCCCCACGTCCAAACCGCTCCCGGTACACCGACGGCGCCAACCCCACCACACTGCGAAATGCCACGCGAAAGCTTTCCACCGAGCGGTAGCCGCACAGCTGGGCGATGTTGTCGGTGTTGTCTTCGGTGCTTTCCAGCAACTCGCGAGCCCGGGCCAGGCGCTCATGTTGCAGCCAGGCCTTGGGCGACAGGCCGCAGGCCTGGGTGAAGTGCCGCAGGAAGGTTCGCTCGCTCATGGCCGCCTGGCTGGCCAGTTCGCGCACACCGAGCGGTTCGTGCAGGCGTTCGCGGGCCCAGTGCATGACGCCGGACAAATCGCTGCGTGGCGTGCGGCTGACCGGTGAAGGAATGAACTGCGCCTGGCCGCCCGTGCGTTGTGGTGACATCACCAGTCGCCGCGCCACGGCGTTGGCAACCTGGGTACCGAAATCCCGCGCTACCAGGTGCAGGCAGGCATCAATGCCCGCGGCGCTGCCGGCCGAAGTAATGACTTGCCCCGAATCCACGTACAGCACATCCGGGTCTACCAGGATGGCGGGAAAACTTTTGGCCAGTTCATCGGTGTAGCGCCAGTGAGTGGTAGCGCCCAGTCCATCGAGCAAGCCGGCGGCGGCCAGCACGAATGCCCCGGAGCAGATCGACAGCAGGCGCGCGCCCCGGGCATGGGCGCAGCGCAATGCCTCAAGCAGCGCCGGCGGCGGTGGTTCGTCGCGACTGTGCCAGCCGGGCACCACGATGGTTTGCGCCGTTTGCAATAATTCCATGCCGCCATCGGCCAGGATCTGGAAGCCGCCCATGGCCCGCATCGGGCCGTCATCGACGGCAACGATCCGATGTTTGTACCAAGGGAAATCGAACTCAGGTCGGGCAAGGCCGAATATCTCGATGGCGATGCCGAATTCGAAGGTGCACAGGCCGTCGTAGGCGAGGATGGCGACCAGACCGGGATTGGGCTGCATATGGCGGAAAATTCCCACAGAGTGTCTTGTGCGCCACTGTAGCGGTAAGCATCGGCCGGATAAAGTCTGCTCACCCCCTCATTTGTCTGTGGAGTACACACTCATGACCAGCCTGGTTCGCCAAGTGCCTGCTGCCCCGTCCGACCTAGCCCTGCAACATTTCAGCCGGCGTCTGACGTTCGAAACCGATTGCTCCGACGTTCACGCCAGCCAACAGGCTGGAGAAGTCGATTTCGTGCTGGTGGACGTGCGCGGGCCACTGGCTTTCGAGCGCGGGCATGTGCCCGGGGCGATCAACCTGCCAACCCGCTCGCTGACCGCCCAGGCGCTGGCGGCTTATCCCAAGACCGCGCTGTTTGTGGTCTATTGCGCGGGCCCGCATTGCAATGGCGCGAACAAAGCGGCAGTGCGTCTGGCGACCATGGGTTATCCGGTCAAGGAAATGATTGGCGGTGTCATGGGCTGGCTGGACGAAGGCTTCCGTCTGACTGGCGCAGTGGAATGCGCAGCGGACCAGGCTGTCGGCTGCGACTGCTGATCCTTTCCAGCCAGCAGGGTGCAATCCCTGTGGCCTGGTTGTTTCTATAAATATTTGTCGCCTCAACACAATTCGCCTCCTGAGTGCCCCTCTAGACTGCCGGCCACTTCGGTTTTTAATGACCGAACGCTGCCTAAGAATCTGCCGATAACCCGCTAATAAAAACCCTGCGCACTCAGGAGCAAAAATGAACAAGCTAGCAATGTTTGGTGCCCTGGCACTGTCCGTGTTGTCCTTGTCGGCCGTGGCCGAAGACGCCAAGCCGATCCGCCTCGGAATCGAAGCCGGTTACCCGCCGTTCTCGATGAAAACCCCCGACGGCAAGCTGACGGGTTTCGATGTTGATATCGGCGACGCGCTGTGCGAGCAGATGAAGGTCAAGTGCACTTGGGTCGAGCAGGAATTTGACGGCCTGATCCCAGCGCTGAAAGTGAAGAAAATCGACGCGATCCTGTCGTCCATGACCATCACCGATGATCGTAAGAAAAACGTCGACTTCACCATCAAGTACTACCACACCCCGGCGCGTTTCGTGATGAAGGAAGGCAGCGACGTCAAGGACCCGCTGACCGAACTCAAGGGCAAGAAAGTCGGTGTGCTGCGTGCCAGTACCCACGACCGTTTCGCCACCGAGGTGCTGGTGCCCGCCGGTATCAATCTGGTGCGTTACAGCTCCCAGCAAGAAGCCAACCTGGACATGGTCGCCGGTCGTCTCGACGCCATGCTCGCCGACTCGGTCAACCTCGACGACGGCTTCCTGAAAACGGACGCCGGCAAAGGTTTTGCCTTCGTGGGCCCGACCTATGAAGATGCCAAATACTTCGGTGGCGGCGCCGGCATTGCGGTGCGCAAGGGGGATAAGGCCCTGGCCGAGAAATTCAACGACGCCATCACGCAAATCCGCGCCAACGGCACGTACAAGAAAGTGCAGGACAAGTACTTCGCTTTTGATGTCTACGGGCATTAATCGCTGAAACCAAGGTGGCCCGCCGTTGACTCGGTCGGCCACCTTTTTCATGGGCGAGTGTTTTACCCCGGCGCCCGTCGAAATACCGTTATTGGGAGTTCCACATGCAATGCATCGACCATACCCTGCCATGGAGCCACCTGGGCACCGAGCGCCGGCTCAGTGTGTTTCGTTACGGCCACGGTCCACGCAAGGCGTATATCCAGGCCAGCCTGCACGCCGATGAATTGCCCGGCATGCGCACGGCATGGGAGCTGAAACAACGACTCAACGAGCTTGAGACCCAAGGCTTGCTCAACGGCGTGATTGAACTGGTGCCCGTGGCCAACCCCATCGGCCTGGACCAGCATCTGCAGAGCGCGCACCTGGGGCGTTTCGAACTGGGCAGCGGCAAGAACTTCAATCGGTCTTTCGTGGAACTCAGCGCGCCGGTGGCCCAACGCATCGGTGATCGCTTGGGCGACGACCCGGCTGCCAATATCACGCTGATCCGCCAGACCATGGTTCAGGTGCTGGACGATTTGCCGGCGCCGCCCTCACAACTCGAGGCCCTGCATCGCCTGCTGCTGCGCCATGCCTGCGACGCCGATGTCACCCTGGACCTGCATTGCGACTTCGAGGCGGCGATTCACTTGTACGCCTTGCCGCAACACTGGCCGCAGTGGCGCTCCCTGGCCGCGCGGTTGAAGGCGGGCGTGGCGTTGCTGTGCGAAGACTCTGGCGGCAGTTCGTTCGACGAGTCCTGTTCCTCGCCCTGGTTGCGTCTGGCCAAGACCTTCCCCGAGGCCGCGATCCCGCCGGCCAACCTGGCGACCACGCTGGAACTGGGCAGCATGGGCGACACCCGGGTGGATCAGGCCCAGGCCAATTGCGAAGCCATTCTCGGGTTCCTGGCCGAGCAGGGTTTCATCGGTGGTGACTGGCCGCCCGCGCCAGCGCACTGTTGTGAAGGTTTTCCGTTCGAAGGCACTGAGTACCTGTTCGCGCCGCATCATGGGGTGGTGAGCTTCCTGCGCGAGGCCGGTGAGTGGGTGGAGCAGGGCGAACCGTTGTTCGAAGTGGTCGATCCGTTGAACGATCGGGTCACCACTGTTCGGGCCGGCACCAGCGGGGTGTTGTTTGCGCTGGACCGTGGGCGCTATACCCAGCCTGGAATCTGGCAGGCGAAAGTGGCCGGGCGAGCGCCGATTCGTGCGGGGAAATTGATCAACGACTGATAACTGCTGTCTACCTCAGCGCACGCGCGTTGCCGTGCGGCTATCGAATGATGGAGGAAGACTGATGTTCAAAGCGCTCGCCCTGTTGCTGTTGGTAGTGTCTTGCGGTTTGCAGGCTCAGCCTGCGCTGCACACCGATTTGCCCCTCAATTACCTGGCCCACGCCGATGAGCAGGCCAGAAACCGGCCGCTGGTGATCTTCCTGCATGGCTCCGGCGGCAGCGAGCAAGACCTGTTCGACCTCAAGGATGAGTTGCCCAGTGACTACAACTACCTATCGGTACGAGCGCCCAAGACCGTGGAACGGGGCCAGTATCAATGGTTTGCCAAGAAGGGCGAGGGCGCCTATGACGGGGATACCGCGGACCTGAAGGCCAGCGGCCAGATGCTGTTGGATTTCATCGAGAAGGCCCGGGTCAAGTACCCGACCGATGCGAGCAACGTATACCTGGTCGGTTTCAGCCAGGGCGCGATGATGAGTTACGAGGTCGCCCTGCGCCATCCCGAGGCCGTCGGTGGCATTGCCGCGCTGGGCGGGCGGGTGCTGTCGGTACTGCGGGCCGAACTGACACCCGACGATTCGCGCCGGACGCTGGCGGTATTTATCGGTCATGGTACGGCGGACTCGGTGATCCCATACCATGACGGCACCGAGGCGGACAGCTTCCTCAAGACCCTGGCCCTGGAGCCCGAATTCCATGCCTATCCGGGCGTTGGCCACAGCGTCAGTGCCATGCAGGTGCGGGATCTGCGCGCCTGGCTGGAGCGGCTTAATCCCTGATTCAGTGACAGAGGGGTTGAGTGTGCCGCCGTCATCGCGCGCCGGCTCGCTCCCACCTTTTTCCCGAGTCGCTCCCAGAAACGGGGTTGCTTCCAGTCCTGTGGGGGCAAAGATTGCTCGCGATGAATAGCAGATTGGATATCAAGATTCATGTCGCCCCAGAATCTTTGTGGGAGCGAGCCTGCTCGCGATGAAAACCACCCGGTCCATCAAGTCACTGACCAGCGACGATCTGCTTCACCAGCGCCTCATGCCCGGCCTTGTCGCTGGCCCGGGAAATGATCTGTACCACTGCCATGCGCGTGCCGGAAGCGCCCAGCAACGTGGTATCGAGGGTCGGCCCACCGCCTTGGGTCGCCTTGGTATCGAGCTGGCGCAGACCCAGGCCGGTGCCTTTTTGGGTCAGGCTTTTCTCGCTCAGGATCTTGGCATCCGGCAGGGCCTTGATTTTCTGGACGGCGAAGTCGGCCATGGTGGCATCGAGGAATGTGCTGTCGTCGTCTTTCACATTCGAGCCATCGATGATGGTGTTTTCAGCCGTGATCACCACGGTTTTGCTGGTGGCATTGCTGTACATCGTCCCCTTCGCCCCCGCCGTGCCCTGAGCGGCATCGCCGGCCGGAAGCGGTGTGGCAGTGAAGCCCTTGGGCAGGGTGAAGTTGAACTTGCTTCCCAGCAGGGAAACCTTTTGTGCCGGTGCTGCGCCGCTGGTTTTGGGCTGGGCGGCATAGGCAGGCACCACCACCAGACTGGCGATGGCCGTCAGCACCAGGGCGGCGACTTGTTTACTTACCAATGACATTGAAACGCTCCACAGAGGGGTGTGCTTGAGCGCGATCATCCCATGGGCGTCCAACCGGCTCCAGCGCCGGTCACGAGTGCGCCACATCATTGGCCCGTGGGGCAGAGGCGCGCACCAGCAGGCGGCGGGTCACCAGCAGCATGACCACCGACACCGCGACACTCACGACAAAGGCCGGCATGCCGAGCAGCGGCAGGGTGAGGGCCAGGGTCAGGCAGAACGCGGTGAAGCAATACATGCCAGTGGCCGTGGCCCGCAGCAACGCGGCGGTGAAGGCCGCGCCCCGGGTTTGCTGGGAGAACACTGCCATGACGCTGCCCAGCACCGGGAACACCGCCAGTAGCCCGCTCCAGCGTTCACCCACGGTGCTGGCCAGCAGCGTCACCGCCAGGGTCAACAGCGCGCCGGCGACCATGCGTAGCAGCAGCTTGTCGGATTTGGGAGCCGGGCCGCTCATCACCGGTCGAACCGTCGGGAACAGATAAGGCGCGGCCAGCAATGCCACAATGGCGATCACGCTCGACAGCGGCAGCGAGGCCGGCAACCAGGACAGCACCATCGCCACCAGCGCCCAGACACCCAACGCGATACCCAGCGCCCAAGGCCAGTCACGATGCTGGGCGACCCGGGCGTACACCACACAGAATGCAATCATTGCAAACATGGCCGACAGCGCCGCTGTCGCCGACTGAGCGGCAAACGCCTCGCCCTGTTCCAGGGCCAGGAACAACAGAATCGGACCCACCACCACCGGCAACCCCGACAGCCAACCGGCCACGCTCGGTCCCCAACGCCGGCCCGCCAGGGAAATCAGCAGCAGGAAAGCGGGAATCACCAATAATTTGAGGAGCAGCACGGGGTTATCCTTGTCAGGCGACGGGTCGACACGTTAGCACCGACCTCGCAGTTTCAGCGATCCCAGTAAGGTACTTCGCCAAAACACTGCAGGAAAAAGTCGATCACGGTACGCACTTTCACCGACAGACGTCGGCTGCCCGGCCAGAGAATGGCGATCTGCTGGGGCTCAAGGCTGTTGGAGGCTTCGTAGTCGCGCAATACCGGCACCAGGGTGCCGTTGCGCACGGCTTCGCCGATCAGCCACGACGGAAACATCACCAGCCCCAGGCCTTGTTCGGCCGCCTGGGTGAGGGTGTCGGCATGGTTGCCGGTGATCGGCCCTTTGACGCTGTAGGGCGTCCAGGCCTGACCCGGACGGCGGAAAAACCAGCGTTGCTGGCCGGCCACGCCCTTGTAGGCCAGACACTGATGGTTCGCCAGGTCCTGGGGTTTGAGCGGTGTGCCGCAACGCGCCAGGTACGCGGGGCTGGCGGCGATCTGAAAGCGGTGCGGGGCGAGGATTCGCGCTTGCATGCCTGAATCGTGCAGCGGGCCGATGCGAAACAGCAGGTCCGCGCCTTCCTGCAGCGGGTCGACGTAGCTGTCGGTTTGCTGGATGTCCAGTTGCAGCTTCGGGTAGCGCTCACACAATGACCCCAGCCACGGCGTCAGATGGCGCTGGCCGAACACCACCGGGGCATTGATCCGCACCAGTCCAGCCGGCTCACTGTGTTGTTCCTGCAGCGCCTGTTCGGCTTCTTCGAGTTGCACCAGCAACAGGCGTGCATGATGACCCAGCAGGCGGCCGGCTTCAGTGGGCGAAACAGCGCGGGTGTGTCGATACAACAACTGCTGGTTGAGGGCCTGTTCCATCAACTGGATCTGCCGGGAAATCGACGACGGCGCCAGGCCTTCGCGCCGCGCCACCTCCGAGAAGCTGCCGTGGTCGAGCACGGCGACAAACAATCGCAGGGCCTTGAAGCCGAGTTCATTGAGACCGTGCATGGACTACTCCGCTGTGCGAGTTGCGCAAAAGTGTTGTCGGGATGCTCCCATTTATCGCACAGCTGCGCCAGCCGATAATCCCGCTCATTGTTCTTCTCAGAGGTTCTGATCATGCAAGCGTCTTCACTCAACGCCGCCGCCCCGGCGGCTGCCTCCAAACCACGAGCGCTTTTGCGCTGGCTGTTGCTGCCCCTGGTGATCCTGGCCGGCATGGGCCTGTCGGTAGAGGCCGGTCTACTGGGGCCGCTGGGGGTTCAAGTGGGGCATCTCTGGGCAACCCTGAGCATATTCGGCGTCGGTTCGGCGATTCTGTTTCTGCTGTTGCTGCTCAGTGGTCCGCAACAAGGCCCCGCCTTGAATGAGTTGCCGCGCTGGCAATTGATCGGTGGTTTCCTGGGGCCGATCTACGTGGTGGTGCTGACGCTTGCCACGCCCCACATCGGCATTGCCATGACCATGGTCGCAATCCTTTCCGGGCAAGTGGGCAAAAGCGTGCTGATCGACCATTTCGGCTGGTTCGGTGCAACCCGCAAGCGGGTCAACGGCGAGCGCTGGCTCGCCTTGGCGCTGATCGTCATAGCCCTTGTCCTGATTGCCCGAGGTTGAATATGAATCTGTTTTTGCTATTGCTGCTGGTCGTTGTTGCCGGTGCGGTGTTGAGCGTGCAGGCGGCCATCAACGGTCGTCTGGGCCAGACGGTCGGTGTGCTGCGCAGCAGTTTGCTGACATTCGTGGTGGGCACGGTGGTCACCGGGTTACTGATCGTGTTTTTTGAACCCGCTCACGCCGTCAGCCTGCTGGACGTGCCGAAATGGCAACTTGGCGGTGCCTTGTTTGGTGTGGTGTACATGATGGTCATGGTCGGCGCGGTGCCAAGGGTCGGCACCGCCGTGGCGACCGTGGCGGTGATCCTCGGGCAGTTGGCCATGGGCATGCTGATCGACAATTTCGGCTGGTTGGGCAACCCCGCTATTGAGTTGTCCGGGAGTCGGGTCCTGGCAATGGCCTGCCTGGCACTGGCGCTGGTATTCATGTATCGCAGCAGTGCACGGCAGGCCTGAGAACCTCAGTCGGGCTCGACTTCCAGTCGCAGGCTGCCATCGTCCAGACGCTTGGCAAGCCGGACAATACCGCCAATGTGCCGGCCTTCGGTGCTGAAGACCACGATCTGGGCTTTTTCCAGATCATCCGGCAGCGGTGGCTGAACGTGCAGGGCGAACCACACCGGTTCACCGTCATCCAAGCGTTGGACATCGTAGCGGCAATCGATGCTTTGGGTCTGGCGACCAAACAGCGTGTCGAGGCCATACTTGAGGTCGGTGCTGTCGTCGGCAGCAGGGGCGAGGGACATCGGCGGTCTCCTGGGATGAATGCTCGGCTGGTCTTCTAGTGATTCCTCTGGTGGGGGAAAATTCAATGGGTTCGCGCCGGCACTGAACCGGCGGCGTTGCTGCTAGAATCGCCCACCTTGACTTACGAGAGGTATGCCCATGAGCGAGCCGATTCGCCTGACCCAGTACAGCCACGGCGCCGGTTGCGGCTGCAAGATTTCGCCACAGGTGCTGGAAGTGATCCTGGCCGGCAGCGGTGCGCAGAACCTTGACCCCAAGTTGTGGGTTGGCAATGCCTCCCGGGACGACGCCGCGGTTTATGCCATCGACGAAGAGCGCGGGGTGGTCTCTACCACCGATTTCTTCATGCCGATTGTCGACGATCCTTTTGATTTCGGTCGCATCGCCGCCACCAATGCCATCAGCGACATCTACGCCATGGGCGGTGATCCGTTGATGGCGATTGCGATTCTCGGCTGGCCGGTCAATGTACTGGCCCCGGAAATCGCTCGCGAAGTGATTCGCGGCGGTCGTTCGGTATGTGACGAAGCAGGCATTCCCCTGGCGGGCGGCCATTCGATCGATGCGCCCGAGCCGATTTTCGGCCTGGCGGTCACAGGCCTGGTGCAAAAGCGTCATATGAAGCGCAACGACACCGCCACCGCCGGTTGCCGCCTGTACCTGACCAAGCCCTTGGGCATCGGCATCCTCACCACCGCGGAAAAGAAAGGCAAGCTGCGCGCCGCCGATGTTGGCCTGGCCCGCGACTGGATGTGCACCCTCAACAAGCCGGGCAGCCGCTTCGGCAAGCTCGACGGCGTGGCGGCGATGACCGATGTCACCGGTTTCGGCCTGCTCGGGCATTTGGTGGAAATGGCCGATGGCAGCCAGTTGACGGCGCGTATCCGCTACGACGCGGTGCCGCGTCTGCCGGGCGTCGAGTATTACCTTGACCAAGGCTGCGTGCCGGGCGGTACGTTGCGCAACTACGACAGCTACGCCAGCAAGGTCGGGCGCGTGCAGGAACTGCACAAGCGAGTGCTGTGCGACCCGCAGACCAGCGGCGGACTGCTGATCGCCGTCACGCCCGAGGGCAACGAAGCGTTTCTGGCGGTCGCCGCTGAACTGGGGTTTGCACTGGAGCCGATCGGTGAACTGGTCGAGCGACAGACCTACGCGGTCGAGGTGTCTTGATGACCCATGACATCACCGATTACCGCGACATTTTTCTCAATGACCGACCGATGATGGACACCCGTGCCCCCGTCGAATTTCTCAAGGGCGCATTCCCCGGCGTGGTCAATCTGCCGTTGATGACCGACATCGAACGGCAACGGGTCGGCACGTGCTACAAGCAGCAGGGCCAGCAGGCGGCCATTGTCCTGGGGCATCAATTGGTGTCCGGCGACACCAAGGCGCAACGCATCCAGGCCTGGGCCGAGTTCGCAACGGCCCATCCTGACGGTGTGCTGTATTGCTTCAGGGGAGGCTTGCGCTCACAGATCGTCCAGCAATGGCTCAAGGACGAGGCGGGCATTGACTATCCCAGGGTCGGCGGCGGCTACAAGGCCATGCGTACATTCCTGCTCGACACCGTCGAGCAGGCGGTTGCCCAATGCGACCTGGTGTTGCTGGGCGGCATGACCGGCACCGGCAAGACAGAAGTGCTGACTCAACTGGGCAACAGCCTGGATCTGGAAGGTTACGCCAACCATCGCGGTTCGAGCTTCGGCAAGCGCGCCACCGGGCAGCCTTCCAATATCGATTTCGAGAACCTGCTGGCCGTGGATGTGCTGAAAAAACGTGCCGCTGGTATCGAACAGTTCGTGCTGGAAGATGAAAGCCGCATGGTCGGCAGTTGCGCCTTGCCACTGTCTTTGTACCAGCGCATGCAACAGGTTCCGATGGTCTGGCTTGAGGACAGCCTGGAGCGGCGGGTCGAGCGGATCCTGGGCGATTACGTCATCAACCTGTGCGGCGAATTTGTCGCAGTCCATGGCGATGAAGGGTTCTCGCTGTTTTGCGAACGATTGCTGGCAAGTCTCAATAACATCCATAAGCGCCTGGGTGGCGACCGCCATCGACGTTTGCTCCAAATCATGGAAGCGGCCCTGGCCGAGCAGGCGACCAGCGGCGCCGTCGACTTGCATCGCGGCTGGATCGAAGGCCTGTTGCGTGAGTATTACGACCCGATGTACGTGTTCCAGCGCGAGAAGAAGGGCGGGCGGATCGAATTCGCCGGTGAGCAGGTGGCGGTGCTGGAGTATCTGCGTGAGCGAGCGGCCCGCAAAGGGTGATCGCTGCCCACCGCCAGTCCCCTGTGGGAGCGAGCCTGCTCGCGATAACGGTGGGGACCAGTGGCGGTGATTGAGGAGGTATTGTCGAAAGTAATGTCCGCAGCCTATGTCGGACAAGTTTCCTGCCCGTTGTCCAGGCCTTGCTTGTAGTTCTGGCTGGTGAGACTGGCCTTGCCGTTGTGCCAGGTCAGGGTCAGCACGTACAGCGAATCGAAATCCCCCGATTCCCAATCATCGGTAATCGTCTGCTTCTTGCCCATCGCGTCGCTGGCGACCTGGTTGATCAGCTCCGGCAGGTAGCCGTGCGACCAAGCGGTGTAGATGGTCGAGTTGTGGTACTTGTCGTGCAGCAGTTCGTCAGCCAGGTCACTGGTGTCATTGGCTGAATACTCGATGTTCACCGGCAGCCCGAGCTTGATGGCACTGGGGCTTATGGTCATCAGTGGGCGGATGTAGCTGTAGGAATTGTCCAGCTCGCCCTCTTCGACGTTGCGGGTAGGGTTGGCCGCGAACACATAGTCGGCCTTGCCGAATTTCTCCGGTAGCAGGGTGGCCAGGTCGATGGCGCGATTCAGCCCCTGGCAATTGAGCTGGCCCAGGCCGCCGGCGGGTTTCTCGGCGTGGCGCAGGAACACCAAGGTCTGGATACCGTCGGCCGGTTGGGCGCGACTGACGCTCGACTCCAGCAACAGCGCCAGGCCACAAGCGACAAGCAGCGTAGGCAACATCAGCCACGGTCGGCGCTTGAAGCGTTTGGCGAAATTCAGTGGGTTCATCATTGAATAATATTCTTCGGCTCTCGCAAATCAGGCTGACAAACCCGGGCACCAGGAAGTTTTTGGCTTCCGGTGTTTTCCTTGTCGTGACGCCGCTTCGATTTCTCGGGGCATTGCTCAGAGTCTTCTGGCGCCCTTTGGTTCGATACCGACCGATTCCGTGCACTGTAAGGCCTCCTGCCAGGAGGTAGGGCGAATGTTAGCGACAGGATGTTGCGAATTTAAGAATGGAGCGTGCGAGTTTCGTGACGCGTTCATTTGGGTTTCGTATTTAAAGAATCGCCTTACACCTGCCGTCTCCTCCTCTGACTTATTTTCCCTGCCGTCCTCGGCAAAGTCTCGCGTCCGTCCCCGCACCGCGAGATTTCCGCATGTTTGCCCCCGACAAACTCCTGGCTTTGAACAACGTCATCGGCTCGCTGGTGATTGCGGCCATGGACCCCGAGCAGCCGGACATCGAAGCGGTGCTGGCGGACTTCCGCACTTGCCTGAACGACTACGACGCCTGGGCTGAAAGTTTCTGGGCCGGCTGGGCGCTGGATATCGAGCAGGTATTCAAGGTCGGCAACGAAGTGTCCCTGGCGGCCCCGAAGGACCTTGATCAACCTGTCAGCGCCACGGTGGTTGCTTGTCCGGCGGAGGGGCCGCTGACGCTGGTGCACATGTTCCAGGCGGCGCGCTTCGTGCCGATTGGCGACACACCGGTGATGCTGGAACCGGTCACCGGGGGCGAGCCGGGGAAGGAAATCTTCGGCGAACCGGTTCATCACGTGATCGGCCCCAGCGGCATTCTGGAAGTCCCCGACTGCTGGCGGGGCCAGCGTTATCGCATCACCTTTTTTCCCCATGTGACGGCCGAGCATGTCAAGGCGCTGTACGCGTCCTACCGTGACGTGATTGCTCAACTGGAAGGTTGGTTGCAAGCGGAGTGGGATGAATTTCAACCGCTGTGGTTGGAGTTTTCCGACAGCGGATTTCTCGAGCGCTACAGCGCATTGCAGCAAGCTGATTGGCGCGGGTTCACAAACGCCCTGCATCAGTTGTGGGACGACGTCAAACAGGTCTTCGAACTGCTGGCGGACCTGCAGGCTAACAGCGAGAAGTTGTTGGAGTACCTGACTCAAACCGAGCTTGAGCAGCTACTGAAGGCGTCCTCCGAGGCAATCGCCAAAGGGTTGATGGTGTTGAGCGACGAGCCGTTGCTCTTCGTGCATATGGCGGCCTTCGCCAGTTGGCTACGGATGTTGCCGCCCCAGCACGTCGCTGAAGTCGTGGGTGAGATGCGCGCCTCGGTGCTGATCAACTTCCTGCTGATGCGTTTGACCGGGGGGCTGGGCCTGGGTCTGCGCATGAGCGGTAAGGTGCTGGGCCGGGTCCGCTCGGAGCGGGCTCGGGAGTGGTTGCTGGCATCGAGCCTGAGATTGGGCCAACTCACCCCCGACCGGCTCAATCAACATGCCGATGTGCTCAAACCGTTGGTGGTCAGTCAGCGTGCGCCTTTAAAACCGACGCCTGTCGGACCTTTGCACATTACCCCTGAGAATTCGCCGCCAGTGTCCGTGAGCAATCCGGCCGCCGTGGCGCGGGAAAAATCCCAGGGTTCTACGCGCCTGAGCCAGTTCGAAGCCCACGACGACGCCCCCAGCCAATCGAAAAACCCCAACGGTGACAGT
>NZ_CAAKGZ010000018.1:0-195334 GCF_901007645.1 Pseudomonas sp. FG-3G
GTTGCAGACGATCGGAACCACCTTCAGCAACGCGGTTCTGTTGCAGGCGATCGGAACCACCTTCAGCAACGCGGTTCTGGATCAGACGATCAGAGCCACCTTCGGCAACGCGGTTCTGGATCAGGCGATCGGAGCCGCCTTCGGCAACACGTTTTTCGATCAGTCGATCAGAACCACCTTCGGCAACGACCGGGTGGGAGGAGGCGGCGAATGCGTTGGCTGCCAGTACCGAGAAAGCGAGGCTGAGGATGATTTGGCGTTTCATGATGGTGTGCTCCGGGGATGCAGTGGGTTGGTGTGGAGCCATTGTTGTCCGGAGCGACAATCAAGAGAACTTCATTGGCCTGATGGTGAATATCGACGGCGGTGATACCTCGCCGAGCGGTTGGCAAGCAATATTGATGTTGACTGATCCGCCGACATCGCGGGCAGGCTCGCTTCCATGGAGAGTGCGTGTCGTCTGCCGGGTGGAACACTGGCGGGCCCGCGGGTTCTACCGGCTACCCCCCAAGCGCAGGAGGCAAGTTCATGTATCAGTTATTCGGCTACAGGCAATCCGGCTCTTCGGCTGTGGAGATCGCCCTGTGCCTGTGTGGCGTGCCTTATCGCCGTGTCGATGCCTATTCGACCGAAGACAACGAGGCGTCGAAAGAGCTACAGGCATTGAACCCTCAGAAGCAGGTCCCGACCTTGCAATTGCCGGACGGTTCGGTGCTGACCGAAGCCGCGGCGATTCTGATCCATCTCGGGCTGGTGTTTCCTGAATCGAAGTTGCTGCCGGACGATCCGACCCAACGTGCTCAAGCCATACGGGGCCTGGTCTATATCGTCGCCAATTGCTACACGCCCATCGGCATCATCGATTTTCCAGAGCGCTGGCTGGTCGACGCGGATGAAGCGACCCGGCAGCAATTGGTGTCGGGCACCCGACAGCGGCTACATCGCAACTGGGCGCTGTTTGCCGACCAGTTTGCGGCTCGTCCTTTTCTCAGCGGTGCCGAGCCGGGAGCGCTGGATATCCTGGCCGCCGTGGTCACGAAGTGGGAAGACACGCGGGAGGCCATGCTGAATGCCCGACCGCCGTTCTACGAGCTACTGGAGCGCATCGACCGCCATCCGCGCATTGCGCCGGTGCTGTCGCTGCACTGGCCCTTGTAGGCGCTGTCGAGCGCAGCGAGGCTGCGGTTTTTCCGAGTAGCAAACGAAAGATCAAAACAGAAAGATCGTCCAAACGCGGCCCGAGCCTTCGGCAGCGCCTACGGGTCAAGGGCATGTCATTTTGGTGGCGGCTTGCTCAACGAGGCCGACAAACTGCCGCACATTTTGCTGATGGGCCGTCACCAGCTCATCGATGCTGCTCCCCGCCGGCGTTTGCAGGCTGTTACGGCAGGTCAGGGTATGGGCTTCGTTGCCCAGGTCGCGCAGGCGCCACTGCACGTCCATGCGGGCATATTGGCCGGGGATCGAATCGAAGCGCTGCACATCCACCCGCAGCAATAACTTCGCTGCGCCTGGGTTGCTCAGTTGTTCGTCCAGGCTGCTGCGCAGTTCATCGGCCAGACTGGCGCCCCACCATTGCGTTTCCAGGATCGCCAGCCCGCTGTTGCCTTGGCGGATGACCATTTGCGCGCGGTCCACCTGAGGCGGAACGCTCACCTGCTCGAGCTGGATGTCCATGTTCGTGCGTGGCTGGCCGGCAGGTTGAGCCGGGCTTAGGGTGTGGTACTGGATCGGATCGCCGCGGCAGGCAGCAAGCAGCAGCACCAAGGCAACCAGGGGGAGTTTCAGCATCAGCGGCATGGGGCGTGCTCCTGTGGTCATTCGTTCGCCGGCAATGTGAGGTTCTGCGCCGGTGCATCCTTGGGACGGCCGCGAAGCAGTGATTCGGGATGGCGGCTCAGGTAGTCGGACAGCTCGCGCAACGAACGCGACATGCGCCCAAGATCGTCCAGGGTCTGCGTCAGTTGTTCGCGTTGCGGCGAATCTTCGGCCAGGGTCGAGTTGGCCGATTGCAGGGTCTTGCTCACGTCCTGCAACGTGTTTTGCACGCTTGGCAGGGTCTTGCTGTTGAACTGGGCCAGACCTTTGCGCAATTCAACCAGGTTGCCGTTCAGGTTGTTGGCAACGCTTTCGAGGGGCAGCTTGTTGATTCGCTCGACCATCGCCTGCAGTTGTTCCTGCAGTTGCTGGAGACTGCCCGGGATGGTCGGTATACGGACCGGGCGGGCGTTGGCGTCGAAAGTGACTTTTTCGGCCTTGGGGTAGAAGTCCAGCGAGATGTACAACTGCCCGGTCAGCAGGTTGCCGCTACGGGCCTGGGCACGCAGGCCGCGTTCGACGAAACTGCCGATCAGGCGAGCGCCGGCAGCTTCGTCATCCGGGTTGTGATTGAGCGCCTTGAGCAGTTTTTCATGGGCCTTGCCCAGGCGCTGAGGGTAGAACACCACGCCGACATTGACCGGGAAGCTGCGCAGCTTCTCGTCGAAATCCAGATTGATAGCTACGACCCTGCCCACTTCGATGCCCAGGAATTCGACCGGCGCTCCGACCCGCAATCCGCGCAATGCCTGATCGAAGCGTAAAGCCAGGTATTGCGCCTTGCCATCCGGCGGGGCCAGGGCGCTCTGCTGGTCGGCAAACAGCTCGAACGTCTTGTCCTCGCTAGCGGGGCTGTCGTTGGGACTGTATTCCGGTGCCCGAAATGCGATGCCGCCCACCAGCAGCGCCGAGAGTGACTCGGTCTTGACCGCAAAGCCGTTGGCACCGACGTTCACGTCCACGCCGCTGACGTTCCAGAACCGGGTGTTTTCGGTGACGTAGACATCGTTGGGGGCATTGACGAATACGTCGATGTTGACCCCTTTGCCATCGGCATCCAGCGCATAGGACACCACTTGGCCCACCGGAATCTTGCGCAGGTACACCGGCGAGCCGATGTCCAGTGAACCGAGGTCCTGGGAATGCAGGGTGAAGCGCTTGCCCGGTTCACCGTAGGTGATCGGTGGCGGGGCTTCCAGGCCGGTAAAGGACTTGGCACGAACCTTCGATTGACCGGCGTCGGCCCCGATGAAATCCCCTGACAGCAGGGTATCGATCCCGGAAATTCCGCCGGCTCCGATGCGCGGCCGTACCACCCAGAACACCGAGTCCTCGTGCGTGAAGGTCTCCGCCGTCTTGGCCAGCTTGACCGTGGCGGTGACGTTCTTCTGGTCGTCGCTCAATTGCACGTCGGTGACCTGGCCGATGACCACGTTGCGATATTTGACCGGTGTCTTGTTGGCGGTCAGGCCCTGGCCGGTCTTGAAGGTGATGGTGATGGTCGGACCTTCCTGCAGCCAGTTGTTGACCACCAGGGACAACCCTACCAGCACCGCGATGATCGGCACTATCCATACCAGCGACACCGTCCAGCGGCGGCTGGTGACATGGGCGCGACCTGGTGCCGGTTGCTGCCCGTCAGTGGCTTGCGACTTCATCCATGGCCTCCTCGGATGGTTGGGTGTCCCAGATCAGGCGTGGGTCGAAGCTCATGGCCGACAGCATGGTGAACAGCACCACGAGGCCGAAAAACAGGATGCCCGGTCGCGGCTCGATATCGCTCAGTGCCTGGAATTTCACCAGCGCCGCGACCAGCGCCACCACCAGCACGTCGAGCATCGACCAGTAGCCGATGACTTCCACCAGCCGATACAGTTTCGCCCGCTGGACCTGGGCCCAGGTGCTGCGCCGCTGCACGGTGACCAACAGCAAGGTCAGTACCACGAACTTGATGCCTGGTACCGCGATGCTGGCGATGAAAATGATCAGGGCGATGTCCCAGGCGCCGCCCTGCCAGAACTCGATGACGCCACTGATGATGGTGCTGTCGGCGCCATCCCCGAGCATCTGGGTATTCATCACCGGCAGCAGGTTGGCCGGAATGTAGAACACCAATGCCGCCAGCATGTAGGCCCAGGTACGGGTGAGGGTGTCGGGTTTGCGCCGGTGCAACGGGGCGTCGCAGCGGGGGCAGGTCTCGGGCTCGTCGCTCATGTCACAGGCCAGGCCACAGCTGTGGCACAGGCACAGGTTCAGGTCGCGGGCCAAGGGCGGGGGAGGCAACGGTTCGCGGTTCATAGGTTGTCCCATAAATCGCGCACATCGCGTCCGGCGATGCGGATCATCAGCAGGCTCAGGGCGGCCAGGGCAAACAGGCCGATGCCCGGCAGTACGTCCAGCAGCCCGGCGAGTTTGATCACCGCCACCAGCGCACCCAACAGGCACACCTCCAGCATGCTCCACGGCCGCAGTGCTTCCAGGCTGCGCATGCACAGACTGAACCCCGGCGCCCGTTGATTGGCGTAGGCATAGGCCAGCACCCAGATCAGCAATACCAACTGAAAGACCGGGGCAATGATGATCGCCACCGCGGCCACCAGGGCGATGAAGGTGATGGGGCCCTGGCTCAGGGCCACGATGGAATCCCACAGCGTCGCGCTGTTGCTCAGGCCCTGGAGACGGATGCTCATCACTGGATAGATGTTGGCGAAAGCCCACAACACCGCTGCCGTCACACTCAAGGCCAGGCGCTGTTCAATGGTCAGGCCGTTGTAGCGCTGAATCACCGCGCCACACCGCACGCACGAGGCTTTCTGATGCGCAGCGAGCACCATCGGCTCGTACACCGCATCACAATGTTCGCAAATGATCAGTCGGTCGGTATCGGCCATCGGGATGCTCGGCAGGACAACTCCTTCAATATAGAAGGAGGTTGGGATTGAGCAACCCGCCCGAACGGGTCATTCGCCGCGAATGTATTGCTCCAGTTGTCGGATCAGGTCCGCCTGCTCGGCAATCGCTTCCTTGACCAGGTCACCAATGGACAGCAGACCCACGAGTTTGCCGTCTTCGACCACCGGCAAATGCCGCAAATGTTTTTCGGTCATGATGCTCAGGCAGGTTTCGACATTCTGGTGGGGGTCTATCGTAATCACGGGTGACACCATGATATCGCTCACTTTGGTGCCTACTGAGGAGCGGCCATGCAAGACCATTTTGCGCGCGTAGTCGCGCTCACTGATGATCCCCAGTACTTCGCCGTTCTTCACCACCAGCAGGGCACCGACGTTTTTCTCGGCCATGCGCATCAGGGCCTGCAGCACCATGTCGTCCGGTGAAATGGTGTGCACTTGCTGGTTTTTCTCGTCTTTGATCCGGAGCAACTGCGCGACGGTTTTCATGGGGAAGCCTCAGGTGTTGTTTTTGCAGGTGGTTTAAGAATCGTAGACCCAACGGCGCAGAGCAAGCGGTAAAGCGGCAGTCAGTCGTCCAAAAACGTCATTGTCGGTGAGTTCACCACCGAAGTGAGGCCATGCACTGTTGGGGCGAGGGATTTATCGCCACTGTGGGGGCAAGCCTTGCTCCCACAGATAAATCCCCTCACCACAGGTAGAATCGTCGCTTACGCAAAAAATCGAGGTTGCAGCGGTGGATCTACAGCAGGGCTTCGTCCTGACCCGGCATTGGCGCGATACCCCGGCCGGCACCGAAGTCGAATTCTGGCTGGCGACCGACACCGGCCCCCGGCGCGTGCGCTTGCCGGTGCAGCCGTCGGTGGCATTCGTGCCACAGATTCAGCGCGGTCAGGTCGAAGCCTTGCTGCAAGGGGAGAAGGACGTTGAATTGCGACCCCTGGACCTGCTGGATTTCGAGCATCGACCGGTGCTGGGCCTGTATTGCCGGCAACATGCCCAACTGATGCGCCTGGACACCACCTTGCGCCGTGCCGGCGTGGAGGTGTTCGAAGCTGACATCCGTCCGCCGGAACGCTACCTGATGGAGCGTTTCATCACCGCGCCGGTCTGGTTCGGTGGCACAAAGGCCGCTGAGGGCCTGCTGCTGGACGCCCAGATGAAACCGGCGCCCGAGTATCGTCCGCCTTTGCGTCTGGTGTCCCTGGACATCGAAACCACCGCCCAGGGCGATTTGTACTCCATTGCCCTTGAAGGCTGCGGCGAGCGTCAGGTGTATATGCTCGGCCCGCCCAATGGCGACGATACTGCCGTGGATTTCCAGCTCGAATATTGTGAATCGCGCACTTTGCTGCTGAAGAAACTCAACGATTGGTTCGCCCGTTTCGACCCTGACGCGATCATTGGCTGGAACCTGGTGCAGTTCGATTTGCGCGTGTTGCATGAGCATGCCCGGCGCCTGGCTGTGCCGCTACGCCTGGGGCGAGGCGGGGAGGAGATGCAGTGGCGCGAGCATGGCGCGCGCAACAATCACTTTTTCGCCTCGGCGGCAGGCCGGCTGATCATCGACGGCATTGAGTCGCTGCGTTCGGCGACCTGGAGTTTCCCTTCGTTCAGCCTGGAGAATGTCGCCCAGACGTTGTTGGGAGAGGGTAAGTCCATCGACAACCCGTACCAGCGCATGGACGAGATCAATCGCATGTTTGCCGAGGACAAACCGGCCCTGGCCCGTTACAACCTCAAGGACTGTGAGCTGGTGACGCGGATCTTCGCCAAGACCGAGCTGCTCAAGTTCCTGCTGGAGCGGGCCAGTGTCACCGGTCTGCCGGCGGACCGCAGCGGTGGTTCGGTGGCGGCCTTCACACACTTGTACATGCCACTGATGCACCGCCAGGGTTTCGTCGCGCCGAACCTTGGCCAGCGCCCGCCCGAGGCCAGCCCGGGTGGTTTTGTCATGGATTCCCAGCCGGGGCTCTACGAGTCGGTGCTGGTGCTGGACTACAAGAGCCTGTATCCGTCGATCATCCGCACCTTCCTGATCGACCCGGTAGGCCTGATCGAAGGCCTGCGCCACCCGGACGAAAGCCAGTCGGTGCCAGGTTTTCGCGGGGCACGTTTCTCCCGCACGCGGCATTGCCTGCCGGCCATTGTGGCGCGGGTAGCCGAAGGCCGGGAAACCGCCAAGCGGGAACACAATGCACCGCTGTCCCAGGCATTGAAAATCATCATGAACGCCTTCTATGGCGTACTCGGTTCCAGTGGCTGTCGTTTCTTCGATCCGCGGCTGGCGTCCTCCATCACCCTGCGGGGTCACCAGATCATGCAGCGCACCCGGCAGTTGGTCGAAGCCCGGGGGCATGTGGTGATTTACGGTGATACCGACTCCACGTTCGTCTGGTTGCGCCGGGCCCACGGCCAGGAAGAGGCGGCGTCCATCGGCCAGGAACTGGTGGCATACGTCAATCAGTGGTGGCGCGAACACGTGCGTGATGAGTTCGGGCTGGAGAGCGCACTGGAGTTGCAGTTCGAAACCCATTTCAAACGTTTTCTGATGCCCACCATTCGTGGCGCGGAAGAGGGCAGCAAGAAGCGCTATGCCGGGCTGGTCACCCGCGCCGACGGCAGCGACGAGATCGTCTACAAGGGCCTGGAAACCGTGCGCACCGACTGGTCGCCGCTGGCCCGGCAGTTCCAGCAGGAGCTGTATGGGCGGATCTTCCACCGCAAGCCTTACCAGGATTATGTGCGCGATTATGTGCACCAGACCCTGGCCGGAGCGTTCGATGATCGGCTGGTCTACCGCAAGCGCTTGCGCCGGCCTCTGGAAGACTATGAACGCAACGTACCGCCGCATGTGCGCGCCGCGCGGCTGGCTGACGAGTTCAACCAGCGCCAGGGCCGTGCGCGGCAATACCAGAACGGCGGGTGGATCAGCTACGTGATCACTGTCGCCGGCCCTGAGCCGCTGGAAACCCGCAGCGCGCCGATCGATTACGACCATTACGTGACCAAACAGCTGCAACCGGTGGCGGACGCGATTCTGCCGTTTGTGGATGACGATTTCTCGACCCTGGTGGGGGGGCAGATGGGCTTGTTCTGACGGATGCGCCAGTGTTGCGGGCGGGAGGCTTTTGTGGCGAGGGCGCTTGCTTCCGCTGGGGCGCGTAGCGGCCCCTTCTGGCGGTTGCTGCGCAACCGAGCGGGAGCAAGCTCCCTCGCCACAAAAGCGCTTTGCTCGTGAGAACTAGACCATCGCCAAGCGCTGCTTGCCTTCGGGCTGCGGGAATATCAAATCCAGCGCCGCCAGATCCTGGGGTGCGAGCTTCAGGTTGGCCGCTTCGGCGTTCAAGCGCACATGTTCGCTCTGAACGGCTTTGGGAATGGCAATGACATTGTCTTGGCGCAACAGCCAGGCCAGGGCGATCTGCGCTGGGGTTGCGCCATGGCGTTCGGCGATCTGCCCCAAGGTGTGGTCCTTGAGCAGTTGCCCGCCCTGGCCGACCGGGCAGTAAGCCATGACTGGCATGCGCTGCTGTTGGCACCAGGGCAGCAGGTCGAATTCGATGCCACGCTCCTGCAGGTTGTACAGCACCTGGTTGGTGGCGCAGGCCGGTGAAGCCAGTTCTTCAAGGTCCGCGACATCAAAATTCGACACGCCCCAGCGGCCGATCTTGCCTTCTTCGCGCAGGCGTTCGAACGCTTCGACGGTTTCTTCCAGCGGGTATTGCCCGCGCCAATGCAGCAGATAGAGATCGATGTAATCGGTGTCCAGTCGGCGCAAACTGCGTTCGCAGGCAAGCGCAATGCCTTTGCGGCTGGCATTGTGGGGATACACCTTGCTCACCAGGAAAACCTGGTCCCGCAGGCCGGTGATCGCTTCCCCAACGACCTCTTCGGCGCCGCCCTCGGCGTACATCTCCGCCGTGTCGATCAGCGTCATGCCCAATTCAATGCCCAGGCGCAGGGCCGCCACTTCCTTCTTGTGAAGGGACGCTTCTTCACCCATGCGCCAGGTGCCCTGGCCAATCACCGGTACGGCCTCGCCAGCCAGTTCCAGAGTCCTCATGTCTACCTCCTGTTTGCAGAACATCAGACGTGTGGCAGCAGGATAGACCAGGTGTTCAAGGTTGATCGTCCCCACCGCCGTGGGAACGATCTTTTCGAAGGGCAGGATTTATTGCGCGGAGAACTTCAACACCATGGTCTGGGTGTAGGTCTGGCCGGGGTCAAGCCGGGTCGATGGGAAGTTCGGCTGGTTTGGCGAGTCGGGGTAGTGTTGGGTTTCCAGAGTGAACGCGCCCCAATGCGGATAGACCTTGCCGTGCTTGCCCTTGATCGTGCCGTCGAGGAAGTTGCTGGTATAGAACTGCACGCCAGGCTCGGTGGTGTAGAGCTCCAAGCGCCGTCCGGACTGTGGGTCGTAGACATCAGCGGCCAGTTTGCTCACGTCACCCTTGGCGTCAAGTGCCCAGTTGAAATCGAAACCGCCCTGTTTGGGTTCGGCGAATTTGAGCTGCGGGTGATCGGCCTTGATATGGGTGCCGATGGCGGTGGGCTTGGTGAAGTCCATCGGCGTACCGGCCACGGGGGCCAACTCACCGGTGGGGATAAGCTTGTCGGTCACCGGGGTGTAATGGGCGGCATGCAGGGTCGCGACCTGTTTGAGTATGTCGCCGTTACCGGCACCGGCGAGGTTGAAATAGCTGTGGTTGGTCAGGTTCAGCACCGTGGGTTTGTCGGTGGTGGCCTGGTACTCGATACGTAATTCGTTCTGTTCATTGAGGCTGTAGGTGACATCTGTTTTCAGTGCGCCTGGGAAACCCATCTCGCCATCCGCCGACAGGTAGGTCAGGGTCACGCCCACCGAGTCCTTGTCGTCATGGGGTTCGGCCTTCCAGACGCGCTTGTCGAAACCTTGCGGTCCGCCGTGCAGGGAGTTGCTCTTGTCGTTCTGCGGCACCTGGTAGCGCTTGCCGTCCAACTCGAATGCGCCGCCAGCCAGGCGATTGCCGAAGCGGCCAATGGTTGCGCCGAAATACACATTGCCGTTCTTCTGGTAACCCTGCACATCGTCGAAGCCCAGCACAACATCGGCGGCCATACCGTTCTTGTCCGGCACGATCAGTGACTGGAGGATCCCGCCGTACGTGATGACAGTAGCCTCCATGCCGTGGCTGTTGCGCAGGACGAATTTTTCCACCGCGGTACCGTCGCTGGTCTTGCCGAACGCTGCGCGTTCATTGCTCAGGCCGGCGGCCTGGGATGCAGAGGTGGCGATCATCAGAGACACTCCGAGAGCCGTGAGCAGATGTCTGGATTCAAGCATGGTGTGACCTTCCTTCCTGTCTTGTTGTTGTTTGGAACGCGGGTCGAGTCCGGTGTTTAGTCGGACAGCGATGAAGGTATATTTGGTTAGTAGTCTTTCTATTTGAAAGACTAGAAGGGATATATAGCCATTAATCGCGATTAATCAATTAAAAAGTCATACTAATTGAGCGGAGCGGATCTTTCCCATCTGTGTGGTTTTCCCTCGTCCATCGCACTTTTACGTTTTTTGCCGCTCTATCCATGGCCAGGAAGCGGCGACCCCCACCGCCTCCCCAAGCCCAGACCGAGACTCGATGGCCGGTGTTTTTCATTTCGTGATGGTGTCGCGACGTCGCTGTTCAGCGCTGTTGGCCGGCGTGTTGATGTTGCTTGGCGGCGGTTGCAGTCATCAGCAGGGGCAAGACATGGTCACGCAGTTCAGCAACACCAGGCCTCAGGAACTGCTGCAGACCAGCGTTGACCGCATGGCCACACTGGCGATGCATGACAACCTGCAAAGCCTCTATCTGCTGATGAACAAGCTTTATCTGCGCAACCCCGAAGAGTTGCGCAAGTCCGGATTTCTCGACGCCCGTGCCGCGGAAAAGCAGGTGCGCCTGGCCATCGAGCAGCAACAGCCGTTACCGACCCTGGGCGGCAAGAAGGACCTGGCCGCCCTGAGCTATGCCATGAGCCCTGAGTTCCTGGGGGATCGGGTGGGGGCGTTCATCTACGCCATTGGCAGCATGCTGGTCACGGCCCATGGCAATCGTCTCGAGTTCTACATGACCGACGCGATCGACCCACGCTTTGTCAGCAACGCGGCGCGCAACATCGAAAAAGCCACTTGGATACTCAGCCAACGACTGGACAAAGACGGCAAACCGCTGCTGTTTTCCAATGAGATTTCGGAGGAGGGCAGCAATCTCAGCTTTGCCGTGGAGTTTGGAAAAATCGTTGCGCGCCTGGACCTGCTGACCCAAATGCTGGACGAGCGCTACCGGCGGATCGGTCTGAACTATGCCCAGAGCCTGCTCTTTCTTAACTTCCTGCCGGTTCAGTAACGTCAGAGGAAAAGGGAATAAAGATAGATCACATTGGTATAGGTGGTTATAAGAAAAATCGCTATGCTCGCGACCAGATTTTATTTCATGCGGTCGCGCTTAATGGATTTCGGTAATGTCGGTTTAGTCATAGCGGGCTTGGTCGTCGGCTTTATCGTCGGGATGACCGGCGTGGGCGGCGGTTCGCTGATGACCCCCATTCTGTTGTGGTTTGGTATCAACCCTGCAACCGCAGTGGGTACCGATCTGCTGTACGCGGCGATTACCAAGTCCGGCGGTGTATTGGTTCACGCCAAGAACCGCAACATCGATTGGGCCATCACCGGCTGGCTGACCTTGGGCAGTGTGCCGGCGGTAGGATTGACGCTGTGGTTTCTCAGCAGTCTGCACAGTTCGCCCGACGCCATGAACGCGATCATCAAGCAAGCCCTGGGTTTTGTGCTGTTCGCCACCGCCCTGGCGATTCTGTTCAAGAAACGCCTCCTGCAATTTGCCCATGATCGTGCGGGCGGCCACTACAATCCCACCGGCTCGCGGCTCAATGTACTCACCGTCGTCACTGGCCTGATATTGGGCGTCATGGTCGCACTGACCTCCATTGGCGCTGGCGCACTGGGCACCGTCGCACTGTTCATTCTCTATCCATTCCTGGTCACCAAGCGCCTGGTGGGCACTGAAATCGCCCACGCCGTACCGCTGACCCTGGTCGCTGGCCTGGGCCACGCCAGCATGGGCAACATGGACTGGCACATCCTGGGTTATCTGCTGGTCGGCTCGTTGCCGGGCATCTACCTGGGCAGTCACTTGTCGGGCCGCATTTCTGATGAGGTGCTGCGCCCATGCCTGGCAGTGATGCTGGCGATGATCGGGTTCAAGTTGGCGTTCTAACTAACCTGCGCACCAATCAATGTGGGAGCGAGCCTGCTCGCGATGAGGCCGGTACAGCAGAACATCTGCTTGATTGACTGTGCGCCATCGCGAGCAGGCTCGCTCCCACATAAGTTGTGCCCGACTCCTGTCACGAAATTGTTCATCTCCCACGCCACGGTTGCGCAATGACCCCTCTGGCCTAAGCTTCAAGGCAGGCAGGCGCGGTATTGGGCGACTGTCGCGGAACAATCGCCGCCATGCGCAATCAGTACAGCGTAGATATCAAAAGGAGAGGCGCATGCTCATTCGGTCGTTGACCTTCGCTACCTTGTTGGCCATTGCAGGTCCCTTGTTCGCCGCGGATGGCGACTCACCCTTGGCCGCGGACAAGGGCAAATCCCGCCCCTTGATTGTCATCGCGCCGAGCACCGTCGATCCTGCATGGGTCAGCCTGAAAAAAGCATTGGAGGAACCGGCCGGCAAACAGGGTTTTTCCGAGCGCAACCTGGTGCTTTACACCGTGCTCAACACGATGGGGCAGCGCGATGGCAAAGACCTGGACCCGCAAAGCACCATGGCGCTGATCCGGTCACTCAGGTTGGGGGCCGGTGCCCAGACCAAGATCATCCTGGTGGGCAAGGACGGAGAAAAGAAGCTTGAGCACTCGGGAGCGATTGAGCTGAAGGACATCTTCGACACCGTCGATAAACTGCCCCCAGCAGAAAAGGAAGCGGCGGCGCCAGCCCCGACTCCCGCGCCTGAAGCTGCGCCGGCCCAGGAAGGCAAGGGTGCCAAGGCAGGCAAGACGGGCAAACCGATGACTGCGCCGAAGCCGCTGGAGGATTGATCGGTCAGGCGATGGTGGCGCCTATCGTTTCTCCAGCGCCGTCAGGATCTTGTGCGCGGCCTTCACCCGTTCCTCGATCGGGTAGTTTTTGTTTGCCAGCATCACGATCCCCATATCCTTTCCAGGAACGAACGCCGCATAGGCACCAAAGCCACCGGTCGAGCCAGTCTTGTTGATCCAGCTGTCGGCCGGCGCAGGCAGGGGTGGGTTGAGCGGCTCCACTTTTTGTGGCATCAGGGCCATCTGCGGTGCATTGCCGGCCAATAGCGCGTCAAGCGTGACGGGGTAGGGGTAGAACTCCCAACCCAACCCCTGGGTCATGCCATTGGCCTTGTAGAACCCGGTATGCGTCGTAGCGATGGCCTGTCGCAGATCGGCGTCCAGCTTTTCAGGCCGCAGGTTAGCCTCGATGAAGCGGATCAGGTCCGATGAACTGGTTTTCACGCCATAGGCCTCGGCGTCCAGCGCTCCCGGTCCGACCCGCACTGGCTTGCCGTCCTTCGCGTAGCCTTGGGCGTAACGGCTCAATTGATCCTTGGGCACCCGTACATAACTGTGCTTGAGGCCTAATCCCGGCATCAGTGTCTGTTCCATCACCTCATCGAACGGTCGTTCCAGGCTGCGGGCCGCCAGGTAGCCGAACAGGCCGATGCTCGGGTTTGAATAGAGCCGCTGGGTACCGGCCGGATAGAGTGGTTTCCAGGTCTTGTAGTAACTGAACATCCGGTCCGGATGGTCCGCTTCGCCAGGAAACTGCAACGGCAGGCCACCCGGCGTGTAGGTGGCAAGGTTGAGCAGGCTGATGCCTTGCAGGGCGCTGCCGCTCAGCTCGGGGGCGAAGCGACCGGCCGGGTCCGACAGCGACAGCTTGCCTTGGGCCTGGGCGTAGGCACCGAGGGTGGCGGTGAAGGTCTTGCTGACCGAGCCGATTTCGAACAGCGTCTGGTCGGTCACCGCCCGCTTCGTGTCCTTGGAGGCCACCCCGTAATTGAAGTAATGACGTTCACCATTGTGAGTGATTGCCACGGCCATGCCGGCGATGTCCTGTTGTTTCATCAAGGGCTGGATCACGGCATTGACGGTGTCTTCAACGCGCTCCTGGGCAATGCCCGTTGTTGTGCCGCAGGCGATGAAAAAAGCGCCCGTAAGTATCGATTTGGCAATGTGCATGTCTGACCGTTCTCCATGAGTCCTGAGGGTGCCAGCCGCTCTGCCAGCAGCTTTGGGGGCACCCAATCTAGGGAGTTTTCCGATGTCCGGCAATCGGGATCCTTGCAGTTCGAACCGGGTTCCGAGTCATCTGACCGGGTTGCAAGAGACTTCCTACGAAAATCTTTAGCGTCCTGGCCTTCGACAGCCCATGGCAAACCACACAAACCACTGGTCGCCGGGTAAACTTGCGCTCTTTCTAAAGGAGTCCACATGAGTTACTACCAGCCCGGCATTCTCGCCACCCCTGTTCCGCCTCAGGCCCGTCACTTGTTTTTTGCCCTGGAATCGGTCGAGGCGCTGCCGGCTGCGATCGATAAGCTTTTGTTGCAAGTCGATGATCGAGTAGTGATCGGCCTGGGCGAGTCGCTGGTCCAGGCGCTGGGTGCGCAGGTCGAAGGCCTGCGGGCGTTTCCGGCCCTGGCCGGCGTGGGCGTGGACAACCCTTCGACCCAGCACGCGCTGTGGTGCTGGCTACACGGCGAAGACCGTGGCGAGCTGCTGCACCGCAGCCGTGCCATCGAGGCCGCTCTGGCCCCGGCGTTGCGCCTGGTGCAGATGAACGAAACTTTCCGTCATATGACCGGCCATGACCTGACCGGTTATGAAGACGGCACTGAGAACCCTCACGATGAAGCGGCCATCGCCGCTGCCCTGGCTCAAGGTGTCGATGGAGTGCGCGGTGGCAGTTTTGCGGCGATCCAGCAGTGGCAACACGATCTGGATGGTTTCGCCGCCATGCAACCCCATGAGCGCGACAACATCATGGGCCGGCGCCTGAGCGACAACGAGGAAATCGACGATGCCCCGGAGTCGGCCCACGTCAAACGCACCGCCCAGGAAAGCTTCGCCCCGGAAGCCTTCGTCGTACGCCGTTCCATGCCGTGGATTGAAGGGGATCGCGCAGGCCTGATGTTCCTGGCGTTCGGTTTCTCCCTCGACGCTTTCGAGGCTCAACTGCGGCGCATGAGCGGCCTGGAGGACGGTATCACCGACGGCCTGTATCGCATGAGCCGGCCGATCACGGGGGGCTACTACTGGTGCCCGCCGTTGCTGGATGGACGTCTGGATCTGCGGGCTTTGGCTCGCTGAGCCAAGCGCAAGCACAACGGCTTGTGCAAAAGCGCAGCGTGAACGCTATTCTTGGGCCGGACGTCTATCCGTGCAATGGGGAGAGCAAACGTGGATAAGGTCATCGTTATCACCGGTGGCGGCCGCGGGATCGGGGCGGCCACGGCGCTGTTGGCTGCCGACCTGGGCTATCGGATCTGCATCAATTACCAGTCCGATGAAGGCGCCGCGCAGGATGTGCTCGGACAGGTCCGGGCCAAGGGTGCCCAGGCGATTGCCGTGCGGGCGGATGTCAGCATCGAAGACGAAGTGGTCGCGCTGTTCGACCGTGTGGACGCTGAGTTGGGTCGCGTCACCGCTTTGGTGAACAACGCCGGCACGGTCGCCCACAAGTCCCGACTCGACGAAATGTCCGAGTTCCGCATTCTCAAGATCATGAAGACCAACGTGCTGGGGCCAATCCTCTGCGCCAAGCACGCGGTGCTGCGCATGTCGCCCAGGCATGGCGGGCAAGGTGGCAGTATTGTGAACGTCTCCTCGGTGGCCGCCCGCCTGGGCGCGCCGGGCGAGTATGTCGACTACGCGGCCTCCAAAGGCGCGCTGGACACGTTCACCATTGGCCTGTCCAAGGAAGTCGCTGGAGAAGGTATCCGCGTCAATGCGGTTCGCCCAGGTTATATCTACACCGATTTTCATGCCCTCAGCGGCGACCCGGACCGGGTCAGCAAGCTGGAGTCGGCAATCCCCATGGCCCGTGGCGGCCGTCCCGATGAAGTGGCTGAAGCGATTATCTGGTTGCTGTCGGACAAGGCTTCGTATGCGACCGGGACGTTTGTGGATTTGGGGGGCGGGCGCTGAGCTTTGAAATATCAGTTGTCGGTTCTGCCGCCATCGCGAGCAGGCTCGCTCCCACATGAGATCTGCTGAGTAGCTGAGAGATTCGTCTCGCCGCAAACCCACTGTGGGAGCGAGCCTGCTCGCGATGGGGCAATAACAGACAACCCCATATCAAAACGACCGAATAATCCGTCCCAACGTCTCCATGGCCTTCTCCGACACTTCGGTCCACGGGCTGCCGTAGTTCAAACGGATGCAATTGCCGAAACGCCGGGTCGGTGAAAAGATCGGCCCAGGAGCGATGCTGATGCCTTGGGCCAAGGCCATCTGGAACAGTTTCAGCGAGTCCATCTGCTCCGGCAGTTCCAGCCACAGGAAATACCCACCCGCCGGTTGGCTGACGCGGGTCTGTGCGGGGAAGTAGCGGGCGATGGCGGCGAGCATGGCGCTTTGCTGTTCTTCCAGGGCGTAGCGCAGTTTGCGCAGATGACGATCATAACCACCGTGTTGCAGGTAATCGGCGATGGCCGCCTGGGCCGGCATCGAGGCGCACAGTGACGTCATGAGTTTGAGCCGTTCGATCTTCTGTGCGTAACGCCCGGCGGCGACCCAGCCGATGCGATAGCCCGGCGCCAGGCTCTTGGCGAACGAACCGCAATGCATCACCAACCCTTCGGTGTCGAACGCCTTGGCCGGCTTGGGTGCCTGCTGGCCGTAATAGAGTTCTGCGTACACGTCGTCCTCGATCAGCGGCACCTGATGACGGCGTAACAACTCCACCAACGCCTGTTTTCTTTCCTCGGGCATGGTCGCGCCCATGGGGTTCTGGAAACTGGTCATGCACCAGCATGCTTTGATCGGGTGGCGCTCCAGCGTCTGCTCCAATACATCCAGATCGATGCCGTCGCGTGGGTGTACCGGAATTTCCACTGCCTTGAGCTTGAGCCGCTCCAGCACTTGCAGGCTGGCGTAGAACGCCGGCGCCTCGATGGCCACCAGGTCGCCGGGCTCGGTGACGGCTTGCAGGCACAGGTTCAAGGCTTCCAGGGCGCCATTGGTGACCAGCAGTTCTTCCATGGGCAGCATCAGCCCGCCGACCATGTAGCGCAGGGCGATCTGTCGGCGCAATTGCGGATTGCCCGGTGACATGTCCGTGACCACCATTCGGGGGTCCATATCCCGCGTTGCGCTGGACAGCGAGCGGGACAGTCGTTGCAGGGGAAACAGGGTCGGGCTGGGGAACGCCGAACCGAACGGTACGGTGGCTGGATCCTTGATCGAGTCCAACACCGAAAACACCAGCTCGCTGACGTCGACTTCGGTGCTGTCGTGCACCTGGGTGCTGATCACCGGCTCGGCGAACGGATTCGGTGTATGGGCGTTGACGAAGTAGCCGGAGCGCGGACGAGCCCGGATCAGGCCACGACGCTCCAGCAGGTAGTAGGCCTGGAACACCGTGGACGGGCTGACGCCGTAGGTCTGGCTGGCATAACGCACCGATGGCACACGCTGCCCTGGGCCCAGCACGCCGGAGCGGATCAGCTCAGCGATGTCGTCGGCGAATTTCTCGTAGCGTTTCATAGCGGGCCCGCTCTTGAACAATTCAGGGGGTAACGCACGGCTTGCGCAGTTACCTGTGGGAGCGAGCCTGCTCGCGATGGGGCCGGTACATTCAATGTTGATATTGTTTGACCGTCCGCCATCGCGAGCAGGCTCGCTCCCACAAAGGTTCGGCATCTTAAGCCTCAACGATTTATCGGCGCCACAAAGCGGCTCGTGGCCTCACTGAAAGTCCCAGGCTCATCACTGTCGGCCACCTTGAAGACCATTTCCCGGGAGCCGCTACGGGGCCGTTCGCTGAGCATTGCCACCGACACCGGTACGTCGAGGATTTCCCCCGGCGCCAGGCTCAGTTGCGTTTTGCCCTGCAGGACAAAACCTTCGGCGTCCGCCAGGGACAGCTGATAATCCTGGCGCTGCTGGGTCTTGTTGATGATTTTCAGGCTGTAGATGTTCTCGATCTGGCCCAGGCTGTTTTCGCGGAACAGCCCACGGTCCTTGGTCACGTCCAGCGACACCATGGGGCGTTCTGCCAGCGCCACGGCCAAGGCCCCGATCATCACCAGCAGCACGGCGGTATAGCCAATCAACCGCGGTCGCAGCAGGCGAGTCCTGCCACCTTGCAACTGATGTTCAGAGGTGTACTTGATCAGGCCACGGGCATAACCCATCTTGTCCATGATCGAATCGCAGGCATCGATGCAGGCGGCGCACCCGATGCACTCCATTTGCAGGCCGTCGCGAATGTCGATGCCGGTGGGGCAGACCTGCACGCACATCTGGCAATCGATGCAATCGCCCAAACCCACATTGGCCGGGTTCACTTCGCGCTTGCGCGGGCCCCGGATTTCGCCACGTGCGGTGTCATAGGAAATGGTCAGGGTGTCTTTATCGAACATCACGCTCTGAAACCGTGCATAGGGGCACATGTGCATGCACACCGCTTCACGCAGCCAGCCGGCGTTGAGGTAGGTGGCGCCGGTAAAGAACAGCACCCAGAACAGACTGACACCGGCCATTTGCAGGGTCAGAAGTTCTTCGGCCAGCGGGCGGATCGGCGTGAAATAACCGACAAAGGTCAAGCCGGTGAGCAGGCTGATTGCCAGCCACAACGTATGTTTGGCTGAGCGACGCAGCAGCTTGTTCAAGGTCCAGGGCGCCGCCTGCAGCTTGATCCGCTGGTGCCGTTCGCCTTCGGTGATTTTTTCGCACCACATGAAGATCCAGGTCCAGGAACTCTGCGGGCAGGTGTAGCCGCACCACACCCGACCGGCAAATACGGTGATCGCGAACAGGCCGAAGGCGGCGATGATCAGCAGTGCCGACAGCAGGATGAAATCCTGGGGCCAGAAGGTCGCGCCAAAAATGTGGAATTTGCTTTCGGCGAGGTCCCAGAGCACCGCCTGGCGGTCGCCCCAGTTCAGCCATACAGTGCCGAAAAACAGCAGAAACAGAAGCCCTGCACCGCTGATGCGCAAGGTGCGGAATAAGCCGGTGAAGCTGCGGGTGTGGATCAGGTTATCGGTGGTCCGGGCCTTTATCTTCGTCGGCGCGGGTTCGAAGTGCTGTATCAACTGGACGGGGATTCTTTCGCTCATGGTCGGTCGCTCCTCAGCCTGTAACTGGCCGGCGCACTATGACCATCGAACTGTTTTCATAACAGACTCAGGTATCACGATAAAAACCGGATCAGATGCCCTGAGGCCCTGGCCCTGCGACACTTTGATGCATCCAGATCAGGCGAACAGATCTCGTTGGCGAAGACCGCAGTGGGAGCAAGGCTTGCTCCCACGCAGCCTCTTTGCACAGAGGACGATTTTCTTCAATCAAAGGGACAAAGGGATTCAGATCACCGAATCGCTATCAGTCGCCTTGAGGTTCTCACGCCCATCGACCGCCCCGGCCACGGTCAGGGCATCGGCTTGCGCCTCGGTGATGTACACCCGGCCACCGTTGAGATCCACCGCCGACATGGCTTTTTCCGCATCAGTGATAACGGTCAACTCGCTGGCGGGTCGCTGTTCGTTGAACTCTTCGGTGTCGAAGGTGCAGATGTGGTTGCTATCGATATTGAAACTCATGGTTAGGTTTCCTTCTGGATGTCCTGAACGTTAGGCGTCGGCCCGCAGCCGCGGTTCGTTGCGTCTGATCAGCGGTCGAGCGCACCTCTGGCCTGGCTTGCGGTCCATCGTTTATCGACCGGAAAGAGGACCGTTCATGGACGCCTGGTGGCATGAAGTCTGGATAACCCTGCAATCGGAATTCGCCGATATCACCGATGCGCAGCAGATGACGCGGGTAACCGTACGCCTGCTGATGGCTGCGTTGTTGGGCGGCATCCTGGGTTTTGAGCGTGAACACAAGGGCAAGGCCGCCGGGGTCCGGACCCATATGCTGGTGGCCTTGGGGGCGGCGCTGTTTGTGCTGGTGCCGCAGATGTCCGGCTCCGAGGCTGACGCCATGAGCCGTGTGGTGCAGGGTGTTATCGCCGGCATCGGTTTCCTGGGCGCGGGCACTATCCTCAAGGGCAACGATAGTGACGAAAGCCACGTAAAAGGCCTGACCACTGCCGCCGGCCTGTGGATGACCGCCGCCATCGGCGTCGCCGCCGGGCTGGGGCGCGAGTCCACGGCAGTGCTCAGTACGGTATTGGCGCTGGCGATCTTCAGCGTAATGCCGCTGATTGTCCGGGCGCTGGAGAAGGAGGAAAAGCCGTGACTGCGATCTCCAGCCAGAACACATAATCCTGTGTGGAGCGAGCAAGCCCGCTCCCACAGGTTTTTTGTTATCCACTAGGCTGTTGGTTCAAACCCGCTCCGGCGGCGCCTCGCTCGGCGGGTCGCCCAGAGGAGGCTGGGGATCAAGCGGCGGGTCTTTTTCCGGGATCGGTTCCGGCTCGGGGCCGGGTGGCGGCAGGGTGGGGTCGTCAATGTTGGGGTCGGGTGTTTCAGCCGGGATGGGAATATTCATCAGGACGAGTCTCCGTGACGCACATGGCTTGAGTCGTGCTTAACCTTGTTGACCACCCTGCGCCTGGTTTGATCCCGCTGCCATCGGGGCAAATCACTCTGAACTTTTAACCGTCGATTCGGTTCGGAGTTTAAGTGAGTTTTTTCAGGGATCCATCCTTTCAAGGACTACTGGGCCTTTACCGCCACAACGTCCATGGGGCGTAAAAGGAGCGATGCTCGATGACTGCTGAACAACACCCGACTGACCTGTCGTACAACCCGCATTTGCCATTGTCCCAGGCCCTGTTACTGCCGCGTATTGCCATTGAAAGCACCATGCCGGTCATCGAAGGCGGGCAATTCGCCGCCAAGGCCGTGGCCGGGCAGGACGTGACGGTGACCAGCAAAGTCTTCGCCGACGGTCATGACAAATTGGCCGTGCATATCCTTTGGCGGGCGCTGAAGGATGAGTCGTGGAACAACGCGGTCATGACCGAGCTGGGCAACAACGGTTGGCAAGGCCAGTTCAATGTGCCCGAGCAGGGCTTCTATGTGTTTCGCATCGAGGCCTGGATCGATCAGTTCGCCAGTTTCCGATACGAGCTGGAGAAAAAATTCGCGGCCGGCGTGCCCATCAGCCTGGAATTGCAGGAAGGACGCAATCAGGTGCAGATGGCGGCCGAGCGCAGCGAAGGTGAGCTGAGGGAGCAATTGACCGCGTTGCACCATGAGCTTTCCGGCCTGTTGCCAGCTGAGCAGGTGGCATTGTTCCTGGCACCCCGCAGTGCCGGTCTCATGTCCCAGGCCGATCATCGCCCCTATTTGAGTATCAGCCCGCAATACCCTCTGGACGTCGAACGCAAGTTGGCCGAGTTCGCCAGTTGGTACGAGCTTTTTCCCCGCTCGATCACCGATGATCCCAAGCGTCATGGCACCTTCAATGACGTGCATTCGCGTCTGGCGGTGATCCAGGACATGGGGTTCGATGTGCTGTACTTCCCGCCGATCCACCCCATCGGTCGCAGCTTTCGCAAGGGCCCGAACAACTCCCTCACCGCCGGTCCCGACGATCCGGGCAGCCCTTATGCCATCGGGAGCGAGGAGGGCGGTCACGAAGCGATTCACCCGCAGTTGGGCTCGCGCGAGGATTTTCGGCGTCTGGTGGCCGCGGCGGCCGACCATGGCCTGGAGATCGCGTTGGACTTTGCTATCCAGTGTTCCCAGGACCACCCGTGGCTCAAGCAGCATCCGGGCTGGTTCAGCTGGCGGCCGGACGGCACGATCAAATATGCGGAAAACCCGCCGAAGAAATACCAGGACATCGTCAACGTCGATTTCTACGCCGCGGATGCGATTCCCAGCCTGTGGCTGGAGCTGCGGGACGTGGTGGTGGGGTGGGTCAATGAAGGCGTGAAGATCTTCCGTGTCGACAATCCCCACACCAAGCCGTTGCCGTTCTGGCAGTGGTTGATTGCCGATGTGCGGGCCCAGCACCCGGAAGTGATGTTCCTCGCCGAAGCCTTCACCACGCCGGCCATGATGGCGCGCCTGGGCAAGGTCGGTTATTCCCAGAGCTACACCTATTTCACCTGGCGCAATACCAAGACCGAACTGGCGACGTATTTCACCGAGCTCAACGAATCTCCGTTACGCGAGTGCTACCGGCCGAACTTTTTCGTCAACACGCCGGACATCAACCCGGCGTTTCTCCATGAGTCGGGGCGCGCCGGGTTTCTGATCCGCGCGGCCCTGGCGACCATGGGCTCGGGCCTGTGGGGCATGTACTCGGGGTTTGAATTGTGCGAATCGGCGCCAGTGCCGGGCAAGGAGGAATACCTCGACTCGGAGAAGTATGAGATCCGCCCCCGGGACTTCACCGCGCCGGGCAACATCATTGCCGAAATCGCCCAGCTCAACCGCATCCGCCGGCAAAACCCGGCGCTGCATACGCACTTGGGCCTGACGATCTACAACGCCTGGAACGACAACATCCTGTACTTCGGCAAACGCACCGCCGATGGCAGCAATTTCATTCTGGTGGCAGTGAGTCTCGACCCGCATACCCCGCAGGAAGCCAATTTCGAGTTGCCGCTGTGGGAGATGGGGCTGCCGGACGATGCCCAGACCCAGGGCGAGGATTTGATGAGCGGGCATCGTTGGACGTGGTATGGCAAGTACCAGTTCATGCGTATCGACCCGGCCTACCAACCGTTCGGGATATGGCGGATCAGCGTGGCGTAAGGCTGTGGGAGCAAGGCTTGCCCGCGATGAAGTTGACGCGCTCTTCAGGGGAATCGAGGCGCCTGCATCGCGAGCAAGCTTTGCTCCCACAAAGTGAGGATAAATCCCCTCGCCACAAAAGGCCCCACGACACCAAAAGACCTCACAAGCCTGTTTCAGCGGCTTTACAGAATTTCTCAGGAGTTGCAAATGGCGAAGAAACCCCGGTCTGCCACCTTTATCAAAGACCCGCTCTGGTACAAGGACGCGGTGATTTATCAGGTCCACGTCAAATCCTATTTCGATTCCAATAACGACGGGATCGGTGACTTTCCCGGATTGATCGAAAAGCTCGACTACATCGCCGATCTGGGCGTCAACACGATCTGGCTTCTGCCGTTCTATCCTTCGCCCAGGCGCGATGATGGCTACGACATCGCCGAGTACCGAGGTGTCAGCCCCGACTACGGCACCATGGCCGATGCGCGGCGTTTCATCGCCGAAGCCCACAAGCGTAATCTGCGGGTGATCACCGAGCTGGTCATCAACCACACCTCCGACCAGCATCCATGGTTCCAGCGCGCGCGCAAAGCCAAGCCGGGTTCGAAGGCGCGGGATTTCTACGTCTGGTCCGACGACGACCACAAGTACGATGGCACGCGGATCATTTTCCTCGACACCGAGAAATCCAACTGGACTTGGGATCCGGTAGCCGGCCAATACTTCTGGCACCGTTTCTATTCCCACCAGCCGGACCTCAACTTCGATAACCCCCAAGTGATCAAAGCCGTACTGTCGGTGATGCGCTACTGGCTGGACATGGGCATCGACGGCCTGCGCCTGGACGCGATCCCGTACCTGATCGAGCGCGACGGCACCAACAACGAGAACCTGCCCGAGACCCACGACGTCCTCAAGCAGATCCGTGCCGAGATCGATGCCAATTACCCCGACCGTATGCTGTTGGCCGAGGCCAACCAGTGGCCGGAAGACACCCAGCTGTATTTCGGCGATGTCGACGCCCAGGGTTTGAACGGTGACGAATGCCACATGGCATTCCACTTCCCGCTGATGCCACGCATGTACATGGCGCTGGCCCAGGAAGACCGCTTCCCCATCACCGACATTCTCCGCCAGACCCCGGAAATTCCGGCCAATTGCCAGTGGGCGATTTTCCTGCGCAACCACGATGAGTTGACCCTGGAGATGGTCACCGACAAGGAGCGCGACTACCTGTGGAATTACTACGCGGCCGACCGTCGGGCGCGGATCAACCTGGGGATTCGTCGACGTCTGGCGCCGCTGATGGAGCGCGACCGCCGCCGTGTCGAGTTGCTCAACAGCCTGCTGCTGTCGATGCCCGGCACGCCGACCTTGTACTACGGCGATGAAATCGGCATGGGCGACAACATCTACCTGGGCGACCGCGACGGCGTGCGCACGCCGATGCAGTGGTCGATCGACCGCAACGGCGGTTTCTCCCGCGCCGACCCGGCCAGCCTGGTACTGCCGCCGATCATGGACCCGCAATACGGTTACCAGTCGGTCAACGTCGAGACCCAGGCCGGCGATCCTCATTCATTGCTGAACTGGACCCGGCGGATGCTGGCGGTGCGCAAGCAGTCCAAGGCCTTTGGTCGTGGCACGCTGAAGATGCTCTCGCCAAGCAACCGCCGGATCCTGGCTTATACCCGCGAATACACCGGCCCCGATGGCAAGCACGAAATCATCCTGTGCGTGGCCAACGTGTCTCGTAGCGCCCAGGCCGCCGAACTGGACCTGTCGGCCTATGCCGGGATGGTCCCGGTGGAAATGCTGGGGGGCAATGCCTTCCCGCCCATCGGCCAACTGAATTTCCTGCTGACCCTGCCGCCGTATGGGTTCTACTGGTTTGCCCTGGCAACAGAAAACCAGATGCCGAGCTGGCATGTGGAGCCGGCCCAGAGCTTGCCGGACTTCACCACCCTGGTGCTGAAGAAACGCCTGGAAGAACTGCTTGAAGCACCGTCGCGCACCACGCTGGAGCAAACCATCCTGCCGAGCTGGCTGCAGAACCGTCGCTGGTTTGCCGGCAAAGACAGCGCGATCGAGAAGGTCAATATTGTCTATGGCGTGCGTTTCGGCGATCCGCAGCACCCGGTGCTGCTCAGCGAAATCGACGTCACCAGCGCTGGCCAGACACTGCGTTACCAACTGCCCTTCGGTCTGCTGGCCGAAGACCAGGTGGGCGCGGCGTTGCCGCAGCAATTGGCGCTGTCTCGGGTTCGCCGGGTCCGTCAGGTCGGTTTGATCACCGATGCGTTCAGCCTGGAAAGTTTCGTGCGGGCGGTTCTGCAAAGCATGCAGGCCAATACGGTGCTGCCTTGCAGCGAAGGCGAGCTGCGGTTTGAACCCACCGAAGGCCTGGCCCCATTGAACCTGGGAGACGAGCCGGAGGTGCGTTACCTGTCCGCCGAGCAGTCCAACAGTTCGGTGGTGGTGGGCGGCAGTCTGGTGCTCAAACTGATCCGCAAAGTGGCGTCGGGCGTACACCCGGAGCTGGAAATGAGTGCCTACCTGACAGCCGCAGGTTTCAGCAATATTTCGCCGCTGCTCGGTTCGGTGATTCGCCGTGACACTGAGGGCGAAGATGCGCTGCTGATGATTGCCCAAGGCTACCTGAGCAATCAGGGCGACGCCTGGGAATGGACCCAGAACAACCTCGAACGCGCGCTGCGTGATGAGCTGGCCGATGCCGTGTCCGAGCAGGAACAGCACTACAACGCCTTGGGCGAACTCAAGGACTTCGCCGGCATGCTCGGCCAGCGCCTGGGGGAAATGCACGAGGTACTGGCTCAGGCCACGGATGACCCGGACTTCGCGCCCCAGGCCACCAACGCCAAGGAGGCCCAGGCCATCGGCAAGGATGTGGCCGCGCAGGTAGAAAACGCCTTGCGCCTGCTCAAGCAGAACCAGGGCCAATTGAACCCGGCGGACCAGGCCTTGGTCGCCCGCTTGCTGGAACACAAGAAGACCGTTCTGGCGCACATCCAGGAACTGGCCGGCAAGGCTGTCGGTGGCTTGCGCATCCGCGTCCACGGCGACCTGCACCTGGGGCAGGTACTGGTGATCAAGGGCGACGCCTACCTGATCGACTTCGAGGGCGAGCCGGCACGACCCCTGCATGAGCGCCGCGGCAAGCACAGCCCGTACAAGGACGTCAGCGGCGTGCTGCGCTCCTTCGATTACGCAGCCGCCATGGCGATCCACCTGAACACCGTCGACAGCACCGCCGACGCCGACGCGGCGCGGCAACGGGTGGCTGATCGTTATTTGAAAGAGGCCCGTCAGGCATTTGTTGAGGCATATCGGCTGGCGGCAGCTAGTCTTGCCCATGAGTGGAAGGATGCTGAAGGCGAAGACGCCGCACTGGCGTTGTTCGGCCTGGAGAAGGCGGCCTATGAAGTGGCCTATGAAGCCGAGAATCGCCCCGCCTGGCTGCCCGTGCCATTGCACGGTCTGTACGGGTTATTGAGCGGGCTGAAACCCTTTTCCGACTTAGCCGGACCGATTTAGTGGAGAGAATCATGAGTGTCTCGAACAAAGAACCACAGGGGCAGGCCAAAGAGTCGTTGCTGCCGTCCCCCCATGACATCGACGCGCTGGTGCGCGCAGAACATCAGGACCCGTTTTCAATCCTTGGCCCTCACGGCGATGGTGCCGGCGGACAGTTCATCCGGGCGTATCTGCCCGGTGCCTTGAGCGTGCAAGTGCTCGCTCGCGATGGCGGCGACGTTCTGGGTGATTTGCAGCTCAGCGAAACCCCGGGGCTGTTTGTCGGCCATTTCGACCGCGCCCAACCCTACCTGTTGCGCACCCGCTGGGCCGGCGGTGAGCAGGTGGCCGAAGACCCCTACAGCTTCGGGCCACTGCTGGGGGAAATGGACCTTTATCTGTTTGCCGAAGGCAATCATCGCGACCTCAGTTCCTGTCTGGGGGCGCAGTTGACCACTGTCGATGGCGTCGACGGCGTGCGCTTTGCTGTATGGGCACCGAATGCGCGGCGAGTCTCGGTGGTGGGCGATTTCAACGTCTGGGACGGGCGCCGGCATCCAATGCGCATCCGTTATCCGTCCGGGGTGTGGGAGTTGTTCATCCCGCGGCTTGGCGCGGGCGAGGGTTACAAATATGAAATCCTCGGCGCCCACGGCATTTTGCCGCTCAAGGCTGACCCGGTGGCACTGGCCACTCAAATGCCGCCGGATACCGCTTCCAAGGTCGCCGCGCCGCTGAAAATCGAGTGGCAGGATGGGCAATGGATGCAAGATCGTCGCGAGCGGCAGTTGCCTGGCGCACCGCTGTCGATCTACGAGTTGCACGCCGGCTCCTGGCAGTGCGAAATCGACGAGGCGGGAGAAGTTGCCCGGCAATACACCTGGCACGAAATGGCCGAACGGCTGATTCCGTACGTCAAGGACCTGGGGTTCACCCACATCGAGCTGATGCCGATCATGGAGCATCCTTTCGGGGGTTCCTGGGGTTACCAGCCGCTTTCACAGTTTGCCCCGACGGCGCGTTTCGGCTCGCCGGACGATTTCGCGGCGTTCGTCAATGCCTGTCACCAGGCCGACATCGGCGTGATTCTCGATTGGGTGCCGGCGCATTTCCCCACCGATACCCACGGTCTGGCCCAGTTCGACGGCACCGCGCTGTACGAATACGGCAACCCGCTGGAAGGCTTTCACCAGGATTGGGACACCCTGATCTACAACCTGGGACGCACCGAAGTCCATGGTTTCATGCTCGCTTCGGCGCTGCATTGGCTGAAGCACTTCCACATCGACGGCCTGCGTGTGGATGCCGTCGCCTCGATGTTGTATCGCGACTATTCACGCAAGGCCGGCGAATGGGTGCCCAATCGCCACGGTGGACGGGAGAACCTGGAAGCCATCGACTTCCTGCGGCACCTCAATGACGTGGTGGCGCTGGAAACCCCCGGTGCGTTGGTTATCGCCGAAGAGTCCACCGCCTGGCCCGGCGTCAGTCAGAGCACGCAACAGGGCGGCCTGGGTTTCGCCTATAAGTGGAACATGGGCTGGATGCACGATTCGCTGCATTACATCCAGCAGGACCCGGTGTACCGCGCCCACCATCACAACGAACTGAGTTTCGGCCTGATGTACGCGTGGTCCGAGCGCTTTGTCCTGCCGATTTCCCATGACGAAGTGGTGCATGGCAAACGCTCGCTGATCGACAAGATGCCGGGAGATCGCTGGCAGAAATTCGCCAACTTGCGGGCCTATCTGAGTTTCATGTGGGGCCATCCCGGCAAGAAGCTTCTGTTCATGGGCTGCGAGTTCGGCCAATGGCGCGAGTGGAACCACGACCAGCAGCTGGACTGGTACCTGTTGCAATACCCGGAGCACCGTGGGGTGCAGAAGCTGGTGAGCGACCTGAACCGTCTCTATCGCGAAGAGCCGGCGCTGCACGATCAGGACGACGCGCCTCAGGGGTTCCAGTGGCTGATTGGTGATGATGCGGTGAACAGCGTCTACGCCTGGTTGCGCTGGAGCAAGGAAGGCCGACCGGTGTTGGTGGTTGCCAACTTCACGCCTGTGCCGCGCGCGGCATACCGCATCGGCGTGCCGTTTGCCGGGCGCTGGGTGGAATTGCTCAACAGTGACGCCGACACCTATGCCGGTTCCAACTACGGCAACAGCGGCGGTGCCTTCACCGAAGAAGTGCCCAGCCATGGCCAGGCGCTGTCGCTGGAACTCAACTTGCCGCCATTGGCGGTGTTGATTCTGCGGCCGGAGGGTTAGGAGCAGGTCCTATCATGCCCTAACCCTGTGGGAGCGAGCCTGCTCGCGATGCGGTTGCGATGTTGGATGTGCCGCCTTCATCGCGAGCAGGCTCGCTCCCACCTGGATAGGTGCTCGGCCAGAAGGTTCGTTCAGCGCACCAGGCACGGCTGCTTGTTGTTGAACGTCCAGCCCGGAATCAGATACTGCATTGCGACCGCATCATTACGTGCGCCAAGCCCCATCCCTTTGTACAGTTCATGAGCCTTGGCCAATTGGTCGGTGTCCAGCTCGATCCCCAGTCCCGGTTTTTTTGGCACCTGTACGCAGCCACCCTGGATCTGCAACGGAGCCTTGGTCAGCCGCTGCCCATCCTGCCAGATCCAGTGCGTGTCGATCGCCGTGATGTCACCCGGTGCGGCCGCCGCTACATGGGTGAACATCGCCAGGGAAATGTCGAAGTGGTTGTTGGAGTGCGAGCCCCAGGTCAGACCCCATTCGTTGCACATCTGCGCCACTCGAACGGAACCTTGCATGGTCCAGAAGTGTGGGTCGGCCAGGGGAATGTCCACCGACTGCAAGGTGATGGCATGGCCCATTTCGCGCCAATCGGTGGCGATCATGTTAGTGGCGGTTTTAAGACCGGTGGCGCGGCGGAACTCGGCCATCACCTCACGGCCCGAATAACCGTTCTCGGCACCGCAAGGATCTTCGGCGTATGCCAGGACCTTGTGCTGGTCCCGGCAGAGGCGGATGGCCTCCTTGAGTGACCAGGCGCCGTTCGGGTCCAGGGTGATACGTGCCTGAGGGAAGCGTTCGGCCAGGGCGGTGACGGCTTCGATTTCTTCGTCGCCCTTGAGCACGCCGCCCTTGAGCTTGAAGTCCTGGAAGCCGTAACGCGAATGAGCGGCTTCGGCCAGGCGCACCACGGCGTCGGCGTCCAGGGCTTTTTCGTGGCGTACGCGGAACCAGTCGTTGTCGGCGTCCGGCTCGCTGCGGTAGGGCAGGTCAGTTTGCTGGCGATCACCCACATAAAACAGATAACCGAGCATTTTCACTTCATCACGCTGCTGGCCTTCGCCGAGCAGGGCGGCTACCGGTACATCCAGGTGCTGGCCCAGCAGGTCCAGCAACGCCGCTTCCAGGCCGGTGACCGCGTGAATGGTGATGCGCAGGTCGAACGTCTGCAAGCCACGACCACCGGCATCCCGGTCGGCGAAGGCTTGGCGTACGGTGTTGAGAATCTTCTGATAGGTGCCGATGGGGCTGCCGACCACCAGCGAGCGGGCGTCTTCGAGGGTCTGGCGAATGCGCTCGCCGCCGGGCACTTCGCCCACGCCGGTGTGGCCGGCGTTGTCTTTGAGAATGACGATGTTGCGGGTAAAGAACGGGCCATGGGCGCCACTGAGATTCAGCAGCATGCCGTCATGACCGGCCACCGGCACGACCTGCATGCTGGTGATGATGGGGGCTTTGGTGGCTTCTTGGGTCTGCATGTTTTTCCCACTCGTTGTTTTTATGCGGGGCATCGCAGGAGGGCGATGTTGATAGACATCATACAACTTGATTTTTTTATCTTACAAGGGAGGCTGGTCGGTTTTTTTGGATGGTTTGCCTTAAAAAACTCGGAAATACCTTTATTTGCTGGATTTTTTAGCAAGGAAAAGAAACATGGGGAAGATCAGTTTAGCGCTGGCGGAACCGTTCGATGACTGAGATGATTGCACTTGTCATACAAGCTAAGGGCCGTGGAGTTTTTACCTCACGGCCCGCCTGCTCCGTTTCGAGGACCCACGGCCCATGCACCCAGACATCGAGGCAACGCCGCGCAAACGCACCCACAACCTGGCCCATGACCTGGTGGCGAAGCTAAGCCAGAGCATTTTGCTGGGGCAGTTGAAACCGGGGGAAAAACTGCCGTCGGAAGGTGCCATTGTGCAGGCCCATGGTGTCAGCCGCACGGTGGTGCGCGAGGCGATATCCAAGCTGCAGGCCTCGGGGCTGGTGGAAACTCGCCACGGCATCGGCACCTTTGTGCTGGAGCAGACCGGTGAGCCGGGCCTGAGGCTCAATGTCGACACCGCCGCAGGTGTGCGGGGGATCTTGGAACTGCGCCTGGGCCTGGAAACCCAGGCAGCGGCCCTGGCGGCCTTACGGCGCAATGAACGCCAACTGCAGCAGATGCGCCAGGCCCTGGATGATTACCAGCGGTTGCTCAGCAATAACGACAGTTGCGTCGACGCCGACCGGCGCTTTCATTTGCTCATCGCTGAAGCCACGGACAACACCTGTTTTGTCGAAATCATGCAGCACCTGGGCAGTGCGATGATTCCCCGAACCCGGGTGAACGTAGTCGAACGCGGTCAAGCGGACCTAGGGAAACTGGCGCAGTTGGCTAATTTGGAGCACGAGGCCATTTTCAATGCCATCAAACGCCAGGATCCGGACGCCGCCCGCGCCTCCATGTGGCTGCACCTGACCAACAGTCGCGACCGGTTTGGCGCGGGGGCCTGAAGGCTCATCGTCGCCTGACCCACCGCCATCGCGAGCAGGCTCGCTCCCACAGTGGATCGGTGGTGTTCTTCGATTTTGTGCTTAAAACCCAATCCCCCTGTGGGAGCGGGCTTGCTCGCGAATGGGCCGGCACATTCAGCATCGATGCAAGCTGACCCACCGCCATCGCGAGCAGGCTCGCTCCCACAATGGATCGGTGGTGGACGCCAATCTTGCAACCGCCCGAGATCCCTGTGGGAGCGAGCCTGCTCGCGATGAGGCCGGCAGATCATGCTCAAAACCAGCAGGCCAAAAAAAACCGGCGCAACCCAGGTTGCGCCGGTTGTGTTGCCAGTGGATGGGCGGATGTTCGTGGGTCCGCTCAACCACTGTTGAACCCTTTGCCGGTTACGCTCGTTCCAGCGCCAAGGCCACGCCTTGACCACCGCCGATGCACAGCGTGGCGAGGCCTTTCTTGGCATCGCGCTTGATCATTTCATGGAGCAGCGACACCAGCACTCGGCAACCTGAAGCACCGATCGGGTGGCCCAGGGCGATGGCGCCGCCATTGACGTTGACCTTTTCCATGTCCCATTTCAGCTCTCTGGCCACGGCCAGTGACTGGGCGGCGAAGGCTTCGTTGGCTTCGATCAGGTCCAGTTGGTCCAAAGACCAGCCGGCCTTGTCCAGGCAGCGGCGGGTAGCCGACACCGGGCCGATGCCCATGATTGCCGGGTCTACCCCCGCATTGGCATAGGCGCTGATTTTCGCCAGTACCGGCAAGCCCAATGCCTTGGCTTTTTCCGCGCTCATCAGCAGCACGGCGGCGGCGCCATCGTTCAGCGACGAGGCATTGCCGGCGGTAACGCTGCCGTCCTTCTTGAACGCCGGCTTGAGCTTGCCCAGGGATTCAGCGGTGGTGCCGGCCCGGGGTTGTTCGTCGGTGGCGAAGGCCACAGGATCGCTTTTGCGCTGGGGAATCAGGATCGGCGTGATCTCATCGGCAAACCGGCCACCTTCAATCGCCGCCACGGCCTTCTGCTGGGAAGCGGCGGCAAAGGCGTCCTGCTCCTCGCGGCTGATCTCGTACTTGTCCACCAGGTTTTCGGCGGTGATGCCCATGTGGTAATCGTTGAACGCATCCCACAGACCATCGGTAATCATGCTATCGATCATCTGCGCATGGCCCATGCGCAGGCCAGTGCGGGCAGCCGGCAGTACGTACGGAGCCAGGCTCATGTTTTCCATGCCGCCGGCAATGATCACCTCGGCATCGCCACAGCGGATCGCCTGGGCACCCAAGTGCAAGGCCTTGAGCCCCGAGCCGCAGACCTTGTTCAGGGTCAGCGCCGGCACCGCGTGGGGCAGGCCGGCGAGGATCGACGCCTGGCGCGCCGGATTTTGTCCGGAACCTGCGGTCAGCACTTGGCCAAGAATCACTTCATCGACCTGCTCGCCGGACAAACCGGTCTGTTCCAGCAACCGACGAATCACCGCGGCACCGAGTTGCGGTGCGGGAATGGAGGCCAGCGAACCCTGGAAACTGCCAATGGCGGTACGGGTGGCGGCGACAATCACGACTTCTTGCATCGAATCTCTCCTCACTGGGCAGCGAACTGCATTTCAGGCACGTGGTCCGGCACGATCAGTTTGCCGGCAGTCTTGGCGACGATTTCCTCGACGCTGACGCCTGGGGCACGTTCTTTGAGAATGAAGGCGCCGTCCTGGATTTCCAGGTAGGCCAGGTCGGTCAGCACGCGCTTGATGCAACCGGCACCGGTCAGCGGCAGGCTGCACCGGGGCAGCAGTTTCGACTCACCGTCCTTGGACGCGTGAGTCATGGTGACGATGATGTTCTCGGCACCGGCCACCAGGTCCATCGCGCCGCCCATGCCCTTGACCAGCTTGCCAGGGATCATCCACGAGGCAATGTTACCTTCCACGTCTACCTCGAAGGCGCCCAGCACGGTCAGGTCGATGTGCCCGCCACGGATCATGGCAAAGGATTCTGCCGAAGAGAAGATCGAGGCGCCGATACGTGCGGTGACGGTCTGCTTGCCGGCGTTGATCATGTCGGCATCGACCTCCGCTTCGGTAGGGAACGCGCCCATGCCGAGCAGGCCGTTTTCCGACTGCAGCATGACTTCCATGCCTTCGGGGATGTAGTTGGCGACCAGGGTCGGAATGCCGATGCCCAGGTTCACGTAGTAGCCGTCCTGCATTTCGCGGGCGACGCGTTGAGCCATTTGTTCGCGGGAAAGTGCCATGTTGTTATTCCTTCATTCGGGCCGGGGGCAGGGGATCACTTACGCACGGTGCGCTGTTCGATGCGCTTTTCGAACGTGCCGCAAATGATCCGGTCGACGTAGATGCCTGGGGTATGGATCTGCGTCGGGTCCAGCTCGCCCGGTTCGACGATTTCTTCGACTTCAACCACAGTGATCTTGCCGGCCGTGGCCGCCAACGGGTTGAAATTCTGGGCGGTGTGGCGATAGACCACGTTGCCGAAATGGTCGGCTTTCCAGCCTTTGACGATGGCGAAGTCGCCGGTGATGGATTCTTCCATCAGGTACTGACGGCCATGGAATTCACGCACTTCCTTGCCTTCGGCCACTGGCGTGCCGACCCCGGTGGCGGTGAAGAAGGCCGGAATGCCCGCGCCGCCGGCGCGCATTTTTTCGGCGAGGGTGCCTTGCGGGGTGAGCACGACTTCGATTTCGCCGCTCAGCAGCTGCTTTTCGAAAAGAGCGTTTTCGCCGACGTAAGAGGCAACCACCTTGCGGATCTGCCGATCTTCCAGCAATACACCCAGACCGAAACCGTCGACGCCACAGTTATTGGAAACCACGGTGAGGTCGCGGATACCCTTGCGCTTGATCTCGGCGATCAGGTTCTCCGGGATGCCGCAGAGGCCGAAGCCGCCGGCGATCACCGTCATGCCGTCTTGCAAGCCTTCCAGCGCTTCTTCGTAGCTACTCACACGTTTGTCGAAACCTGCCATAGACACCTCTTTTATTCTTGATGGGGTCGCAATGAAACGCAGTGTTGCGCCAAGTCATATATTTGTTAAGTTGATTTTTAGGTTGGATTGATTGATAAAACTCAATAATTGCCGATATCCGTTTGCGGCTTGAAACTGACCGCTTGCCGCCGGGAGCACAGCGACCCATGACCCTCAAGCAAATCCGCGCTTTTCTCGCCGTGGCCCAAAGCCTGAGCTTCGCCGTGGCCTGCGAGCGGCTGCACCTGTCCCAGTCGGCGCTGAGCTTGACCATCAAGGCCTTGGAAGAAGGCTTGGGCGGGCGTCTGTTCAGTCGCAATACCCGTAACGTGGCGCTGACGCCCGAAGGCGAATCGCTGCTGCCCCTGGCCCGGCGCCTGGTTGCCGATTGGGACAACGCCGAGGATGAAATGCGCCAACGCTTCACCTTGCAACGCGGCCGCGTCACATTGGCGGCAATGCCGTCCTTTGCCGGCAACCTGCTGCCACCGATCCTCAAGACCTTCCGCGCCCGCTATCCGAATGTCAACGTCACGGTCAACGATGTGATCAACGAACAGGTGCTGGAAATGGTTCGTGATCGGCACGTTGAACTGGGGGTCGCGTTCGAGCCGATGCAGAGCTCGTCGCTGGCCTTTACCCCGTTGTATCTGGACCGCTTCGTCGCGGTGGTGCCGCTGGACTCGCCACTGGCGCAGCGCAGTGAGATCCAGTGGCAGACGCTGCTGGAGCAGCCATTTATCACGCTGCAAAGGCCCTCCACCGTGCGGGTGATGCTGGAGGAGCATTTGCAAAGCCGAGGCATGAAACTGCCGGTGGAATTCGAGAGCCATCAGTTGGCGACAGTTGGACGGATGGTCGCCAGCGGGTTGGGGGTGAGTGCGGTCCCGGCGCTGTGTGTCGGGCAGATGCATGAGCTGGGCGCCCGCTGCATCACCCTCAGCGATCCAGTGATTGAACGGGCCATCGGTGTGCTGACCAAGCCGGGGCATGAACTGTCGGCGGCGGCGCAGGTGTTGTTCGATACGCTCAGGGATCAGGACATCGGTGCGCAGTTGACCACGCGGTAAACCACGATTCCCTTGTGGGAGCGAGCCTGCTCGCGATAGCGGTGGTTCAGCTAGCCTTTATGCTGGATGTGCCGCCGCAATCGCGAGCAGGCTCGCTCCCACAGGGGGGCTGCGGTGCTGTTAGAACTGGCGTTGAGTCAGCAGCGGCAGCAGTTGCTCACAAGGCTCTTCAAGCTTGAGATCCAGCAACTCATCGGCCCGTGTCTTGCCTCGGTTGATCGCCAGCAGCGGCTTGCCCCGTTCCTTGATCGCCCGGCACAGGCGAAACGCCGACCAAGCCATCAGCGAGGAGCCCACCACCAGCAGGCCGTCCGCCTGTTCGACGGCTTGCATGGCGCGAGCGGCGGTGACGGCGGCGACGTTTTCGCCGAAAAACACCACGTCGGGTTTCAAGCGCTCGCCGTCGCAATGAGGGCAGCGGGGCACCTGGAAGCGCGCCTCGAACGCGGCATCCAGCAGGGTATCGCCGTCCGGCGCCTGAACCGCGTCGACACCGGCCAGGTAAGGATTCTGCGCTTGCATCAATAGCTGGATCTGCTGGCGCTCGCTGTGCTGCTCGCAATCCAGGCACACCACCCGATGCAGGCTTCCGTGAAGTTCGATCACGTCGTGGCTGCCAGCCTGGTCATGCAGGGTGTCGACATTCTGGGTGATCAGGCCGCTGATGCGTTGGTGCGCCTGCAACATCGCCAACGCCTCGTGGGCCACGTTCGGCCGGGCCTGACGGACCCGCGGCCAGCCCAGCATCGCCCGCGCCCAGTAGCGCCGCCGTGCTTCGGGTTTGGCGAGAAACTCCTGGTACATCATGGGTTGCCGACCCCGTCGCACACCCTCGCTGTCCCGGTAGTCGGGAATGCCCGACGGGGTGCTGATGCCGGCACCGGTGAGCACCAGAAAACGGCGCCCGGCCATATGCTCCAGCAATTGATCGATCGGTTGACGGTGAAAGTCGTCGGGCATAGAGGTCGCTCCGCTGGCCTGGAGTCGTTGAGGTTAGCACCGTGGTTCGTCGAGAGGGCGGTCGGAATGCCTTTCGTCGCACTGCGTTGTTGTTTCTTCAAACTTTCCCCGGTTGCGCGACATCCACCTCTTGACGGCACTTCAAAACTGTCGCGCTGCAAGGCAGTGACGACCCTGGCTAAGGAGAAGCAAATGGCTACGCCTAAAGAGAACCTGTTGGATTGGCTCAACGACGCCCATGCCATGGAACAGCAGGCGGAAAAAATGCTCAAGGCCCAGGCCGAGCGCCTGGAACACTATCCGCAGCTCAAGGCCCGGATTGAGGAGCACCTGCAGGAGACCCTCGGGCAACAAAAACTGGTGGAACAATGCATCCAGCGCCTGGGTGGCAGCACTTCAATGCTCAAGGACATGGCCGGCAAACTCATGGCCTTCGGTCAGGCGGTGGGCGGTATGACGATGAGCGATGAAGTGGTGAAAGGGGCCATGAGTGGCTACGTGTTCGAGAACCTTGAAATCGCCTCCTACACGGTACTCATTGAAGCTGCAAAAGTGGCCGGCGATATGGAAACACAGAGGGCTTGCGAACAGATCCTGCCGCAGGAAGTCGCCATGGCCGAGTGGCTGCGCGAGCACCTGCCGCAGATCACCCAAGCGTTTCTGGAGCGTTCGGCCAACCCGCACACCGAAGCCAAACGCTGAGCGTGAAAAAGCGGCCGGCCAGGTGTGTCGGTCGCTTTTAACGCGCCGAGAGAGGAGGCGTATGAAACAGACCACCGGTGAAGTACGGGCCATCAATCGACAGAGAGCAATGGTCGGTGTGTACGTCGAGGAAGAAGACAACCACACAGTCCTTGAGCTCGATTCCGCCAACGACATCGATATTGGCGACGTCATGGAGTGGGACAGCGGCAAGGCCCTGGGCACCCAGTCTTATCGCAACCTGACCAAAGGTTGGACCGCCGAGGTCTATGTGGCGAACCATGGCGTTGCGGCGGCGAACCTTGAGGTTCAATTGCTGGTGTGATCCTGACGACAGCTTTAAAACCGGAACCCAGGAGAACGAAGATGAGCGAGTTAAAGTGCGGTTGCCCCGATTGCCAATGCGATGTGGACCCGCAACAGGTGTTCAATCGCGATGGCGAGGCCTATTGCAGTCAAGCCTGCGCCGACCAACATCCAAACGGTGAACCTTGTCCGGCACCGGATTGCCATTGCGAACGCAGCGGCAAGAATGGCGGGCCAGACATGGATGGCAATTAACGGGATGAAGCGCTGGAGGACACCTTTGCGCCCAGCTATCCCATTTCATCCTGAATATAAACCGAGATTGCGGCCCGCTAACGATGGGTATCGCTCAAGTTGAGTAGTTGAATTCATTATTGGGCGTCATTTCTTTGAAAGGCCGTTGTAACTCGACGCCGCAGTGAGAGTGTGGGATTGCATGAGCCGTTCGTCGCTGTTTTCAAGATGTGTTTAAAACCTTGTCGGCGCCAGACTTTCAGATTGTTAGGAGTCAGCAGGTTCGCAACATCAACTAACGAGGTGAATGAAATGGCTAACACAGGAAATAAGAATCCTGGCAATTTCGCTAACGATCGTGAAAAGGCATCGCAAGCGGGGAAGAAGGGCGGCCACGTGTCAGGTGGTAACTTCGCGAATGATCCGCAGCGCGCATCCGAGGCCGGGCGCAAGGGGGGGCAAGCTTCGGGCGGCAATTTTGCCAATGACCCGGAACGAGCCGCCGCCGCCGGCCGAAAAGGTGGCCAAGCCTCGGGTGGCAATTTTGCCAAAGACCCTGAGCGGGCCTCCGAGGCCGGTCGAAAGGGCGGTCAGGCATCCGGCGACAACGTTACCAGCGACCGCTAGTCAGTTTCCGAAATAAGTCAAAAATGCCCTGGAAACAGCGAGGATGATGGGCGCAACTCTGAATACCCAATGACGTTACGGGCTCTGTGTTAATGGCATGGGGCCTGTCGGATTTATATACAACGGGATCGCGGCAAGGAATGTCTTCAAGCGAGAGGGAGTGTAAGTTGTTCAGTTACCTGGCATTTCTGCAAGTGCGCCTTACCGATTACCGTTCGTCTCGTTTATTAAATAAAAGATAAATTTTAACTGTTTAACTTCTTCAGATTTTCTGTGGGCCTGCCCCCGGCAGTGTCCCTTTGGCTTGTGTCCTGAACGAGGAGTTTCATCATGTTCTTACATAACAAAAGACTGCAGTACACCGTACGTGTCGCCGAGCCTAACCCAGGGCTGGCTAATCTGTTGCTTGAACAGTTCGGCGGTGCCCAGGGCGAGTTGGCGGCGGCGTCGCGCTACTTCACCCAGGCCCTGTCCGAGGATGATCCCGGCCGCAAGGATCTGTTGATGGACATTGCCACCGAAGAGCTCAGTCATCTGGAGGTGATCGGCTCGATCATTGTGATGCTCAATAAAGGCGCCAAGGGCAGAATGGCCGAGGGTGTGGAAAAGGAAGGCCAGCTGTACCGGGACATCAACGGAGCCGGCAACGACTCTCACATCACCAGCCTGCTTTATGGCGCCGGTTCCCCGCTGACCAATTCGGCCGGTGTACCTTGGACAGCCGCTTACGTCGACACCATAGGTGAGCCGACAGCGGACATGCGGTCCAACATCGCCGCCGAGGCACGGGCGAAAATCATCTATGAGCGCCTGATGAATCTCACCGATGATCCTGGGGTAAAAGAAGCGCTGGGCTTTTTGATGACCCGTGAAATCGCGCACCAGATGTCCTTTGAAAAAGCCCTGCACTCGATCCAGCCGAATTTCCCTCAAGGTAAACTGCCAGGCATGCCAGAGTTCACCAACGTGTACTTCAACATGTCCCAAGGCGAGCCTTCGGTGCGTGGTCCATGGAACCAGGGCGATGAGTGGGAATTCGTCGAGAACCCAACGCCGGCGGTGGATGGCGGCGATGGTCTGGCAAGTGTGCAACTGAGTAAAAAAGACGAAGCGCTGCTGATGGACATGAAGGCGCGGACCATGTCCAACCCGGAAAGCGACCCCATGACAGGTGCCGACTTGGGTTCAGGGATGCAAGGTGACAAACTGTAGGAAACCGGCGAGGGGGCCTGGCTCCTTCGCCTGAAAATTGCGTTTGAGCGTACCCCTCGTTGCGGGAACGATCAGACATGACCTGGCGTAAAACCAGTAAGGATATTCGATGGACCAGCCCACCTCCCGGATCCGATCGCCCTGGCGTACCTGGCTGGATCCTGTGCAAAACAACCTGCTGCTGGGGGTGAGCTTCTGGCTGGGGCTGGCGGTGATCGCCGCGTTGTTGCTCTACAGCGGTTACAACGCATTGGTGGGGGCCGACCGGCACAACCTGGGCTACGCCGTTCTGGGCGGCACCGCCGGTTTCGCCGCCACGGCCCTGGGCGCGTTGATGGCGGTGGTGCTGCGTGATATCTCCTCGCGGACCCAGGACATCATGCTCGGTTTTGCTGCGGGCATGATGCTCGCCGCCAGTTCGTTTTCGCTGATCCTGCCGGGTATCGAAGCGGCACAAAGTATCGTGGGCAATCAACTGCTCGCCGCGTTTGTCGTTGTGGTCGGCCTGGGTCTGGGCGTGCTCCTGATGATCGGCCTTGACCGTTTCGTGCCCCACGAACATGAAGTGAGTGGCCGGCGCGGTCCGCAATCGGAACGCATCAACCGTGTCTGGTTGTTCGTGCTCGCCATCACCTTGCACAATTTGCCCGAGGGCATGGCCATCGGCGTCAGTTTTGCTAACGGTGATCTGCGGGTCGGCATGCCCCTGACCACTGCCATTGCGATCCAGGACATCCCCGAAGGGCTTGCCATCGCCATGGCGCTGCGAGTCACCGGGATCAGTGCGCTGCGTGCCGCGCTGATCGCGGTGGGCTCGGGGCTGATGGAGCCACTGGGCGCGGTGATCGGGCTGGGCATGTCTTCGGGCGTGGCCGTGGCGTATCCCATTAGCCTGGGGCTGGCGGCGGGGGCCATGATCTTCGTGGTGTCCCACGAAGTGATTCCGGAAACCCACCGCAACGGCCACGAAACGCCAGCCACGCTGGGGTTGATGATGGGGTTTGCGGTGATGATGTTCCTCGACACGGCACTGGGTTAGCAGGCCGTCGAGCACTGAACCACGAAGGGTATCAGCAGGATCGAAATCGGGCCTGGCGAATGCGCCAGCGCCCGATTTTTTTGTGCCCGCAGACAAACCAGCGGCCTGTGATACCGCACGGCGTCCCGCAGTGAAACTCGTTTGAACTACGCCTCAACCTGCTCCGTCATCTGTACTGAGAGGCACGTAGTCGGGCACCCCTCGGGGCTTCCCGGTATCGAGTATTCATCACGGAGGCGATGGGCAGACATGACTATCCCGGACAACAACCCCGAGCGAGAAAACGGCACGTCGGGCCAGGCCCGACCCGAGGATCACCTGAACCACATCAAGGAGGACGTGAGCGAGGCCATCGGCAGCGCTCGTGAGCAGGCCGATGCGCATTTCGGCCAATACCGCGATACGGCAGCGGATCAGATCGATGCACTGGCGCGTGGTGCCAAGTCAGCCGTGTCGGAAATCGAAGCCAACGACACCCTGGGCCTGTCCCACTATTTGGCAGACATGGCCGATTCGATGAGCGGCCTGTCCAGCAAATTACGCCACATGAGCGCCGAGCAATTGCTGCACGATGGTTCTCGACTGGCTCGGGAAAACCCGGGTCTGTTCCTGGTCGGCAGCGTAGCGGTGGGGTTTGGCCTGTCGCGGTTTCTGAAGGCCGGCAGCTCGCCTGTCCCGGCCGAAGTAGTCGATCCCGCCGCCGGCCACTCAAGCCCGCCAAGCGGAGGATTTGCCGCCCGTGGACCCTTTGATCCGAACCCGGATCCTATCGCACCGGGCGTCAATTCTGCCGGCGGCCACGCCACCGCCAGCACTCCCGCTGCGTCCGGCACCCAGGACCAGCCCAGTGATGCCACTACCGGCTCGTTGCCCGGTTCGGCCAATACCCGAGGAGAATTGCAATGAACCGACCAGACCCAGATATTCAGCGTCCCGTCGGGACGTCGGTGCCCGATAACGATGCGTCAGTGATGGGGCTGTTAAAGCAATTGACCCATGAAGTCCCATCGCTCTTTACCAAGGAGCTGGCGCTGGCCAAGGCCGAATTCCAAGCGAGCCTGAACACTTTGAAAGCGGGTATCGCCGGGGTGGCCGGTGGTGCGATGGTGCTGCTGGCCGGTTTCATTATCCTGCTGATGGCGGTGGTCTACGGCTTGAGCACGATCATGCAGCCCTGGCTCGCAGCGTTGATCGTCGGCGCAGTGGTCATGATCATTGGTTTCATCATGGTGCAGTCGGGCAAGAAGCAATTCGAACCGTCTCACTTCAAGCCTGAGCGAACGCTGGATGCGTTGAACAAAGACCAGGAAGCCCTGCGGAGGAAAGTCTCATGAAGGATGAACTCAAAACCGAATCCCAGAAGAGCCCGGAAACCATCGAGCGCGAGATCGACGAGCAACGGGCCCACATCAGCCATATCGTCGATGCCCTGGGCAGCAAGTTCACGCCGGGGCAGATGCTCGACCAGGCCCTGACCCTGGCCAAAGGCAACGGGTCGCAGTTTTTTGGCAACCTGGGCACCACCGTACGCAACAACCCGGTACCCACCGTGCTGACCACCGTGGGGCTGTGCTGGCTGATGCTGGGTCAGAACCGTCCGCCACGGGTCGGTTATCGCGTCGGGCCGGACCAGGATGCCAGCGGCTGGAGCGAAGGGCTTGCCGGTGGCCTGGACAGTGCCAAGGAGCATCTGCACAGCACCACCGACTCGTTGCGCGACGGGTTTCATCATCTCAAGGACAAGGCTTCGCATCTGGCCGACGGTTTGGGCGCCAGCGCCAGCCATGCCCGGAGCAAAGCTCACGAGACGGGTGAGCGCGTGGCCCATGGCTCGCAGGACCTGGGTGATCAATTCAGCCGTCTGCTCAAGGAGCAACCGTTGATGATGGCGGCCGCGGGAATCGCGCTGGGCGCCATGCTCGGCGCCGCACTGCCCAGTACTGCCACTGAGCAGCGGGTGATGGGCAAGACCAGCGCCGATCTGGCCGACAAGGCCAGGCAAGCGGCACGCGAGGGGTATGCAACGGTGCGCGATAGCGTGAGCAAGACCACCGAGCATCGTGACGAAACTTCACCGCGTGCTCAGGCGCGTTCCGGTACGGACCTGTCTGAGGGGCTGGGCACGTCTTAAGTTGAACGCGGTCCGCGGCGCAGGGCCGGCAACGCCTGCGCCGGGTGCCTGTCGAGCCTGACAGTAGCCAAAGTCCGGTGACCGGTATTTCATGGCTCCATCGTCAACGTTCCGGGGAGACTGCACATGAAGCACCGGGTCAGGTTTTCGGGCCATCTGATCTTCATCGGATTTGGCTCCATTACCCGGGCCACGCTGCCGCTGCTGTTGCGGCAGGATCACGTCCCGGTCAATCAGATCACGGTCATTGCGCCCGTGATCGAGAAAAATATCTGGTTCAAGGAGCGGGGCATTTGCTTTGTCCGCAAAGCGCTGACTGAACACACCTTCACGCAGACCCTGGACCGCTTCATCAAACCCGGCGACTTCATCGTCAACCTGTCGGTGGAAGTCAGTTCGCTGGCCTTGATGACTTATGCCTTCGGCAAGGGCGCGCTGTACCTGGATACCTGCATTGAGCCTTGGGCCGGTGGCTACGATGACCCTTCATTGGATTTATCGCATCGCACCAATTACGCGTTGCGCTACCAGATGCTGGGCCTGCGCAAAAAACTGGGCCATGGCCCGACCGCCGTCGTGGCCCATGGCGCCAACCCCGGTTTGATCACTCATCTGCTCAAGGCTGGCCTGGTGGAACTGGCCGTGCAATTGAACCATCGCTTGCCACAGAACCGCGAAGGCGTGGACTGGGCCAGGCTGTGCATGGAGACCGGCATCAAGGTGATTCATTTTGCCGAGCGCGACACTCAGCGCTCCAGCCGCCTCAAGCAGGACGATGAGTTCGTCAATACGTGGTCGGTGGAAGGCTTGATCAGCGAGGGCCACCAACCGGCCGAGTTGGGCTGGGGCACCCACGAGCGCACCTGGCCAACGTCTGCCAGACGCCACCGCTTCGGCAGTCGCAATGCCATCTACCTCGAGCGCCCGAGCGCCACTGTGCCGGTCAAGACCTGGACACCGTTGGGCGGGCCGTGCCTGGGGCTGATGATCACCCATCACGAAACCGCCTCTACAGCAGATCTGCTAACACTCAAGGACCAGCAGAAACTGATCTATCGCCCCACACTGCATTACGCCTATCACCCGTGCAACGATGCCTTGCTGTCGATCCATGAGTTGATCGGTCGAGGCTGGCAGAGCCAACAGCAGCAACGGATTCTCAACGGTGAAATCGACAGCATCGGAGCCGATGCGCTGGGCGTCTTGCTGATGGGGCATGAACTCAATGCCTACTGGTTCGGCTCGGTATTGACCATCGATGAAGCCCGGGCGCTCTTGCCCTTCAACAATGCCACCAGTTTGCAAGTGGCGGCGGGGGTTTTGTCGGGGATTGTCTGGGCGGTGGAAAACCCGGATCGCGGCATCGTCGAGCCAGAGCACATGGACTACGAACGTGTGCTGGAAGTGGCCAGGCCTTATCTCGGCACCTTGGTGGGCAAGCAGACCGACTGGAGACCGACCGGCGCGGTGCACACGTGTTCCCTGGACGGGGCGGCGGATGATTGGCAGTTCGAGCATTTCACGCGGTTTTGAGCCGCCATCGCGAGCAGGCTCGCTCCCACATGGGTTGTGTGTATTCCTTCTAAGCCCGTGTTCCTCGCGACCTATACTCAACCCCGTGGATGACTTGACCTCGGGATGGCGCAATCGTGCTGCGTTCACTGATGCTGGCCGTTTTGTTGGTTCTGGCGGGGTGCGCCACGTCGCCGCGCGAGCAGCAGGTCGCCACCGTGGCGGTTTCCCAGGACACCTGGCGGCAGGTTGACCGGCAGATCGTCGCCGCGTCGAAAAGCGCTATCGAACAGGCCGGGCTCTACGCGCGCGGCTCGATGGAGCATTGGCGCCGGCTCGTGTATGAACGGACCGAGATTCAATTCATCCCCTGGTTCAGCAGCTACTGGACCCAGGAATGGCTGGCGGTGAAGGTCAGTTGGTATGCCGCCAGTGCCGAAGGCGAAGAGGACTCCGCGGCCAGACGTCTGGCGGTTTATCTGCAAGAGCAGTACCGCGAGCAGGTGCTGGCACCTGTGGCGGTGGAAATCGACCCCGAGGCGATCAGGGCCAACGCGACGGGCTACTACGTGCGCCTGCTCAATCAACAGGTCCAAGTGATTGCCCGCCAGCACCGAATCCCGCCGGAGCTGATGAGTCGGCGCCTGCACGGCATTCCTGCCATCAGCCTGGGGCCGCCAGCGGCGCGTAACGCCTCGTTGTATGAGATGGCGCATACCGAGCCCCTCAATACATTGCCGGCGTACGCCGCGCTGATCGACCACGTCAACAAAGCCGCTGTGACAGGTTCGGGGCCATCGGATGCGGTGATCGCCACGGTGGCACAACGCACCAGTGAAAAAATCGAAGCGCAATTCGCCACGCGAGGTACGGCCGGGGCGGCGGCAGCCGTGGCCGGGAAAGCGGCGGGGGCGTTGATCTCAGTTGGCGTGGCGGGGATTCGCGCGATCATTCATGAGGGCGAGCGCCCGGAAATGGAGACTCAAATCCGCAAGAGCCTCAGCGCAGCGTTCGACGAAGCCTGGTTCCAGTCGCTCAAGCATCCCCTCAGCGGGGTGATGGCACCGGTGTACTACCTGGCCGAGGAAATCGAAGGCAGCCTGGTGGCGGCGGACCTGGCCAATCGCGCGGTGGATTTGCCAGCCATCAAACCGTGACGGACGGTTCATTCTGCCCCGAGGGTGACGCGGCAACCCTTGCGATGACGGATCTGTTCGTCCGAGGGCCGCTCCTTGATGAATTCGAAGCGCGGCTCTCCTTCGCTGTAGATCACCAGCCAGCCCCATTCCAGCTCACTTTCATCTTGACCGGGTCTGGGAGGCGAGGCCCACCAGGGTTCCTTCTGCATGATCTGTCGCATCGATGTCTCCTGCCGATTTATCCCTTCAACTATAGACCGCTCGATTGGATGACAAGCGCCCATGAAATCTCTTGAATTCTGTGGGAGCAAGGCTTGCCCGCGAAGCAGGCGATTCGGTTCCAGACAGACCGCGTGAGCTTGATCGCGAGCAAGCTTTGCTCCCACGGATCGCCTCGCAACAGATGTTGCTGGTCTATTGAGTGTGCTCTGATCGCACCCATCAGCGTCTAGCGTCTGTATCCCCGCACTCGAACGGGGAATGATTGGACCCATGCGCATATGCAAGCATTGTTGAACGAGATCCTCGATGCGGTTCGCCCCCTGATCGGTCAGGGCAAGGTGGCCGACTACATTCCCGCCCTTGGCACCGTTGCGGCCAACCAGTTGGGCATTGCCGTCTACGGCAACGATGGCGAAATGTATTGCTCAGGTGACGCTGAAACGCCGTTTTCGGTGCAGAGTATTTCCAAGGTTTTCAGCCTGGTGCAGGCCATCGGCCATTCCGGCGAGGCAATCTGGGAGCGTCTGGGCCATGAGCCCTCCGGCCAGCCCTTCAATTCTCTGGTGCAGCTGGAATTTGAACGCGGTCGGCCGCGCAACCCGTTCATCAACGCCGGCGCTTTGGTGATCTGCGACATCAATCAGTCGCGTTTTGCCGCACCAGCCCTTTCGATGCGTGATTTCGTACGGCGCCTGTCGGGCAATCCACAGGTCATGGTGGACGGCAAGGTCGCTGAGTCGGAATACCAGCACCGCGCCCGCAATGCGGCGATGGCCTACCTGATGCAGTCCTTCGGTAATTTTCATAACGACGTGGAAGCGGTGCTGCGCAGCTATTTCAGTCACTGCGCGTTGCGCATGAGCTGCATCGATCTGGCCCGGGCGTTCTGCTTCCTGGCCAACGACGGCTTCTGCAAGCACAGTGGCGAACAGATCCTGAGCGCCCGCCAGACCCAGCAGGTCAACTCCATCATGGCCACCAGCGGGCTGTACGATGAAGCCGGCAATTTTGCCTATCGCGTTGGCCTGCCGGGCAAGAGCGGGGTAGGCGGCGGAATTGTTGCCGTGGTGCCGGGGCGTTTCACGGTGTGCGTCTGGTCGCCGGAACTCAATGTCGCGGGCAATTCCCTGGCAGGCATGGCGGCGCTGGAATTGCTCAGCCAACGGATCGGCTGGTCGGTGTTCTAACGCCCAAAAAAAGGGCCCGTTCCAATCAGGAACGGGCCCTTTGTTTTGAGCGCGATCAGCAGAGGCGGTCGATGACCCGAACTTCAGAGGTGTTCTGCATCGACTGCCACGCCTGGGTCAGCGTTTGCAGCACGCGACCCATGAAGTCTTTGTCGGCCGCGGCCTTCTTGCCGACGTAGCCCTGGCCACGACGGTACATCTTCAACCGGGCACACAGGTCCTGCTGATTCTTCTCGAATTCGTCTTCCTGGGTGAACGGCGACAGGCAGTCCATATGGACCTGGCCATTCTTGCTGATCCACAGGATATGGCTGTCCAGGGTGTCTTTGTGTGCTGCGAACATGCGAGCCAGTTCATCAATAGATGGTTGATTATTCAGATTCATGTGTAAGCCCCTTGACCATTTGGTTGATCTGTCTGGTGGTTCGCAAAAACTTCGCTTCTTTCGGTAAGTGCCTGTCCAGTGCTGCATGGCTAGCACCGAAACCAGGCCGTCAGCACCCGGCCGTCTGACTTCGACGGGGTCGTGCATCGGTTGTGTAGTGTTATCGAAGGGCTGCTACGCAAATGCGCTACAACGAAGAGAAACAGCGAAGAACCTTCAGGCATTGTCAACTTTCGAGGGTCGACCACGCGCGTCATGAGGATCGTCGCCGACGTTTCTCGTCCTTGTCACCGGACGGTCATGCCAGGTCAGCACCTTCAATCTGCCTTGTGGGCAGTCCCTTATCCAAAAAACAGCTCGGCGGTCAGACGAGCTTGCTCAAGCATTTACCTGTACTCCCGATCGGGGAGACGTCTGCATCATGCAAGGCCAAATCGGAGGCGTCAACGGTTTTGTAGTGATTATTTTTGGTCACTACATATTGTCGGACAAAATGGTTTTGTTATGAAAATTCTGGATCAGGGCAGATATCCCTGTGGGAGCGAGCTTGCTCGCGATGGCGGTGTATCAGTCGGTATCCATGGTGACTCACATAACGCTATCGCGAGCAGGCTCGCTCCCACAGGGCGACGCGTCGAACATGTATTTATCAGGTCGTCTTGGCTTTGCTCGCCTTGCGAGGTGTACCGCTGGCCTTGCGCTTGGCCGGCTTGCGTTTGCTTTTCCATGGGGTGGCCCCACGGCCGGCAGGGCTGGCCGGGCCGTGGATGGTCAGGTTCATGCCCTGGCAGCGGGCGATGTGCTTGCTCATCCAGGCGGCCTGGCGGGTCACGAACTCTTCCAGGCTCATCTCTCCGCTTTGCACCATGTCCAGCGCCTGCTCCCAGATGGCGGTAGTGCCTGGATCGGCGATGGCGCGGGGCACCGCATCGATCAGGCTGAAGGCCGCCGGTGTGGCGGACAGGGCCTTGCCGTTTTTCACCAGGTAACCGCGGTCGAGCAGGCCCTGGATGATCGAGGCCCGGGTCGCTTCGGTGCCGATGCCGGTGGTGTCCTTGAGCTTTTGCTTGAGCAGCGGATCCTCCACCAGCCGGGCAACGTTCTTCATCGCCTTGATCAGGTCGCCCTCGGTGAACGGTTTGGGGGGCTGGGTCCACAGGTCCTTGAGTTTGACCTCGTCCACGGCGCAGTCGCGACCTTCGACCAGGGCCGGCAAGGTTTGTGGTACCGGTGCTTCACGGCCTCGTGCCGGAGCCAGCGCTTCGGGCAGGGCGCGTTTCCAGCCGGGTTCGATGATTTGCTTGCCCACGGCCCGCAATGCCTGGGCGGCGCAGTCGAAGTCGGCCTGGGTCCGGTCGTATTCGTGGTTGGGCAGGAACTGCGCCAGATACCGCGCCCGTATCAGCGTATAGACAGCCCGCTGCTTGCCGGCGAGCTTGTCGAGGTTCTTCGCCGCAGCGGTAGGGATGATGCCGTGGTGGGCGCTTACCTTGGCGTCGTTCCAGGCCCGGGATTTGCGTTGGGGCTGCAAGTGTTCGCGCAGCGGCGCAAGACCCGGGTCGGCCTGGGCGAGGGCGGCGAGGATGGCCGCAGCTTCGCTGTGCTGGCTCAAAGGCAGGAAACCGCAATCGCTGCGCGGATAGGTGATGAGCTTGTAGGTCTCATAGAGCGACTGGGCAATGTCCAGGGTTTCCTGGGCGCCGAGGCCGAGTTTCTTCGAGCAGACTTCCTGCAGGGTGCCCAGGTCGAACGGCAACGGCGCCGCTTCGCGCAAGCGCTCGGTGCGCACTTTCATCACCCGGGCGGTGGCAGCGTTGCCCATGGCTTGGGCGGCGTCCTGGGCGAGGGCCTGGTTCAAACAACGTTCCTGATCGTCGCAGGCATCCGGGTCGGCGCGCCACTGGGCGGTGAACACAGTGCCGTCGTGGCGCAGTTGCACGTCGATGGCCCAATAGGCGACCGGTACGAAATCCGCGATGCTGCGGTCGCGATCCACCACCAGGCGCAGGGTGGGGGTCTGCACGCGGCCCACCGGCAGCACGCCCTGATAACCGGACTGGCGCCCCAGCAACGTGAACAGGCGGCTCATGTTCATGCCGATCAGCCAGTCGGCCCGGGAGCGGCCGAGGGCCGAATGGTAGAGGTTGAAGGTTTCGGCGCCCGGCTTGAGTGCGGCCAGGGTCTTGCGGATCGACGCTTCGTCCAGGGCCGACAGCCACAGACGCTGGATCGGCCCACGGTAGCGGCAATGCTCCACCAGTTCCCGGGCAATCATTTCGCCTTCACGGTCGGCGTCGGTGGCGATGACCAGCGTCTTGGCTTCCCCCAACAGGCGCTTGACCGCCTTGTACTGGCCTGCGGTTTTCGGCTTGACCGTCATTTTCCACTGCGTCGGCACGATAGGCAGGTCTGCCAGTACCCAGCGCTTGTAGCGGGCATCGTAGGCGTCGGGCGGGGCGGTCTCCAGCAGATGGCCGATGCACCAGGTGACTGTGATGTTCGCGCCCAGCCAGCAACCGTCACCGCGGCGCGTGGCACCGAGCACGGCAGCGATGTCTTTGGCCTGGGACGGTTTTTCACACAGGTACAGCTGCATAGCGCCCTTTTCCTAAGCAGATTTCATGGGGCTGTAGCATGGTCATGGATGGGCGTCGGAGCAAGTTTTATCTGTATGGATATACAGATAAAACGTTGCGATGCGTTGCTCCAGGGCGGTTATCGCAACGTTTGGCGGTGTATTTGCACGCAGAATGAATTTCTCGCAAGGGCATCGCTCATAACTTGCAGAGCGGTTGAAACCGCAAAGAACGTTTATGGGGTCAAGGAGAGTCACTTACATGAATTCGATGCCAAAGGGCAACGGACAGGCGGCCGCGCGTTTGATTCTCGTCGTTGAAGATGATCAGACCATTCTGGAGTTCCTGTGTGAGATCCTGCAAGACGAGGGCTTTGCCGTGGAGCCCCGGGAAAGCGCCGACGCGGCGCTGGAATTCCTCAAGCAGAGCGCGGACGATGTGGACTTGTTACTCACCGATATCACCATGCCCGGCAAACTGAACGGCGCGGACCTGGCCAATTTGACCGGCGACCGGTGGCCACAGATACCCTTGTTGATCATGTCCGGTTTCGAAACCCCGGAAAGCGCCGGGATCAAGCATCACGCCTCGTTCATCGCCAAGCCCTGGGCGCTGGGGCAGATGCTGGATCTGGTGGAGAGCACGGTGAAAAATCACTCTGTGCACTGAGCAATGCCAAGAGGGTGAGGTGGCAGGTCCGATACCGTGCATGTTTGGGTTGCAAGCGGCGATGCGCTCCATGACAATGCGAGTAATTATCAGTCGCGAATTATTCCATTGCCATGCCCGCCAACGATCTGTCCTTACGCAGTGCCGTCGACGTTCTGTACAGTGATCATCACAGTTGGCTCCAAGGCTGGCTGCGCAAGCGTTTGGGCAATGCTTTCGATGCCGCGGACCTGACTCAGGATACCTTCGTGCGTGTCATTAAGGCTCGCTCCGCGTTGGATATTCGTGAGCCGCGACCGTACCTGTCGATGATCGCCAAGGGGCTGTTGATCGATCTGTTTCGCCGCCGTTCGTTGGAACAGTCCTACCTCGAAGCCTTGGCCGCCATGCCGCAAGAGCAGCACCCGTCGCTGGAAGAACAGGCCATCCTGCTCCAGGCCCTGATGGAGATCGACCGCTTGCTGCTGGGGTTGGGGCCGCGAGTCAGGCAGGCGTTCATCCTGTCGCAGTTCGACGGCCTGACCTACCCGCAAATTGCCGAGCGCCTGGGCGTCAGCGTACGTACGGTGAATAACCACATGGCCAAGGCCATGGAACATTGCTGCCTGATGCAGATTCAATTGCAACTTTCATGAACCTGCCAGCCGAAGAGTTGTAAGCCATCCGTGTGGCGGCGCAGTGGTACGCCCGGCTTCACTCCGGCATCACGACCGACGCGGATCGAGCGGGGTGGAATGCCTGGCTGAGTGCAGACCCGCTGCATAGCCAGGCCTGGCAACGAATGACAGCGGTGGCTGAACAGATGGCGAGTGTGCCGGGCGCCCTGGCGGCACCGACCTTGAACGAACGCCACAATCGATCCCGTCGCCAGGTATTGCGCAGCGTCTTGTTGCTCACGTCCGCCAGCGGCCTGGGTTGGTTGGGCTGGCGCAGCCAGGCTACGCAGAACCTGCTTTGCGATTACCGCACCGCAGTGGGCGAGCGCCGCGAGTTTCAGCTGGCGGACGGCAGCACCGTGCTGCTCAACACCGACACCTCGGTCAATGTTCGTTTCGATGGGCGCCAGCGGCTACTGGAGCTGTTGTGGGGGGAGATCCTCGTCACGACGGCGATCGATCCCTTGCAGCGGCCTTTCAAGGTCATCACCGGTCATGTCGAAGTGCTTGCGCTGGGCACGCGTTTTATCGTCCGAGGCCAGGCGCGGGGCGGTGAGGTGGCGGTGCTTGAAAAAGCGGTCGAGGTGAGTCTCCCGACGATTGGCTCGAGGATGCGCGTCGAAGCCGGCCAGCGCCTGGATTTCAATGATCGGTCGCTGGGTACGCTGCGCGGCAACGATGTGTCGGTCGGTGCCTGGCAGAAGGGAAGCATCATCGCCATTGACCGTCCTCTGGCGGCGCTGCTGGACGAACTGTCGCGTTACCGCAACGGCGTGTTGCGTTGTGATCCGGCCATTGCCGACTTGAAGGTTTCCGGCGTGTTTCCCGTCGATAACACCGATCTCGCCCTGGCGGCGCTGGAGAGTGGCTTTTCGTTACGCGTGACCCGCTACAGCCGATTTTGGGTCCGGGTATCGAGCGGCGATCAGCGCTGACGTGGCGGCGCGATAAAAAAGAACACTGTCCTGCACTTTTTATCTCCATCGTTCGGCTCTTCCTCAGTGAGTTTTTATCGACCGTTTGGGGGAGGGGAAGCATGTCTTGGGTAAGCGCGCCAGGTCGTCTGGTGTTTGCAGTGAAAATCGGCTTGCTGGCAGCCGTGACCGGCAGCGTCGGGGTCGTGAATGCCAGTCCGGCTCCAGGTGCCTCGGCGCAGCAGCGTTCGGTGCAGGCCTACGATATCGGGGCCGGCAGCCTGGTGGATGTCCTGACCCGGTTCTCCAGTGCCGCCGGTGTCGCCATTTCGTTTGATGCCCGGCAACTCCAGGGCCTGCAATCGCCCGGCCTGAGAGGTTCGTTCGGCGTGGGCGATGGATTTGCCCGCATTCTTGGCGGTAGCGGCCTGCAAGCCGACCGCCAGGCCAACGGCACGTACGTGCTGCGCTCCGTGCCCGCCAACGGTTCGGCCATGCAACTGGGAGCAACCACCATCGAGGCGCAGATGCTCGGAGCGACCACCGAGAACAGTGGCTCCTACACGACGGGGGCGGTCACGATCGGCAAAGGCGAGCACTCCCTGCGCGAGACGCCGCAATCGGTGACAGTGATCACTCGCAAGATGCTCGATGACCAGAACCTGAACACCATTGATCAAGTGATGGAAAAAACGCCCGGCATTACCGTCTACGACTCGACCATGGGCGGCAAATATTTCTACTCCCGTGGGTTCCGGATGTCCGGTCAGTATCAATACGACGGTGTTCCGCTGGACATGGGCAACAGCTATGTCCAGGCCGACAGTTTCAGCAGTGACATGGCGTATTACGATCGGGTCGAAGTCCTGCGCGGTGCCGCCGGGATGATGAAGGGCGCCGGCGGCACGTCCGGTGGCGTCAATTTCGTCCGTAAACGCGGCCAGGCCACGGCCCAGACCGAACTCAGCCTCTCGGGTGGCACCTGGGACAACTACCGCGGGCAGGTCGATACCGGTGGCCCGCTGAACGATTCCGGCACCCTGCGGGGCATGGCGGTGATCGCCGAACAGAGCCGGCATTATTTCTACGACGATGCTCGGCGCAAGGACCAGATTTACTACGGTGCCCTGGACTTCGACCTGACGCCCGACACCACCCTCGGCCTGGGCCTGGCCTATGAGGACGTCGATGCGAGTCCTTGCTGGGGCGGGCAGCCGCGCTACAGGGATGGCAGCGATTTGAAACTCAGTCGCTCTACTTGCCTGGATCCGTCGTGGAACACTTGGCGTAGCCAGCGGACCACGGTGTTCAGCGATCTCAAGCATCAACTCAATGACGACTGGGCCGTGAAGGTGGCCGGTGTCTATACGAAAAACACCCAGGACATCAAATACGCCTTTGCATCCGGCTCGGTGACGCCGGGTGTCTCGACCACCAATGTGCTGGGCAGCATGTACGACTATGACCAGGTCGATTACGGCCTCGACGCCTATCTGGACGGCAAGTTCGACGCCCTCGGGCAGCAGCATGAATTGATCGTCGGCTTCAACGCCAGCCGTTCGGACAAGGACGATTTTTTCTCGGTCGCCTTCCTGCCGCAGCAACAGAACGTATTCGATCCGGATCGACACATTCCGGAACCGGATGACAGTTACTTCATCGAGAACTCAACGCGCGGTGGCCCGGTGAAAACCGTCACCCGGCAACAAGGCCTGTATTCGACCCTGCGCCTGAAACTGGCGGACCCGTTGACGTTTGTCGTGGGCAGCCGGGTGAGTTGGTACAACTCCAAGACCGACTCGGTGTTCCTCACCGGCGGTTCGGAACACGCCAAGAGCACGGAGACAGGCCAGGTCACCCCGTTTGCCGCCGTGTTGCTGGATCTCAACGAACACCTGACGGCCTACGCCAGTTACTCGGACATTTTCACGCCCCAAGGCAACTACCGTTCCGAAAGCGGTTCGGCACTCAAGCCCCTGGTGGGTGAAAGCTATGAGCTGGGGATCAAGGGCGAATGGTTCGAGGGACGCCTGAACAGCGCCTTCAACCTGTTCCGCACGTTGCAGAAAGACCAGGCCCAGACCGACTACAACTCAAGCTGTGCGTCCTCGGACGGTTACTGCTACGAGAACGCCGGCAAGGTTCGCGCCCAGGGTTTCGAAGCCGAGATCAGCGGTGAAGTCATCGAGCGCCTGCAACTGCTTGCCGGTTACACCTACACCCAGACCAAGACCCTGAACGACATTGATACCAGCCTCAACGGCGGCTCGTTCAACAGCTATGTGCCGCGTCATGTGCTGCGTCTGTGGGGCGATTATGCCCTGGGTGGGGCGTTCGAACGGTTCAGCGTCGGTGCGGGGGTCAATGCCCAAAGCGACAATTTCCGGGTATCGCCGGCGACGGGGGAGAAGATCACCCAGGCCGGTTATGCCGTGTGGAATGGTCGCGTCGGCTACCGCATTGATGACACCTGGTCGCTGGCCCTCAACGGCAACAACCTGTTCGACAAGCGCTACTACAGCACCATCGGGACCGAGAGCTTCGGTAACTATTACGGTGAGCCGCGCAACCTCACCATGACTCTGAAGGCGCACTTCTGATCCGCTGGCGAGGGAACAAACGCCCTCGCCACGGTTTTGCCCTCAGTTTTTATCCAGGTCCACGTTCCGGGTTTCCCGCAGGCAAATCATGCCCACCACCAGGCTCACCCCGGTGATCATCACCGGGTACCACAGCCCGTAGAAAATGTCCCCGGTGTAGACCACCAGGGCAAACGACACGGTGGGCAGGAAACCGCCGAACCAGCCGTTGCCGATGTGGTAGGGCAGGGACATGGAGGTGTAGCGGATCCGAGTGGGAAACAGTTCGACCATCAGCGCCGCCAGTGGGCCGTAGCACATGGCTGAAATGATGATCAGCGCCACGATCAGTGCCACGATCATCGGCCGGTTGATCTGCTGGGCATCGGCCTGTTGTGGGTAGCCCGCCAGGGTCACCGCGCCGCGCAGGGCGGCTTCGTCGTAGCCTTCAAGCTTCACATCACCGACGCTGACCTGCACATCACTGCCGGCCGGCGCCGCGACACTGCTGTAGGGCAGGCCTTGCTTGACCAGGAAGGTCTTGACCTTGTCGCATGGGCTATCGAAACGGGCCTTGCCCACCGGGTCGAACTGGAAGGTGCACGTGGCCGGATCGGCGATCACGGTGATCGGCGCCTGACGGCTCGCCAGGTCAATGGCCGGGTTGGCGTAGTGGGCCAGTGTCTTGAAGATCGGAAAGTACAACGCCGTCGCCAGCAACAGGCCAATCATCAGTACCGGTTTGCGCCCGACCTTGTCCGACAGCCAGCCAAAAAAGATGAAGAACGGTGCGCCGATGACCACGCTGACGATCAGCAGGCTGTTGGCCAGGGCCGGATCCATCTTCAGGAACTGGGTGAGGAAAAACAGCACATAGAACTGCGCGGCATAGAAGGTCACCGCTTGCCCGGCGTTGATGCTGAACAGCGCGATCAGCACCACCTTGAGATTTTCCCACTTACCAAAGGATTCGCGGATCGGCGCCTTGCAGCACTTGCCTTCTTCTTTCATTTTCAAGAAGGACGGCGATTCATGCAGGCTCAGGCGGATCCAGGTGGAGATGCCCAGCAACACGATCGACAGCAGAAACGGAATGCGCCAGCCCCAGACTTCGAACTGATCGCCCGTGAAATAACGACAGCCCAGTACCACCAGCAGCGAAAGCAGCAGCCCGAGGGTGGCGGTGGACTGAATCCAGCTGGTGTGGAAACCGCGCTTGCCCATCGGCGCGTGTTCGGCGACGTAGGTGGCAGCACCGCCGTACTCACCGCCCAAGGCCAGGCCCTGGAGCATGCGCAGCACCACGAGGATGATGGGCGCGGCAATGCCGATGCTGGCGTAGTTGGGCAACAGGCCGACGCAGAACGTCGCCAGGCCCATGAGTACGATGGTGGCCAGGAAGGTGTATTTGCGTCCGATCATGTCTCCCAGCCGTCCGAACACCAGTGCGCCGAAAGGCCGCACGATGAAACCGGCGGCGAATGCCATCAGGGCGAAGATGAATGCCGTGGTGTCGTTGACCCCGGCAAAGAACTGCTTGCTGATCACCGCCGCCAGGGCGCCATAGAGGAAAAAGTCATACCACTCGAACACCGTCCCCAAGGACGAGGCGAAGATGACTTTCTGGGTTTCCTGGCTGGTGCCGGCGCTGCGCGTGGCTTCCAGGGACTGAACATGTTCAGACATTTGGGTATCCCTCACAGTGATTGTTTTTGTTGTTCCACTGTCGACGCCGGGGTGGCGTCTCCTGCTTTGATGCTTTCCTTGAATCGACGCATTTCCCTGTGGGAGCGAGCTTGCTCGCGATGACGGCAGCACATTCAACATGTATGTGACTGATAGACCGCTATCGCGAGCAAGCTCGCTCCCACAGGGGGACTCTGTTGTTCTTCAGACCGTGGCAGCCTCCTTCTGGATCGTGGTGCTCCTGGTGTCCTGTTCAAGCATCATCTGCGCCGCCTTCTCGGCAATCATCAGCGTCGGCGAGCAGGTGTTGCCCGAGGTGATGCGCGGCATGATCGAGGCGTCAACGACGCGCAGGCCGTTGATGCCGTGAACCCGCAGTTGCGCATCCACCACCGCGTCGCGGTCCTGGCCCATGCGGCAGGTGCCCACCGGGTGGAAAATCGTCGTGCCTATACGGGCGGCGGCCTGGTGCAGTTCTTCCTCGGTTTGCAGGCTTGGTCCCGGCAGGTATTCCACCGGCTTGAAGGCGCTCAACGCCGGGGCGGCGACGATGCGTCGGGTCAGGCGGATGGCGTCGGCGGCGACCCGCAAGTCTTCGGGATGGCTCAGGTAGTTGGGCTGGATCAGCGGCGCCTCGTGTGGGTCGGCCGAGCGAATGTCCACCCGGCCACGGCTTTGCGGACGCAGGTCACAGACCGACGCAGTGAACGCCGGGAAACTGTGCAGTGGTTCGCCAAAGCGTTCCAGCGACAAGGGCTGCACGTGGTATTCGAGGTTGGCCGAGGTCTGTTCCGGCCCCGAGCGGGCGAACGCGCCGAGTTGGCTGGGGGCCATGGACAGCGGGCCGCTGCGATCATAGAGGTAGCGCAGCCCCATGCCCATCTTGCCCCATAAAGTGCCGGCGATCTGGTTCAGGGTACGGGCGTTTTCCAACTGGTAGATCAGCCGCAGTTGCAGGTGGTCCTGCAAGTTGCCGCCCACGCCGGGCAGCTCATGAACCACGCCAATGCCCAGGCGTTGCAACAGGTTGCGCGGACCGATTCCCGAGCGCTGCAAAATACCCGGCGAGCCGACGGCGCCGGCGCACAGCACGATTTCCTTGCGCGCCTTGAACGTCATGCCTTTGCCTTGCCAACGGGCGCTGACGGCGTGGGCCCGGTTGTCACGCAACAGCACGCGGTCGACTTCGACATCGGTCATTACCGTGAGGTTGGGGCGCTGGCGAACCGGTTTGAGGAAGGCCTTGGCCGCGTTCCAGCGCACCCCGGCTTTCTGGTTGACCTGGAAATAGCCGCAGCCTTCGTTGTCGCCGCCGTTGAAGTCGTCCACGCTGGGGATACCGCTCTGCTCGGCGGCGGTGCGAAACGCATCGAGAATCGGCCATGACAGGCGCTGGCGTTCGACCCGCCATTCCCCGGCGGCGCCATGGAGCTCGGAGTCTCCGGCAAAGTGGTTTTCGCTCTGTCTGAACAACGGCAGCACGTCTTTCCAGGCCCAGCCAGGGTTGCCCTCGGCGGCCCAGCTGTCGTAATCCGCGGCCTGGCCGCGCATGTAGATCATGCCGTTGATGGAGGAGCAGCCACCCAGCACCTTGCCCCGTGGGTAACTCAGTGCGCGCCCTTGCAAACCCGCTTGCGCCTCGGTCTTGAAGCACCAGTCGGTGCGCGGGTTGCCGATGCAGAACAGGTAGCCGACCGGGATGTGAATCCACGGATAGTTGTCGCGCCCGCCCGCTTCAAGCAACAACACCCGGTGCTGCGCGTTGGCGCTAAGCCGGTTGGCCAGCAGGCATCCGGCAGGGCCGGCGCCCACGATCACGTAATCGTATTCATCGACGACAGGTTGCATTCGCGACCTCATTTTTGTTCTTGTGGGATGCATCCTAGTTGTTAGGTTTCGTCAAAAGAATGTTAGTTTTTGCGCAACCGCTGTGCGTTTTTAAACAGTCCTGCCTTCAGGCGTGTTCAAGGATGGCCCATGTTCGACTGGAATGACCTGCGCTACTTTCTGGAACTGCAACGCAGCGGCCGTTTGCTCACCGCCGCACGACGCCTGAACACCACCCATGCCACCGTGGCCCGGCACATCGAAGCCATCGAGAAAAGCCTGGGTACTGCGTTGTTTGTCCAGCATGCCCAGGGTTATGAACTGACCCCTGCGGGCGAATCGTTGCTCAAGCACGCCGAAGCCATGGAAAACGTGGCGCTACTGGCTCAGGAGGACATCACCCAGTCCAGCGCGCCCTTGGGCAAGATCCGCGTGGGGGTGACGGAAGGGCTGGGCATCATGTTTTTAGCCAGCCGCATGGAGGGTCTGTTCCAGCGCTATCCGGGGCTGGAGGTGGAGTTGGTGGCGGTGCCGCGTTTTGTCAGCATCCTCAACCGCGAAGTGGAAATCAGCATTCACCTCGAACGCCCGGTGGCCGACCTGCTGGTGACCCGCAAGCTCACCGACTACAGTCTGGCGCTCTACGCCAGCCAGGCCTACCTGGACCGCTCGCCACCGTTGCGCAGTCGCGAAGACCTGGCCCGCCATGCCTGGATCGGGTATGTCGACGACCTGCTGTTCAGCCAGGAACTGATGTTTCTCAACAGCTTTTGCCGCAACCCTCGGGTGGTGTTCCACAGTACCAGCGTCATCGCCCAGCAACAGGCTGCACGCTCGGGATTGGGGATTGCCGTACTGCCTTGCTACATGGCCAGCAGCGACCCGGCCCTGGTCCCTTTACTGCCCGATGAAACCATCCGCCGCAGCTACTGGATCAGCACCCGCCGCGAACTGCACAAATCCGTGCGCCTGCGGGTGCTCTGGGATTATGTGGTGCAGTTGTGCGAGCGCGAGCAGGGGCTGCTGCTGCCCTGATCGCCAATGTCCCTGGCCATCGATCATCCAGCGCTGGCCGCGCAAGTCCCCTTTTATGGCCCCCAATGACCTCAAGCCAACGCGCGGGCGTGCCTTAGTGTGAGTCTGTCTGACCCAACACAATAAAGGCGTGCTCATTGCGCCACCAAGAGGGGCCCCATGTCGGTACCAACGTCTTCAGCCTGGACTCACGCCGCGGCGATTCTTTCGCTTGGCGTATTGCTCGCCGGTTGCGGCGAAGAGGCCAAAACGAGCCCGCCCAGGGCCTTAACGAGTGTGCCCGCCGACGGAGCGCTGGCACAAATCTACGACAGCAGTTGCAAGCTCTGCCACGCCAACCCCGGCGCCGGAGCGCCCCTGACCGGCGACGCCAACGCCTGGGCGCCGCGAGTGGCCCAGGGCAGCGACACCCTGCTTGATCACACGATCAACGGCTACAACGGCATGCCGCCGATGGGTCTGTGTATGCACTGTTCCGAAGAGCAGTTCCTGGCCCTGATCGGCTTCATGTCCGGCCAGCCATTGCAATGACCAACAGGGGAACGACGGCATGACGATGGACTATTCACGGCGCCAGTGGCTGCAACGGGCCGCCGCTGTCGCGGCCTTCACGGCGCTGGGCAGCCAGGGCGCCCTGGCCGAGTTGATGCGCGCCCCGCGACTGATTCCGTGGCGCAATTGGTCCGGTGCGCAAAGTTGCCTGCCGGCAGCGCGTCTGGCTCCCAAGAATCTGGATGAACTGGTGCAAATCGTGGCCCGCGCCGAAGGGCGGATTCGTCCGGTGGGTTCAGGCCATTCCTTCAGCGCCCTGGTGCCCACGGACGGGACTTTGCTGTCGCTGAGTTTTTTCAGCGGTCTGCTGGATCACGATGTCGCCAGCCTGCAGGCTGAGTTCGGTGGCGGCACGCCCATGTCGCGCATGGGGCCGGCACTCAAGGCCATCGGTCAGGCGCTACCGAACATGGCCGACGTGGATTACCAGACCCTGGCCGGGGCCATCGCCACCTCGACCCACGGCACCGGCAAGGCATTCGGTTCGTATTCGGCGCAGGTGGTCGGGCTGCAACTGGTGACGGCCGGCGGCGAGGTGCTTGATTGCGATGCCAACCGCCATCCCGAAGTGTTCAAGGCCGGGCGGGTGTCACTGGGTGCGCTGGGGCTGGTGACCCGTGTGCGTTTGCAGAACCGTCCTGCTTATCGGCTGCGCGAGCGCCAGTGGGTGGCGAAAACCGAAGAGTTGCTCGAGGACCTGGACACCAACACTCGGGACAACCAGCATTGGGAAATGCAGGTGGTCACCCATTCTGACTATGCGTTGTCGATTGCCTTGAACGAAACCAGCGATCCGGCCACTGCACCGGTGAGCCCCGAGGAGGAGGGTGGCAACGAATTCGTCACCCTGATCGAAAAGCTCGACAAGTATGGCAGCGACTTTCCGACGATCCGGCGCACGTTGCTCAACAGCCTGCGACTGGTGGCCGACTTCGAGGATCGGGTTGGCGATTCCCACGACATCTACGCCAATGCGCGCACCGTGCGCTTCAACGAGATGGAGTATTCAGTGCCGGCTGAACACGGTCCGGCGTGCCTGCGGGAAATCCTCAAGCTGATCCGCGAAAAAGACCTGCGCACCTGGTTTCCCATTGAGTACCGCTACGTGAAGGCCGATGACATCGCCCTGAGCATGTTCGAAGGCCGCGACAGTTGTTCGATCTCCGTGCACCAGCATTACCAAATGGACCATCACAATTTCTTCGCCGCCATCGAGCCGGTCTTCTGGAAATACCAGGGGCGCCCGCATTGGGGAAAACTGCATTCCTTGAACGCCAGGACGCTCCAGGCGCTCTACCCACGCTGGAATGAGTTTGCCCAGGTGCGCCAGGCCCTGGACCCTGGCGGAAAATTCCTCAACGGGCATCTTTCAACGATTCTGGGAGCGAGCTGATGGGTTTCAATCGTCGAGGGTTCCTGGCTGGGACGGTGGGCGCTGGACTGTTGCTGGCCGGCGTCGGTGCCTGGCTGCGACCGCGGGACCAGGGCGGGCCGTACAGCGATTATTTCCGCCAGTTGAACCGGGAACTCAAGGCCCACGGTCCCATGCGACCGGTGATGCTGATTGACCTGGACCGACTAGATCACAACATCGGCGTGGTAGTGGCCTCGGTCCGGCGCGCCGGCAAACAGCTGCGGTTAGTGGAGAAGTCCCTGCCATCGCCGGGGCTGTTGAACTACATTGGCCAGCGAGCCGAGACTCGACGGTTGATGTCGTTCCACCAACCGTTTCTCAACCACGATGCGTTGCAGTTTCCCACGGCTGATATTTTGCTGGGCAAACCTCTGCCGGTGCGTTCCGCCGCGTTGTTCTATGAGCTTCACAAAGGACCCTTCGATCCGTCACGCCAGTTGCAGTGGCTGCTGGACACGCCTGAACGGCTTGAGCAATACCGGGCCCTGGCCCAGGGGCTTGGTACTCGCTTGCGGATCAATATCGAACTGGATGTAGGCCTGCACCGGGGTGGGGTAGCCGACGATGCCACGCTGGAGGCGATGCTCAAGCTGATTCGGGCGAACCCGACGCACTTGGAATTCACCGGGTTCATGGGCTACGACCCGTTCGTGGGCATGGGCGTGCCCGAGCTGCTGGCAACCCCTCAGGAGCTGCTGGCGCGGGTCATGGCGATCTACACCGCACGGGTGGATTTCGTGCGTCTGCGCTACCCCGACCTCTGGCATCCTGGCCTGACCCTCAACACCGCCGGCAGCCCCAGCTATCGCTTGCACGAACGGGAGAAACTGAGCAGTGAAGTCTCGGTGGGCACGGCCATGCTCAAACCCAGCCACTACGACCTGCCATCGTTGAACGAGCACGTACCGGCCGCTTACATCGCCACGCCGGTCTTGAAGCGCACCGGCCCGGTCAACATCCCGGCACTGGACGACAAGTCGCGGATTTTTTCCTGGTGGGACGTGAACCAGCGCGGGACTTTTTTCATCTACGGCGGTAACTGGATGGCCGATCTCGAATCACCCTCAGGCTTGAAGCACAACGACCTCTACGGTCGCAGCTCCAATCAGGAAATGGTCAACGGTTCTGAAACAGTGGGGCTGGCGGTGGAGGACCAGGTGTTCCTGCGACCGACCCAGAGCGAGTCGGTGCTGTTGCAGTTCGGTGATCTGCTGGCCGTGCGTGGAGGGCGGATAGTCGAGATGTGGCCGGTCTATAGCTGACCACGGATCCTGTGGGAGCGAGCCTGCTCGCGATGACGGCGGTACATTCAGCATCAATGTAGACCGATCCACCGCTATCGCGAGCAGGCTCGTTCCCACAAGGGATTGCTGGTGAGCCTGCCGGAACCGAATAGAGCGTTCACAACGCAAACGGAATACTGATCTTGGCCCAGAGCATTTCGCCTTCGGGGCGGTTCTCTACGTTGAATTCCTTTGCCCAGCGGATCTCGGCGCTGGCGTATTTGAGAAAGGTCAGGTGCAGCGCCGGACCGATGGCGAACACCTGGCCGCGCACGCCGTCATCCACGTCCTGACCGGCGAACTGCACGGTGCGGTCGTATTGTTTGTCGTCGGTGGTCTGCTTGAGGTAGTAACCGTTGAGCCCCAGCATCACGTTGTCCGTCAGCCGGTAACTGACGGAATAGTCGAAGTGGAAAATCTGCCCTGAGCGGTAGTCGGTGTCCTTGTTCTCGCGATTGAAACTGTAAGTGCTTTTCATCGACACCTCGGTGTTTTCCGTGGGCAACCAGGTGAAGGAAAACAGCGGCTTGTAGGTGTAGAAATTGGTGCTGGTGTTGGCCAGGCGGTCGGTGCTGTATTCGCCGGTCGGCACGGTGATTTCCAGTGCGGCGGCCAGGGTCAGGTTTTTGCCCATGTCCCACAGCACAATGGGCGAAATGGTGGTATCGCCCATGCCTTCGCGAGTGTCCTGCAGGCCGAACACCGAGATTTCCTGTTTGATCCAGGGCTGGCCAACGTAGATACCCAGGCGTCCACCGGCCACCCGCAAAGGGCTCAGGTAATCGATCCGGGGGACCACCGCCGTGGATTCGATTTCGACATCCGGGACTTCGCCGCCCAACGAACTGATGTTGAATTTCCTGGCCTTGTAATGGTTGTAGTAGAGGTTGAACGCAAACATGTGGTCAGGAAGGTTGTCGACGTCCAGCGGCAATACGAAGAAACCGTCGGTGCCGGTGCCGATGTTATCGACTCCGGTTTCGGTGGCCAGGGCCGGCAGGGCACAGGCCAGGCCGAGGGTCAGTTGCAAGGCGAATGTCGTGCGGGTCGGGTTCATGCGGGGGCTCATTATTATTGTTGGAGATGCACCAAAGGTCCGAGCCATACAAATAAGCCGTTCGCCGCCGACAGGGCAGGGTATTGGCGGCCACACAGGGGACATGGGCGGCCAGATTTTTGTGCCCCTCTATACGCTGGGTCATGCTAACGTTTATGAAACAACCGGTTACAAAAACGCCACCTAACGTGCCCCGGAACCCGCCCATGCAGATGAAAGTCATCGACCCGACCTATGAACTGGCGCTGGTATCGCCGTTTCTTTTGCAAACCTTGGCCGATGTGGTGGCAGACCAGGGTTTCGATGCCGCCAGCCTGTGTCGTGGCCTTGGTTTCGGGCTCGACGATCTGCAGGATCCGGCCCAGCGGATTTCCTATCGCCAGGCCGTGGTCATGATCCAGCGGGCGCTCAAGCTGTTGCCTGATCGGGGCCTGGGCTTGTGGGTGGGCGATCGCAATGTATTGGGTACCCTGGGCCTGCTGGGCCACGTGTTGTCGCTGTGCGAAACCCTGCGCGATGCCTTTGCCCTGGGGATTCGGTATCAACACACCACCGGCGGCATCGCAGTATCGAGTGTTGAAGAGGCCAGTGACCGGATCATGGTGGAGGCGACTTGCCGCCTGCCTTTTGCCGAGGTCCAGGTTTTTGCGGTCGAAGAGTTTTTCGCCAGCCTGATGGTGTACGGCAGGGCGTTGGCAGGTCCTGACTTCAGGCCCCAGGCCGTGGAGTTCATGCACGCTGCGCCGTCTTATGCCCAGGAATACCATCGGGTCCTGGGGCCGGATGTGCGTTTCGGTTGTCGTCACAATCGCATGCTGATCGATGCCTGTTGGCTCGGCGTACGCCTGCCCAACCATCATCCGCTGGCCTTGCGTCAGGCCCTGGCCTTGCTGGAACAGGAGGCCACTGAGGTCCATCGCAAGATCGATCTGATCCAGGCGGTGGAGCGGGCGATTGCCCGGGACCTGACCCGTGGCAGCCACATCGAGAAAATCGCCAGCGACCTCAACATGAGCAGCCGCACCCTGCGCCGACGCTTGACCGAGCACAACCTGACCTTCGAAGCCTTGCTGGAACAGGTGCGTCGTGGCCGGACCCTGAACCTGCTGGCCAACCCCGACTGGTCCATCGAGCGCATCACCGAAGAGGTCGGCTACAGCGATGTGCGCAGTTTCCGCCGGGCGTTCCGGCGCTGGACCGGGATGAGCCCGAGCGCGTTTCGGACCGAGGGGTCGACACCGGCTTAGCCGGGACGGTCAATGGTCGGCTCCCTGTGGTTGACTGACTGGCGGTGCTTGTCAGAAAAAACCGACAAGAGTACAAATGTACTCCATGACGACTCTCACCCCCCGCCGTACCGCCATCCTGACCTTCATCCGCGAACGCATCGCCGAGCAGGGCCAGCCCCCCAGCCTCGCTGAAATCAGCGAGGCGTTCGGTTTCGCCTCCCGCAGCGTGGCGCGCAAGCATGTGCTGGCGTTGACCGAAGCCGGTTTCATCGAAGTCAATCCGCACCAGGCCCGGGGTATTCGCTTGCTGAACCAGCCGCCGCGTCCCGAGCTGCTGGACGTACCGGTGCTGGGGCGGGTGGCCGCCGGCCTGCCGATCGGTGCGGATGCCGAGGTCCACAGTCGCCTGATGCTCGACCCGGCGATGTTCACCAAGGCGCCGGATTACCTGCTACGGGTCCAGGGGGACTCGATGATCGAGGATGGCATTCTCGACGGCGACCTGGTGGGCGTGCAGCGTACGCCCCAGGCCTCCAACGGCCAGATCGTCGTGGCGCGCCTGGACGGTGAAGTCACCATCAAGCGCTTCGAGCGAATCGGTGAGCGGATACGTTTGCTGCCGCGCAACCCGGCCTACCAGCCGATCATTGTCGAAGCCGACCAGGACCTGGCCATCGAAGGCGTGTTCTGTGGCTTGCTGAGGCAAGGCTGATGGGCGCTGTCGTTGCGCTGGACACGCTGTTCAACGGTGGCCAGGTCTGGAAGGGCCGGTCCGCGCCCCCGGCTGCCAGCCCGCAGCCCACCGGTCATGCGGCCCTGGACGCGGCGTTGCCCAGCGGTGGCTGGCCGGAAGCGGCGCTGACGGAACTGCTGGTCGCCGCGCCGGGCGTGGGCGAGTTGCAACTGGTCTGGCCAACCTTGGCGCGACTGACGGCGGCGGGGGAGCGGATCGTGCTGGTGGCGCCGCCATTCGTGCCCTATCCGCAGGCCTGGCAGAACGCTGGGGTGGACCTGCGCCAGTTGTCAGTGATCCGGGCCGATGAGCGCGATGCCTTGTGGGCCGCCGAACAATGCCTGCGTTCGGGCAGTTGCGGCGCGGTGCTGTGCTGGCCCCGCCAGGCTGATGATCGCGCCCTGCGCCGCTTGCAAGTGGCGGCGGAAACCGGCCAGACCCTGGCGTTCGCCTGGCGCTCGATTCAGGAAGCCATAAACCCCTCGCCGGCGGCCCTGCGCATCGCCATCGATGGCAGGCCAGGGCAATTGCGGGTGCTCAAGTGCCGGGGCGGGCTGGCCCGTTCGACGCCCATTGCCTTCGCCACGCTCAGCACACCGACCGAGCATTGAGGTTGCGATGCGCTGGGTCTGCATACTCTTCCCGCAACTGGCGCTGGACGCCGCGCTGCGTCAGCGTCCCGATCCCGACGAGCCCTTGGCGCTGTTGACCGGTCCGGCCCAGCGCCGGGTCCTGCAAGCGGTCAATGACCCGGCACGGGCCCTGGGTTTGCGCCCCGGCCAGACCATGACGGCCGCCCAGGCCCTGAGCAAAGGCTTTGCCACGGCCGAATACGATGCGGCGCAGATCGAACACTGGCAACAGTTCCTGGCGGCCTGGGCCTACCGTTTCAGCTCCCAGGTCAGCGTGCATTACCCGCGCACGGTGGTGTTCGAGATCGAGTCGAGCCTGGGCCTGTTCGGCCCCTGGCCGGTGTTCGAGAAGCGCCTGCGGGCCGAGCTGACGCAACTGGGATTCCGGCATCGCATTGTCGCCGCCCCCAACCCGGTGGCGGCGCGGGTGTTGGCCAATGCCTACGACGCCCTGGTGGTGCCCGATATTGAAACCCTGCAAGCCTGCCTGGGGCAGATGCCGGTGGAGCGTATCGGCCTGGAACCCGACGTCGCCACGGCACTGTCACGCATGGGGCTGCGCCAGTTGAGCCAGGTCCAGGCCTTGCCCCGACACACCCTGGCGCGGCGTTTTGAGGCCCAGGTGCTCAAGCATCTTGACGCGCTGACGGGCAGCCGCACCCTGGCGCTGTCGTTTTACCTGCCGCCGGACCGTTTCGATGTGCGCATCGAGCTCAATTACGACGTGCAATCCCACCAGGCGTTGTTGTTTCCGTTGCGCCGGTTGACCGGTGATCTCTCGGCTTTCCTGTGCGGTCGCGACAGCGGCGTGCAACGCTTTGACCTGCACCTGGAACACGCCGGGTTGCCGGACACGCTGATCAAGGTCGGCTTGCTCAGCGCCGAGCGGGATCCTGCGATGCTTTTCGAACTGGCTCGTGGTCGGCTGGAACAGGTGCAGGTCGAGGCACCGGTACGTGGCTTTCGCTTGTGTGCTGAAGACCTGCCCAGTTTCGTGCCCCAACGCCTGGAGCTGTTCGACGAGCGCCCCCAGCAGTCCTTGCCTTGGGAGCAATTGCGCGAGCGGCTGCGGGCCCGGCTGGGGGACGACGCAGTGCAGGGCCTGGGGTTTCGCGATGACCATCGGCCTGAATGTGCCTGGCAGATGACCTCTCAACGCCAGGCCCTGGCATGTCCGGTGCGCGAGGGCGTCCGGCGTCCCGGCTGGCTGCTGGACGAACCCCAGGCCTTGCAGGAGAGCCAGGCGCGAATCCTCATGGGCCCGGAGCGCATCGAGTCCGGCTGGTGGGACGGCGCCGACGTGCGCCGGGATTACTATCTGATCGAAACCCGCGCTGGCCAACGGGGCTGGGCCTATCGACCGGTGGGCGAGGGTGGCCCGCTGTGGCTGCAGGGCTGGTTCGCATGAACATCGAATATGCCGAGCTGCATTGCCTGTCGAACTTCAGTTTCCAGCGCGGTGCCTCCAGCGCCCTGGAGCTGTGCCGTCGTGCGCAACAACAAGGTTACAAGGCCCTGGCAATCACCGATGAGTGCACCCTGGCCGGGATTGTCCGGGCCTGGCAGGCTGCCCGGGAGCTGGACCTGCACTTGATCGTCGGCAGTGAGATCCAGATCGAGAACGGTCCGAAACTGGTGCTGCTGGTGGAAAATCTGCAAGGCTATCAAGCCTTGTGCCGGCTGATCACCCGCGCCCGCCGCCGCAGCGAGAAAGGTCGCTATCGCATCGTGCGAGAAGACTTCGACGAGCCCTTGCTGGGGTTGCTGGCGTTGTGGGTGCCCGGTGACAACGATTCCGAAGAGCAGGGGCGCTGGTTGCGGAAGATATTCGCCGAGCGCTTGTGGCTGTCGGTCCAGTTGCATTGCGGGCAGGACGACCGGCGTCGGCTGGCGGACTTGCTGGCGCTGGCCGAGCGTTTGGACCTTCCGGCCGTGGCCACGGGAGACGTGCACATGCATGTGCGCGGCCGGCGCGCCCTGCAGGACACCATGACCGCCATTCGACACCACGTCACGGTGGCCGAGGCCGGCCAGCGCCTGCACCCCAACGGCGAGCGCCACCTGCGCAGTCTCCCGGCCCTGGCCGAAATCTACCCGCGCGCCTTGCTCGACGAAACGTTGAACATCGCCCGGCGCTGTACGTTCGACCTTGGCCAACTGCGTTATCAATACCCCCGTGAACTGGTGCCTGAGGGGCATGATCCAGCGTCCTGGCTGCGGGAATTGACCGAACGCGGTATGCGCGAGCGATGGGCCAAGGGTGTGGAAGACAAAGTACGGGTACAAATCGATAAAGAACTGACTCTGATCGCCGATCTGGGCTACGACAGCTATTTCCTCACCGTACAGGACATCGTCAGCTTCGCCCGCAGCCGCAATATTCTTTGTCAGGGGCGTGGCTCGGCGGCCAACTCGGCGGTGTGCTACGCCTTGGGGATCACCGAAATCGACCCGAGCCAGACCAGCATGCTGTTCGAGCGATTCCTGTCCCGGGAGCGCAACGAGCCGCCGGACATCGACGTCGATTTTGAACACGAGCGTCGCGAAGAAGTGCTGCAGTACGTGTTCCAGCGCTATGGCCGCCATCGTGCGGCATTGACGGCGGTGGTCAGCAGCTACCACGGTGCCGGCGCGGTGCGGGACGTCGCCAAGGCCTTGGGCTTGCCGCCGGATCAGGTCAACGCGCTGGCCGACTGTTGTGGGCGCTGGAGTGACGAGGCACCGCCAGTGGATCGCCTGCGCGAAGGTGGCTTCGACCCGGACAGCCCGGTGTTGCGCCGGGTCCTGAGCCTGACCCAACAACTGATCGGTTTTCCCCGGCATCTGTCCCAGCACCCTGGCGGCTTCGTGATCTCCGAACAGCCTCTGGACACTCTGGTGCCGGTGGAGAACGCCGCTATGGCCGAGCGCACCATCATCCAGTGGGACAAGGACGACCTGGACGCGGTCGGGTTGCTCAAGGTGGATATCCTGGCCTTGGGCATGCTCAGCGCAATTCGTCGCTGTTTTGATCTGATCGCGCAGTACCGCGGCCAGCACTACACCTTGGCGACGTTGCCCAAGGACGACGCGGCCACTTACGAGATGATCACCCGCGCCGACACCATTGGCGTGTTCCAGATCGAGTCGCGCGCACAGATGGCGATGTTGCCTCGGCTCAAACCCGAGTCCTTTTATGACCTGGTTATTGAAGTGGCCATCGTGCGACCGGGGCCGATCCAAGGCGGGATGGTGCACCCGTATCTGCGGCGTAAAAACAAGGAAGAAGCGGTGACTTACCCCTCCAAAGCGTTGGAAGAAGTGCTCAAGCGCACCTTGGGCGTGCCCCTGTTTCAGGAGCAGGTCATGCAGATCGCCATCGTTGCGGCGGATTACAGCCCCGGCGAAGCTGACCAGCTGCGTCGTTCCATGGCTGCCTGGAAACGTCACGGCGGCCTGGAACCGCATCGGGAACGCCTGGCGGCGGGGATGGCGAAAAACGGCTACACCGCCGAATTCGCCGCGCAGATCTTTGAACAGATCAAGGGGTTCGGCAATTACGGTTTTCCCGAGTCCCATGCCGCCAGCTTCGCCTTGCTGACCTACGCCAGCAGTTGGCTCAAATGCCATGAACCGGCGGCGTTCGCCTGTGCCCTGATCAACAGCTGGCCCATGGGGTTCTACAGCCCGGACCAGATTCTGCAGGATGCCCGCCGGCATCAGTTGCAGATCCGCCCGGTGGACGTGCGCGCCAGTGACTGGGATTGCAGCCTCGAACCCATGGAAGGCCGACAACCGGCGCTTCGCCTGGGTTTGCGCATGATCAAGGGCTTTCGCCAAGAGGATGCCCATCGTATCGAAGCGGCCCGCCGGCATCGGCCCTTCAGTGACGTGGCCGACCTTGGCGAGCGCGCGCAACTCGATGCCCGGGCCCAGGCGCAACTGGCCGACGCCGGTGCCTTGCGGGGCTTGGCCGGTGATCGTCATCGCGCTCGCTGGGAGGTGGCCGGGGTACAGAAACAACTGGGCTTGTTCGCCGGTTTGCCCAGCCAGGAAGAACCGCCCGTGGACCTGCCAAAACCTACGGTGGGGGAGAATCTGTTCGCCGATTACGCCAGCGTCGGTACGACACTGGGCCCCCATCCACTGGCTTTGCTGCGCCCCGAACTGCGCGCCCGGCGCTGTCGCAGCTCGCGGGAACTGCAGGATGTGGAGCATGGCCGCAACGTCAGCGTCGCCGGGCTGGTCACCGGCCGCCAACGGCCAGGCACGGCCAGCGGCGTGACTTTTGTCACCCTGGAGGATGAGTTTGGCAACCTCAACGTGGTGGTCTGGCGCGATCTGGCCGAGCGCCAACGCAAAGCGTTGGTGGGTTCGCAATTGCTCAGGGTCGACGGGCGTTGGGAAAGTGTCGGTGAGGTTCGTCACCTGATCGCCGGCCGCCTGAGCGACCTGACCGAGTTGCTGGCGGGTATCCAGGTGCATAGCCGCGATTTCCGCTGAACCCGGCTGCCACACAGCAAGCATGTCGCCAGCCCGGACAGGTTTGCATCATGACCTGCCCATGAAACCAAACGCCAGCGCAGCGCTCGAAGCTCTGAGCACAAGGGACTTGTGGTATGCCGATTCCCTGCTGGCATTTTCGAGGTTCAGAATCGACTCATGCAGTTCTTATCCCAGAATCATGGATGCCCCGGTTGGGGCGGTGAAATGGCCGGGCGTATCCGGTCGTTCGATTGGAGCCAGACCGAACTGGGCGCCATCGAGCACTGGTCCGCCAGTCTGCGTAGCGCAGTCCAGGTGCTGCTGGCGTCGCCTTTGCCGATGGTCATGTTGTGGGGCCGTCAGGGCTTCATGATCTACAACGATGCTTATGCCGAGTTCGCCGGCGGGCGCCATCCGTACCTGCTGGGCTGCGCGGTAGAGTTGGGCTGGCCGGAGGTGGCCGAATTCAATCGGCACGTACTGGATGTCTGCCTGGCTGGTGGCACCTTGTCCTATCGCAGCAAAGAGCTGGTACTGCTACGCAATGGCAAGCCCGAAGATGTCTGGATGGACCTTTATTACAGCCCGGTGCCCGACGATGATCAGTCTCCGGGCGGCGTTTTGGCGATCGTCGTGGAAACCACCGAGCTTGTGCTGACCGAGCGTGCCCGCCAGGAGGCCGAACGCAGCTACCGCGCCGTCAACGAGCGCATTCAGTTGGCCCTCTCGGCCGGGCCACTGCTGGGGTCGTTTGTCTGGGACATCCAGAACGACACACTTTCCGGCGATGAGCGTTTTTCCCGCACGTTCAATTACCCGCCAGACACGCCGCTGGATGCACTGCCTGTCGAGATTGCCCGCCAGAACATCCACCCCGATGACCTGGAGGAGGTGAACCGGCGGGTCGAACTGACCTTGCGCACCGGAACACCCTACAACGCTGAGTATCGGGTGCGTCGACTCGGCGGTGATTACCTGTGGGTGCTGGCCAGCGGCCGATGTGAATTCGATACGTTGGGCCGGCCGTTGCGTTTCCCCGGTGTGCTGATTGATATCAATGAACGCAAGGCGGCTGAAGCATCGCTGCTCAAGTTCACCCGTGATCTGGAGCAGCGTGTCGCCGAGGAAGTGCATGCGCGGTTGACGGCCGAAGAGCAGTTGCGCCAGTCGCAGAAACTCGAAGCCATTGGCGGACTCACCGGCGGTGTGGCTCATGACTTCAACAACTTGCTGCAGGTGATCGCCGGCAACCTGCACCTGTTGGCTCGCCACGAACCGCACAACGCCAATGTGCAGCGGCGGGTCAGTGCCTCCATCGAAGCGGTGGAGCGGGGCGCCAAACTGTCCTCGCAATTGCTGGCGTTTGCCCGCCGCCAACCGTTGTCACCGGCGGTCTACAACCCACGACGAATCTTCGACGGTCTGGGCGAATTGTTGCAGCGGGCCTTGGGCGAAACCATCCAGATCGAAGTGACCTTGCCCGCCGAGCCCTGGTGCATCCACGTCGATCGCAATCAGCTTGAAAACGCTTTGCTGAACCTGGCGATCAATGCCCGCGATGCCATGTGTGGTGAGGGCACCATCGGCCTGATCGGCGAAAACATCGTACTCGACGAATCGTCCTGCGCCGGTAAAGACATTCCGGCCGGTGACTATGTGCGCCTGTCGGTGATCGACCGCGGCGCGGGCATGCCTCCCGATGTCCTGGACCATGTGTTCGAGCCGTTTTTTACCACCAAGACTGACGGCCAGGGCACCGGGCTTGGGTTGAGCATGGTGTTCGGGTTCGTCAAGCAAAGTGGCGGGCATATCGAGATTACCAGTGACGTGGGAGAAGGCACGCGAGCGCAGATGTATTTCCCCCGCAGTCGGCAACCTGAAACAGGTGAAGAGGCCCCACACAGCCCGCTTCTGACCGGTGGGCAAGAGACGATTCTGGTGGTGGAGGATAACGAAGAGGTGCGCAGCGCGTCGGTGGAGCTGCTGGAACAGTCCGGTTATCGGACCCTCACGGCCGCCAACGCTGATGCGGCCATGGCGCTTTTGCTCGAAGGTGCCTCGGTGGATCTGATTTTTACCGATGTGGTCATGCCTGGCCTGATCAAGAGCTCTGACCTGGCGGCCTGGGCCAGGGTACAGACTCCGCCTATGCCCATACTGTTCACCTCGGGCCACACTCGGGACATCATTTCCCGCAACCACCAATTGAGCCCCGATACCCATCTGCTGAGCAAACCTTACGGCCCGGATGCCTTGATCACCATGGTGAGGACTGTGTTGGGCAGTTGATCGCGGCGCGCTAAACAAATGGAACCGAAGCCGCCATGCCACCTTCAAATGACCATGACCGGTCATCAATCCGGCCTGTCATGAATGAGGTGCCTATGAACCAAGATCCTGCAAACACCCAGCAACAAGGCCAGACGCAGGCCCCGTCACCGCGCAATGATCCGGCGATCGATCCTCAGGTTTCCCCTGAGCCCGCTGGCACCCAGCCAGTCAGCCCGGCTGGGGCAGGCAAGGCCCAAAGCGCCGACAGCGAAGTCGATCAAAAAAATCACCACCAGGACAACGACAACACCTTCAGCCCTGGCTTCAAGCCTGACCCGGACCGCCCGGAATCCGGTGAGAGCACTGACGCCGATATCGATACGGATGGCGGTTAGCCAATGAGCCCTGCTTCTTTTCTTGAAGCTGGGCTTTCGGATTTCACGACGCCGTTGGGTGGCTGGCGCATCTATTGAGTGGATGAGTGAGGCGACAGGTCCATCCGATACCCAGCCCCCGGCTTGCCTTCATGTAATGCCGACTGGATTTTTTCATACAATGCATTGGCCTCGGCAGTCGTGATTGACCGCGAGCAATCCCGCAATACGACGCGCAACAGAGCATTTTCCTGGCCGGGTAACAGCCCGAGTCGCTCGATGGCTTGTGGTGGTAATTCAGACGAAGTCCAACGACCTTTGACTTGCATCTCCTCAACCCAACCAGAGCAGTCGCCAGCCGCCTGGAGCATTTTCTCAGTCAGTACTTCCTCACTCAAACCCGGAGTCACGGCCACTGAAATGTCCCGAGTAATTGAAGGCAAACGCGAAACCGTACTCCAAGGACGTAAATCTTGCATCTGGGCCTGAACTCGCTCATTAGGGTCACGCAGCAGGCGAATATCCGGGATTCCCTTTCGTAGCATAGTCAACCGGTCCAGCCCCATCCCCAACGCCAGACCGCCATGACGCTGCGCATCGATTCCCAGCCGTTGCAATAACGAAGTGGCAATAAGCCCACACTCCAGCACTTCGACAGCAGAACCATCGTTTATCACATTCACCTCAATGCCACCTTCGGTGTAATGATGCGGACTGTCGCTGTAAACCCAAGGTTTATCGGGGACGGCGACCCCAAGGATATCGCCGACCAAGCGCAAAAGGTGTCCGCGCGCCGAGAGCTCGGGTTCACCCAGCACCCATATGTCCATCTGATGTGGCTCGGCGCAGTGCCAACGATCACGACTGTCGCGGCGGAACGTGATGCCCGGAGCGGCCAGCAAAATGACCTCTCCAGGCTTGCGTTCCTGAGCCGAACGTTGCAGCACAATTGGAATCTGGCTAGTGGTTTGTGTACGCAACAGTGAATGTTCGTCTATCCACCGGGTGTGTTCGCTGCCTAGAGTGATTTCTGCCGGGCCATAACCGAGCAGTCCGTAGTTCTCTTCGGCGGATACGATTCGTGGGCCGGTCTGTATTAGAGCCTGCGGCCACCCAGCACTGACCAGCCCTTCAATTATTTCGTTCATGATCAGGCGGACTGCATGTGCGGGCGAGTGCGCCTCAGTCAGATCTGTAATGGATAACGCCTGCTGAAGCGCGACGTCAGTCAGGTATTTCTTGGTAACACCCATTATTGGCCCCTTTGAATCAGTGTTTGCTACGGCTTGAACAGTCGGAGGAAAAACCTATCAACACTAGACCAAACAAACAACTTAATAAGGCGGATTTTGGTGTTTTCAGAACTCAGCTACAGATGCTTCCTACATAAATAATCTATTTTTATTGTCTGCTATTCTCAGTAGAAGTATTGGTTCTAAAAAGCGATCAAAAAAATCATTTAAAAATCAGCATGAATTTGAGCTAATACGACCACCCCCTTGAGCCGCAAGGGGGGAAATAAGGTAAAGGTGAAATCATGAAGAAGCAGAAAGTAATTCAGGAGAAACTTAATCGTATTACCTCAGGTCCAGAAAATTTTGGGTGGGCTCCATTGGCTTGGGCCTATATGGGTGATTGATATCGTTTGATTCAGAAGGGTGGCATGGATCAGCCACCCTTTTTCATAAGGAGCTACTTTATGTCGTCCATGACAAATATCCATACACTTTTTGGCGCTGAGGAATTCTAGGTTGTCGCCGATTCAGAGCAATTTCTTAACAAGTGTTCTAATCAAGGGCTAAAAACTGCGCATATCACCAAGGTCGAAGCTCTGCCTCGCAATAGCATAATTTTCTCCTTCAGCAACAGTGCCGCCAAACTCACATTAGAGATTGCGCAAGCCACACCCAGAAAGAGAAGTGTTTTTTGTGCTGCACAAGTTTTCGAGCCCTCCCTGAGTTGTGCAAGTTATAGTCTGAATTTATTGCTAAATAGCGATTTCAAGAAGGCGCTGAAAAAACAGCGCGCCGTATTAAATATGCTTAATTCTTATGTTGTTTTCAGTTACAGGCAACGGTTCTTGCGGGCGCGTTACTCTATTGCCCAAGGCAGAGCCTTATGCGCTGATTGCCGAGGATGTCTCTGGCGATTTCATACATTCCGTCGCCGAATTTTTCGAAGTTCATTATGCTCACATGAAGCCTCAAGAACCCTGCCCATTTTTTTTAGTGGGGAGCTAAATATTTCTGGAATTCTGACTGTCCTGAGAAAGCCTAATCCGATGTTGCCCGAAGATATGAAAATGAAACTTCAGCAGCTATCTGATACCCTTTCTGAGAACGGAGGATTGCTGACTGTCGTGGAGAATAAGGTAACGTCTCTACGAACTGGTAATGGTGAATATATAGAGGTCTTGAAAATGGCCGCAGGAACTCGAGGTCTCGAATTAACCGAATTCGCCATCGGTGTCAACGATGAAATAGCGCCTCTTATAGATTACAAGATGAACTCGCAATTGAATGAGGGTGTCGGCGGTGTTCACTTGGCTATCGGAGATGGCTCTAGTGGTTATCACATTGATTTTCTTAGCCCAGCGGCCAATGTCAGCCCCATAACTCAATAACCTTAATAACGGCGTATGGCAAAGAGAGCAACTCCTCACTGGGGCAGGACTAATGCTCTCTTTTTGGTGAAGTAAAATATCAAGGGGGCGCTTCTCGAAGTTGCTCAGAGGCATTTCGGTATGCTGAGAGGTCCTCACGTTTGAAACCAAGAATGCCCTGCCAGATTAAACCAGCAGGGCTTCTCGGTCAGGCCGATGATCTCGTTAAACCTTACGTTATGATCGGGCTTTTTTTACATTCTCTGCTATTTACTTGGATGAGCGGCCTGGAGTTTCTTGGCCATTTCCAGATGTTTTTCCAAGTCTGGAAGCATTTTTTGCGCGAACGCCTTCAGTTCGGTGTTGCCGGGCTTCTTGTCGTCAGTGACGGTCTCGGCTTCTTTCTTGAACAGGGCAATGGTTTCTTCGTGGGCCATCACCTGGTTGTTGGCGTAGGCCGCATCAAACGATTCCTCGCGCATATCGAGAATCTTGGCCTTGGCCTTTTTCACCAGCGTGGTTTCGTCCGGCACTTCGATATCGTGTTTTTTCGCCAGCGAGATCAACTCCTCGTTGGCTTTGGTGTGGTCGGAAATCATCATGTTGGCGAATTCCTTGACGTCCGCCGAACTGCTTTTTTCCAGGGCCAGTTTGCTGGTTTCGATTTCCGCGATACCACCGGCCGCCGCGTTGTCGACGAAGTCGCTGGAAGTCGCGGCCCAAGCCATTCCCATACTGGTGCTCAAGGCAACTGCCAGGCCGAGTTGACGCAGGTTGAATCCGTCCATAGGTAAGTCTCCACACAGGTTGTACAAGGGACTTGTGTCGTCCTGTTCAATGGAGAGCGGCGGGCGGACAAAGGTTTGATTGCAAAGCGGTGCGGTACGACGAACGGTCACCGCTGGTCGGATTGACGGTCGACAGAACCCCGTCGGCGAGGCCATTCTGATAGTCGACGAGCGCCGTAGAAGGCGTTAGCCATCGTTCTACCAAAGGAGGTGTTCCATGCCGGTGATCCACGATTTGTGCCAGGATCTCAACTGCACAAAAGACGACATCCAGCAAAAGCGCAGCGAGAATCCCAGGCTCGACTCGTTACTTCTCAAGTATTCCCAAATAGATGCCGAAGTGGTCGACGCCGAGAAACCGTCCTCCGCGGCACTGTCCGATGTTGCCCTGAAGACGCTCAAGGAGAAACGTTTGCAGGTCAAGGACGAGATCGCGCAGTACTTGCAGGGATAGTCCTAGGGCCGGGCTATCGGTGAGGAGCCCTCTGCTTGCAGGAGGGCTTTTTTCGGCAGACTCGTCAGGTCAGCGGGTCCCAGCGCTGGGACCAGTCGCTGCCGGTCGTGACGATCTGGCGCAGCACTTCGAACGCTTGCTGCAACGCCGCCGAATCCCGATCCCTGGAGTACACGAGGTAAGTCGGGTAGTTGAATTCCGGCGCCTTGGGCACCCGCTCCAGGATGCCGCTGTCCAGATAGCTCTGCACCACTCGGGTCCGGAAGTAGCCGCTGCCGCCGTTCTCCAGGATGTACTGCAGGGCCAGGGGGCCGAGGTTGAACGTCACGGCCGCCTTGGCCTTGTCCGGCAGCGCAGTGTCGTGCTGACGACGGAAGTCGGCACTCCAGTCGATGTACACGTAGGGCTCTGGACGGGTCGCCAGGCGCACCAGGATCAGTTTCTCTTCCAGCAACTGTTCCACTTGCAGCCTCGGCCAGTATTCGGGCTGATACACCACGGCGGCATCCAGCAGGCCCAGTTCCAGTTGTTGCAGCAGTTTTTCGCCATCGCGGATGTCCATGCGCAGGGCATGGCCGGGGATTTTATGGCGCAGTTCCTCGGCCCAGGCGAGCATCAAGGGGTTGCATAGGCTGACCTCGCCACCGAGGTGCAAAACGTTGCGAAAGCCTTCGGGCAAGGGCAGGTCCCGGCGGGCCGCTTCCCAGGTCTGCACCAGTTGATTGGCATACACCACGAACGTTTCACCGTCGGCAGTCAGGCGCGCGCCGGCACGGTTGCGCACAAACAGCACGCAGCCAAGCTGGCTTTCAAGCTTCTGGACTCGCGCCGTGATAGCCGTCTGGGTGACGTGCAGCTTGTCGGCCGCGGCGGCGAGGCTGCCGTGGCGGACGATTTCCAGAAAGGTGCGGGCGAGGTCGATGTCCATGGTCAGGCCGATACGGGGAAAGCGGGGATTGTACGACACCTGCGAACTACCGCAGGGTCCTTTGCTGAATGTACCGGCGCTATCGCGAGCAGGCTCGCTCCCACAATTGCTCCGGGTGATGAGGATTGAGCGTCGCTCCAGATCCCCTGTGGGAGCGAGCCTGCTCGCGATAGCGATGGACCGGCCAGTGGAAATGCTCAAGTAAAAACACAAATCCCGCCACAGAGGCGGGATTCGTTTGCAGCCAGGGCGCCCGTAGAAAGGGCAAGCAGACTCAGGCCGGGAACAATTCGGACAGCTTCATCGACAGCATCATGTCGCCTTCGACGCGCAGCTTGCCGCCCATGAACGCTTGCATGCCGTCGGTATCGCCGCTGACGATGCCCTTGAGGGTTTCGCTGTCCATGATCAGCGTGCAGTTGGCTTTTTCATTTTCGCCTTCTTGCAGCTCACAGGTGCCATCCTTGACGATCAGGGCGTAGTGCTTGTCTTCGTCAGTGATGTTGAAACCAAATATCAAGTCCAGGCCGGTAGCGGCGTCTGGGTTGAACTTGGCTTTCATGGCTTGTACGGCGTCGGCTACGGAGGTCATGGTTTCGATCCTTATTTGGGTTATACAGCAAGGGTCTACAGTGATCCGGACTCAGCGAAAGGTGATGAGGTCCGGGGCCTTCAGCAGTTGCAGGTGGGCATGACTGTTGAAGGAAGCCAGGGCCACCTCGCGGCCCCTGAATTTCAGGTGGTTGAGCGAGGTGTTGACGATTTGCCAGTTCAGTTCGAAGGCCTGCCGCGCAGGCATCTGGGTGATCAGGTGGAGCAGGGCGGTGATGGTCCCGCCGGAAGTGAACACGGCGATTTTCTGGGAATTGTCGGCCTGCTCCAGAATGCGCTGCAGGCCGGCCTGCACGCGTTCGACGAAACCCAACCAGCTTTCCAGTTCGGGCGGGTCGTACTGGCCGCTGAGCCAGCGCTCGATGATCAACGCGAAGATGCGCTGGAACTCGGCGCGGTTCTGTGCGGCATTGCGCAGAATGTACAGGGCTTCGGGTTCCTGGGGCAGCATATCCGGCAACAGGGCGCGGATCACCGCGTCGGCGTCGAACTCATTGAACGCCGAATCGATCTCCAGCCCGGGAACCGGCAGCCCGGCGGCGGACATCTGGCCCAGCGCACCTGTGGCGGTATCCAGCTGGCGACGCAGGTCGCCCGAGAGGCAGCGATCGAACACGACACCCAGTTCGGCCAGGTGGCTGCCCAGCACTTGGGCCTGGCGTACACCGTTTGGCGAAAGGACATCGTAGTCGTCCGCACCAAAGGAGGCCTGGCCATGTCGAATCAGATAGATACTGCCCACGTCCGCGTCATCCCGGTACGTTGAAGGTTTGGCGAGGTTATGAGGATGGCGGTGAGCTGTCAATGAAAAAACATACGCTTGTTTGAAATGCCCGTTACAGCCTTGTCCAGCTGCGCTCCCGTTAAGGTAACCACAGGTTTCACGGCTGGTCGCGGCGCAGGCGCATGGGTATGCTGAACGTGTTGAGTGCCCGCCCTTGAGCGGCGTTTTGAATTTATTAGGAGCCATCGTGGAGTTTTTCATCGAATACGCCAGTTTCCTGGCCAAGACCGTGACGCTGGTGATCGCCATCCTGGTGGTGCTGGCCAGTTTTGCTGCCCTGCGCAGCAAGGGCCGGCGCAAGTCTGCCGGCCAGTTGCAGGTGAGCAAACTCAACGACTTCTACAAGGGACTGCGTGAGCGCCTGGAGCAGACGCTGCTGGATAAAGACCAGCTCAAGGCCCTGCGCAAGACCGAAGGCAAGGCTGAAAAGGCCTCCAAGAAACACAAGGACAAGCCGGCGGCCAAGCCTCGGGTATTCGTGCTGGATTTTGACGGTGACATCAAAGCCTCGGCCACCGAGAGCCTTCGTCATGAAATCACCGCATTGCTGACCCTGGCGACCCCGAAGGATGAAGTGGTGTTGCGCCTGGAAAGCGGTGGCGGCATGGTCCACAGCTACGGTCTGGCCTCCTCGCAACTGGCCCGGATCCGTCAGGCCGGCGTGCCGCTGACGGTGTGCATCGACAAGGTCGCGGCCAGCGGCGGCTACATGATGGCGTGCATCGGCGAGAAGATCATCAGCGCGCCTTTTGCCATTCTTGGCTCCATCGGCGTCGTGGCCCAGTTGCCAAACGTCAACCGCCTCCTGAAGAAGCACGACATCGATTTTGAAGTGCTGACAGCCGGTGAATACAAGCGCACGTTGACGGTGTTTGGCGAAAACACCGAGAAGGGTCGGGAGAAGTTCCAGGAAGACCTGGACATCACCCATGAGTTGTTCAAGAACTTCGTGTCCAACTACCGTCCGCAACTGGCCATTGATGAAGTGGCGACTGGCGAAGTCTGGCTGGGCGTCGCAGCATTGGACAAGCGCTTGGTGGACGAGCTGAAAACCAGCGATGAATACCTGGCTGAACGGGCCAAGAGCGCCGAGCTGTACCACTTGCACTACGCCGAGCGCAAAAGTTTGCAGGAGCGTATTGGCATGGCGGCCAGCGGTTCGGTGGACCGGGTGCTGCTCAGTTGGTGGAGCCGCCTGACCCAGCAGCGGTTCTGGTAACGGCTAACCCTGTGGGAGCGAGCCTGCTCGCGATGACGGTGGTTCATCCAGCATCACCTGCTCAGGCGAGCCGCTATCGCGAGCAGGCTCGCTCCCACATTGGGTTCAGGGTGGGCTGAAGATCAGGTTCCGCACCAATCATCCATCCATAAAAAAGCCCTGAACCGGAACACCCGGGTCAGGGCTTTTTTTGTATCAGGTTTCAGCGACGACGAAACAACGGCAGTGGCTCGTCAGTGGCAGCCTGGTAGGTCACCGAGAAGTCCTTGAGGCTTTCGAGGGCTTCAAAGGGGTCCTTGTCGGCGCGCAAGGCAAAGGCGTCGAAACCGCAACGGCGCATGTAGAACAGTTGGTCGCGCAGCACATCGCCAATCGCCCGCAATTCGCCCTTGAAGCCATAACGCTCACGCAGCAGGCGAGCGTTGGAGTAGCTGCGACCGTCGGTGAAGGCCGGGAAGTTCAGGGCGATGACCTGGAACTGATTGGCGTCATCACCGATTTCCTCCGCCTCTTCGTCGGCGTCCAGCCACACACCCAGGCCGCCATCGCGGGCCTTGAGGGCGTGAGCATGATCGCGCCACAGGGCCAGGGGCACGATCAGGTCGTCGCAGTTGGAAATACCATCGAGGGTCGCGTCCTTGGGCAGCAGGTGCCAGGTTTCGTCGATAACCTCGTCGTTCTTAATTATTCGCTGCATAGACGCGTTCCTTGAAGAGGTCGATGCCGATACGTTGATAAGTGTCGATGAAACGCTCGTCTTCAGTACGTTGTTCGATGTAAACGTCGATCAGCTTCTCGATCACGTCAGGCATGTCGTCCTGGGCAAACGATGGGCCGAGGATCTTGCCCAGGCTGGCGTCGCGGCTACCGCTGCCGCCCAGGGAGACCTGGTAGAACTCCTCGCCTTTCTTGTCCACGCCCAGGATGCCGATGTGGCCGACGTGGTGGTGACCACAGGCGTTCATGCAACCGGAAATGTTCAGGTCCAGCTCGCCGATGTCGAACAGGTAGTCCAGGTCGTCGAAACGACGCTGGATCGACTCGGCGATAGGGATCGACTTGGCGTTGGCCAGGGAGCAGAAATCGCCGCCCGGGCAGCAGATTATGTCGGTCAGCAGGCCGATGTTCGGCGTGGCGAACCCTTGCTCGCGTAACTCGCCCCACAGGGTGAACAACTGGCTCTGTTCAACGTCCGCCAGGATGATGTTCTGTTCGTGGGAGGTGCGCAGTTGACCGAAGCTGTAGCGCTCAGCCAGGTCGGCCACGGCGTCCAGCTGCTTGTCGGTGATGTCGCCCGGCGCGACGCCGGTCGGCTTCAGGGACAGGGTCACCGCGACGTAGCCCGGTTTCTTGTGGGCCAGGGTGTTGCGAGTGCGCCAACGGGCGAAGCCCGGATGTTCTTTGTCGAGCGCGGCCAGCTCGGCGTCCTGGTTGCTCAGGGCCTTGTAGTCCGGGTCGACGAAATGCTTGGCTACGCGATGGACTTCGGCTTCGGTCAGGGTGGTCTGGCCGCCGCGCAGGTGAGCCATTTCGGCCTCGACCTTTTCGGCGAACACTTCTGGCGTAAGAGCCTTGACCAGGATCTTGATCCGCGCCTTGTACTTGTTGTCACGACGGCCGTAGCGGTTGTACACCCGCAGGATGGCGTCGAGGTAGCTCAGCAGGTCCTGCCATGGCAAGAACTCGTTGATGAACGCGCCGACCACCGGCGTACGGCCCAGGCCGCCGCCCACCAGCACACGGAAGCCCAGCTCGCCCGCGGCGTTGTAGACCGTCTCCAGGCCGATGTCGTGGACTTCAATGGCCGCACGGTCCGAGGTCGAGCCATTGATGGCGATCTTGAACTTGCGCGGCAGGTAGGCGAATTCCGGGTGGAAGGTGGTCCACTGGCGAACGATCTCGCACCAGGGGCGCGGGTCGATCAACTCATCGGCCGCGACACCGGCGAACTGGTCGGTGGTGACGTTGCGCAGGCAGTTGCCGCTGGTCTGGATCGCGTGCATCTGCACGGTGGCCAGTTCAGCCAGGATCTGGGGCACATCTTCCAGGGCGGGCCAGTTGTACTGGACGTTCTGGCGGGTACTGATGTGGGCATAGCCTTTGTCGTAGTCGCGGGCAATCTTGGCCAGCATGCGCACCTGACGCGAGGTCAGTTGGCCATAGGGCACCGCTACGCGCAGCATCGGGGCGAAGCGCTGGATATACAGGCCATTCTGCAAACGCAGAGGGCGGAATTCTTCTTCGCTCAGCTCGCCTGCCAGATAGCGTCGGGTCTGATCACGGAACTGCTTGACGCGGTCCTCGATGATCCGCTGATCGTACTCGTCATATACGTACATATAAGTCTCGTTCTCAGGCTTGGGCCGATCAGAAACAGCTGCGTGTTGGCTCGCTGGAATCGGATTCTGCCTCGGCAATTCTGCGCGCACGGCCGCGCACTCCTACAGGAGCCGGTGCAAGATACCTGTTTTGAGTTATGCGCAAAAGTGATGTTTGAGTATATGTAAAGAACCAAATCGACTAATGGGATTGATTATTGCCTAACCCACATTTGTCGTGCGGGCAATCATCGTCTTAACTGTGGTCGAGTCCCTATGCAATCACCTACAAAACCGACAAGAGGCGATGCAATGAGCAATCCGACCAAAGCAAGGAAAAGCGACAGTACTGTTGATGCCTGGGCCATTTTGTTCCTGATTATCCTGGTGGTGGGCACCGCGGTGTTCTGGGTCAGTCACCAATAGAGCGGTGGTGAAAAAACTGTGGGAGCGAGCCTGCTCGCGATAGCGGTGGTTCAGTCAGCCATGAGGTGACTGACAAACCGCTATCGCGAGCAGGCTCGCTCCCACAGGGGGGTTATGTGTGTCGTAGACAGATTTACAACCCCGCCAGATGCACCACCAGCTTGACGATGCCAAACAGTGTCAGGGCGAAGATCACCGTGAAGGCGATGCCCAATACCACGAAGTGACTCGGCTTGCCGTGGGTGAAGTCACGGGCGCGATTCTTGCCGCTCTGCACGCCGAAGGCGGCAGCCAGCACACTGTGCACCATCTGCCACAGGGTCGGCGGCTTGTTGTCGATCGGATCGTCCATAAATCCCTCGTCTGCCATGGGTTTGGAACAAGCATAGACAAAAGATCGCAACCTGCGGCAGCCCCTACAGCAATACACAAAACCCTGTAGGAGCCTGCGATCCTTTAAGGCTCTTAGTTGTCGTAACCCAAATTCGGCGCCAACCAGCGCTCAGTCACGCTCAAGTCCTGGCCTTTGCGCGCGGTATAGCTCTGGACCTGATCCTTGTCGATCTTGCCCACGGCGAAGTATTGCGCCTGGGGATGGGCGAAATACCAGCCGCTGACGGCTGCCGCCGGGAACATGGCGTAATGCTCGGTGAGGAATACGCCGCTGCGTCCAGCCTTCAGTTCGCTGGCCTCGGGGTCGAGCAGGCGGAACAAGGTGGCCTTTTCGGTGTGATCCGGGCAGGCCGGGTAACCGGGGGCAGGGCGGATGCCGGTGTATTGCTCCTTGATCAGGGCGTCGTTGTCCAGGCTTTCGTCCTTGGCGTAACCCCAATGTTCCTTGCGCACCTGCTGGTGCAGCCATTCGGCGCAGGCCTCGGCCAAGCGGTCGGCCAGGGCCTTGACCATGATCGAGTTGTAGTCGTCGCCGGCTTCCTGGTAGGCCTTGGCGACTTCTTCGGCGCCGATGCCGGCGGTGGTGATGAAACCGCCCACGTAGTCGGTCACACCGCTGTCCTTGGGCGCGACGAAGTCGGCCAGGGAGAAGTTCGGCTTGCCGTCGGTCTTGATGATCTGCTGGCGCAGGTGATGCAGGCGGGCCAGTGGCTTGCCATCCTCGCCATAGACTTCCAGATCGTCGTCATGCACCTGGTTGGCCGGCCAGAAGCCGAACACGGCGCGGGCGCTGATGAGTTTCTCGTCGATGAGCTTGCGCAGCATCGCCCGGGCATCGGCGTACAGGGCAGTAGCCGCTTCTCCGACCACTTCGTCGGTGAGGATGCGCGGGTACTTGCCGGCCAGGTCCCAGGAAATGAAGAACGGTGTCCAGTCGATGTATTCGGCCAGGACGTTGAGGTCAATGTTGTCCAGCACCTTGGCGCCGGTAAAGGTCGGCTTGACCGGCTGGTAGCTGCTCCAGTCGAACTGCGGTTTTTTCGCCACGGCGGCCGGGTAGCTCAGGCGTTCGGTACGGGCGCTGCGGTTGGCGGTGCGCTCGCGAACGTCGATGTACTCCAGGCGGGTTTTCTCGACGAATGCCGGCTTGAGTTCCTTGGACAGCAACTGGGTGGCCACGCCCACGGCGCGCGAGGCGTCGGTGACGTAGATCACCGCGTCGTTGCTGTACTTGGGTTCGATTTTCACTGCCGTGTGGGCCTTGGAGGTCGTGGCGCCACCGATCATCAGGGGCAGGTGGAAATCCTGGCGCTGCATCTCGCGGGCCACATGCACCATCTCGTCCAGGGACGGAGTGATCAGGCCGGACAGCCCGATGATGTCGCACTTCTGCTCCTTGGCCACCTGCAGGATCTTCTCTGCCGGCACCATCACGCCCAGGTCGACCACGTCATAGCCGTTGCAACCGAGCACCACGCCGACGATATTCTTGCCGATGTCGTGGACGTCGCCCTTGACCGTGGCCATGAGGATCTTGCCCTTGGCTTCTGGCTTGTCGCCTTTTTCCGCCTCGATGAATGGAATCAGGTGGGCCACGGCCTGCTTCATCACCCGGGCGGACTTCACCACTTGGGGCAGGAACATTTTGCCGGCGCCGAACAGGTCGCCGACGATATTCATGCCGGCCATCAACGGGCCTTCGATGACTTCGATCGGGCGGGCGAACGACAGCCGCGATTCCTCGGTGTCTTCGACGATGTGCGTGGTGATGCCCTTGACCAGCGCGTGTTCCAGGCGCTTGTTCACTTCCCAGCCACGCCACTCTTCGGTTTCCGCTTCCTTGACGCTGCCGTCGCCCTTGTACTTGTCGGCGATGGCGAGCAGGGCGTCGGTGCCTTCAGGCGTGCGGTTGAGGATCACGTCTTCCACCGCGTCGCGCAGTTCCACCGGGATCTGGTCGTAGATCTCCAGTTGGCCGGCGTTGACGATGCCCATGGTCAGGCCCGAGCGGATTGCATAGAGCAGGAACACCGAATGAATCGCCTCGCGCACCGGGTTGTTGCCCCGGAACGAGAAGGACACGTTGGATACGCCACCCGAGGTCAGCGCATAAGGCAATTCATCGCGGATGTAGGCGCAGGCGTTGATGAAATCCACGGCATAGTTGTTGTGCTCTTCGATACCGGTGGCGACGGCGAAGATGTTCGGGTCAAAGATGATGTCTTCCGGCGGGAAGCCGACTTCATTGACCAGGATGTCGTAGGAGCGCTTGCAGATTTCCTTCTTGCGCGCTTCGGTATCGGCCTGGCCGGCTTCGTCGAAGGCCATCACCACCACGGCGGCGCCGTAGCGTTTGCACAACTTGGCGTGATGGATGAACTGCTCGACGCCTTCCTTCATGCTGATGGAGTTGACGATGCCCTTGCCCTGGATGCACTTGAGGCCGGCCTCGATCACTTCCCATTTCGAGGAGTCGATCATGATCGGCACCCGGGAAATGTCCGGTTCGCCGGCAATCAGATTGAGGAAGGTCACCATGGCCTTCTTCGAATCGAGCATGCCCTCGTCCATGTTGATGTCGATCACCTGCGCGCCGGCCTCGACCTGCTGCAGGGCCACTTCCAGGGCTTCGGTGTAGTTGTCTTCGCGGATAAGGCGGGCGAACTTGGCCGAACCGGTGATGTTGGTCCGCTCGCCGACGTTGACGAACAAGGAGCTGCGGTCGATGGTGAACGGTTCCAGGCCCGACAGGCGGCAAGCCCGCGGGATCTCCGGAATCTGGCGCGGTGCGTAGCCGGCCACGGCCTTGGCGATGGCTTCGATGTGCGCCGGGGTGGTGCCACAGCAGCCGCCGACGATGTTCAGGAAGCCGCTTTGGGCAAACTCTTCGATGACTTTGGCGGTGTCCACCGGCAGTTCGTCGTATTCACCGAATTCATTGGGCAGACCGGCGTTCGGGTGCGCCGATACGTGGGTGCTGGCCTTGTTCGACAGTTCTTCGAGGTACGGGCGCAGTTCGCTGGCACCGAGGGCGCAGTTCAACCCAACGGAAATCGGCTTGGCGTGGGCGACGGAGTTCCAGAAGGCTTCCGTGGTCTGGCCGGACAGGGTGCGGCCGGACGCGTCGGTGATGGTGCCGGAGATCATGATCGGCAGTTCGACGCCTAATTCCTCATACACCCCTTGCACGGCGAAAATCGCTGCCTTGGCATTGAGCGTGTCGAAAATGGTTTCGATGAGGATCAGGTCGGCGCCGCCTTCGATCAGGCCCTTGGTGGCCTCGGTGTAATTCTCCACCAGTTCGTCGAAGGTCACGTTGCGGTAGCCGGGGTTGTTCACGTCTGGCGACAGCGAGCAGGTACGGCTGGTCGGGCCCAGCACGCCGGCTACGAAGCGCGGCTTGTCCGGTGTTTCCAGGGTCTTGGCGTCGGCGACCTTGCGGGCCAGGCGCGCGCCTTCCAGGTTCAGCTCGTAGGCCAGGCCCTGCATGCCGTAGTCGGCCTGGGACACCTGGGTGGCGTTGAAGGTGTTGGTTTCCAGAATGTCGGCACCGGCATCCAGGTAGGCCTTCTCGATGGCGCCGATCACATCCGGACGGCTCAGGACCAACAAATCATTGTTGCCCTTGACGTCGCTCGGCCAGTCGGCGAAACGCTTGCCACGATAGTCCTGTTCCTCAAGCTTGTAGCTCTGGATCATCGTACCCATGCCGCCGTCGAGGATCAGAATGCGTTCCTTGAGGGCCTGCTGGAGAAGATAAAGGCGAGCGCTGCGATCGGACATAGGACTACCTGGAAAAAGACCATTACGAAGGCGGGGATGATAGCAAAGCTGTACAGGATTTGATCATGGGTGGCTTTTGCATGAATCCTGCTCATGTTTGCATCGCGATGGCGGCCCGGTAGAATCGCCGGATTATCTCTTAGGACCCGAGACATGCCGTACCGCGTCTTATTCGGCAGTCTGTTGCTGCTGTTGTCTTTTCACTCAGTGGCAAAGGATCCCGCCCCGGCGATTTCCTACACTCGCGATATCCAGCCGATCTTCACGGAAAAATGCGTCGCCTGCCACGCCTGCTATGACTCTGCGTGCCAATTGAACCTGGGCAGTGGCGAAGGCGTGTCCCGGGGCGCGAGCAAGCTGCCGGTCTATGACGGTGAACGACGCCAGGCTGCCGAACCCACCCGTTTGTTCTATGACGCCTCCGGCCAGCGGGCCTGGCAGCGCAAAGGCTTCTATTCCGTGCTGGACGCTCAAGGCAGTCAGGCCGCGCTGATGGCGCAGATGCTCGAACTGGGCCACAACACACCGTTGCAGCCCAACGCCAAGCTGCCCCAGGACATCGTGCTTGGGCTTGAGCGTGACAACAGCTGCCCGATGCCGGGGCAATTCGACGAGTACGCCGCCGCGCATCCCAAGGAAGGCATGCCTCTGGCGGTCACTGGCCTGACCGACCAGCAATATCAGACCTTGCAGCGCTGGCTGGCCGCGGGTGCACCCATCGATCAGCAAGCGCTGGCGCCGAGCGCCGCCGAAGCCTTGCAGGTGGTGCAGTGGGAAAACCTGCTCAACGCCCCTGGCGCCCGGGAAAGCCTGGTGGGCCGGTGGTTGTTCGAGCACTGGTTTCTGGCGCACATCTATTTCAAGGATGGCGAGCCGGGGCATTTCTTCCAGTGGGTACGTTCGCGCACGCCTACCGGCCAGCCAATCGATCTGATCAACACCCGCCGCCCGAACGATGACCCTGGCACCCGTGTGTATTACCGGCTCTGGCCGGTACAAGGGGTGATCGTGCACAAGACCCACATTACCTACGGGTTGAGCGCGGCAAAAATGGCGCGGATCAAGAGCCTGTTCTACAGCGGCAGATGGCAGGTCACTGCGTTGCCAGGGTACGGCCCGGAGCGCCGGGCCAACCCGTTTTCCACCTTCGAGGCGATCCCGGCCCAGGCCCGCTATCAGTTCATGCTCGATAACGCCGAGTATTTCGTGCGCACATTTATCCGCGGCCCGGTTTGCCGGGGCCAGATCGCCACGGACGTGATTCGCGACAACTTCTGGGCGTTGTTCCAGGCCCCGGAACATGATCTGTACATCACCGACCCCAATTACCGCGGCCAGGCCACGCCGTTGCTGGCGATGCCGGGGCAGAATGACGACGTGGGCAGCGTCCTGAGCCTGTGGCTGGACTACCGGGACAAGCGCAACGAGTACGAAGCCTTGCGTCGCGACAACTACGCCGACCTGCCTGCGCCCAGTTGGTCGACGCTGTGGGCCGGCAACGACAATGCCTTGCTGAGCATTTTCCGGCATTTCGACAGTGCTTCGGTCACCAAGGGCCTGATTGGCGAGGTGCCGCAGACGATGTGGCTGTTCGACTTTCCATTGCTGGAGCGCACTTATTATCAGTTGGCGGTGAACTTCGACGTGTTCGGCAACGTGTCCCACCAGGCCCAGACGCGACTGTATTTCGACCTGATTCGCAACGGTGCGGAGCAGAACTTCCTGCGCCTGATGCCAGCCGATTCCCGCGAGGACTACCTCAACGATTGGTATCAGTCGGGCGGAAAATTCAAGATGTGGCTCGATTACGAGGCCATCGACGACGACAAACCCACCGCTCTCAAGCTTGACGAAGATGATCCCAAGCGCGATTTCGTCCAGCAATTGCTGGTTCGTTATGGTGATTTGAACGCGCGGCCCGATCCGATCAACCGGTGTAATGGCGCCTATTGCTCGCGTCCGAACATTGATCCGGCCTTACAGAACGCCGAACAGGCCCTCAGTCGCCTGTCTTCCCGACCGGCGGCGGGCCTGAGCGTCATCAACCAGTTGCCGGAAGCGACCATGTTGCGCGTCGAAACCGTCAGCGGTCGCCGTGAGGTCTACAGTCTGCTACGCAACCGCGCTCACAGTAACGTGGCATTTTTGCTCGGCGAGGCGCTGCGATACCAGCCGGGGCTGGACACCTTGACGGTCTTTCCGGGTGTGCTGAGCAGCTATCCGAACTTCATCTTCAACATCCCCGCCGAGCAAGTGCCGGCCTTTGTCGACGCCATGGAGGGCGCCCGGGACGGGCAGGCGTTCGAGCGGATTGTCGAGCGCTGGGGCATTCGGCGCAGTCACCCGCAGTTCTGGCAGTACTTCCATGACCTGAGCCACTACCTGCAGGAGACGCAGCCGCTGGAAAGTGGGGTGCTGGACATGAATCGCTACCAGAACCTCTGACCAGGATATCCGGGCGCTTTCCTGACAAAAATACTAGGACTTTGTCCGGCGCGATGATTGGCGTAAACTGCCGACAAGCCTGCGAGGAGTTTCCATGACCGCCATTACCATTACCGATGCCGCCCACGATTACCTGGCCGACCTGCTGTCCAAGCAGAACACCCCAGGTATCGGGATCCGCATCTTCATCACCCAGCCCGGCACCCAGTACGCTGAAACCTGCATTGCCTACTGCAAGCCGGGGGAAGAGAAACCTGAAGACACCGCGCTGGGGCTCAAGAGCTTCACCGCGTACATCGACTCGTTCAGCGAAGCGTTCCTGGACGACGCGGTGGTCGACTATGCCACCGACCGCATGGGCGGCCAGTTGACCATCAAGGCGCCGAACGCCAAGGTGCCGATGGTCAATGCCGACAGCCCGGTCAACGAGCGCATCAATTATTACCTGCAAACCGAAATCAACCCGGGGCTGGCCAGCCACGGCGGCCAGGTATCGCTGATCGACGTGGTGGAAGACGGCATCGCCGTGCTCCAGTTCGGCGGCGGTTGCCAGGGCTGCGGCCAGGCCGACGTGACCTTGAAGGAAGGCATCGAGCGCACCTTGCTCGAGCGTATCCCGGAGCTCAAGGGCGTGCGCGACGTGACCGACCACACGCAGAAAGAAAACGCCTACTACTGATAGGTGTTCGCTGCGGATAGAAAAAACGGCGCCCGTGAGCGCCGTTTTTTTATGGGTGGATCCGACATCCGCGCAAGCTGATCCACCGCTATCGCGAGCAGGCTCGCTCCCACATTGGGGCCGCGGTGACGTTCGATTTTTTTAATCGCCGCAAATCCCTGTGGGAGCAAGCTCGCTCTTAAAGTTGTATTTTCAGGGCCTGTAGAGATGCGCGTGCCCGGCGCGGTAGAGCGACGACTCACTGAACACATCATTACCCAGCACGCGTCCCACCAGAATCAGCGCCGTGCGTCGAAAGCCCTTGGCCTGGACCTTTTCGGCAATGTCAGCCAGCGTACCCACCACCCAATCCTGATCCGGCCATGTCGCCCGGTGAATCACTGCGATCGGACAATCCGCGCCGTAGTGGGGCAGCAGTTCGCTGACGATTTTTTCCAGATGATTGACGCCCAAATGAATCGCCATGCTCGCCCCGTGCTGCGCCAGGCTGCCCAGTTCTTCGCCGGCGGGCATCACGGTTTTGTCTGCGTAGCGGGTGAGGATCAGGCTTTGGGACACGTCCGGCAAGGTCAGTTCGGCGCCCAGCAGGGCGGCGCAGGCGGAGGTCGCGGTCACGCCGGGGATGATCTCGAACGGGATGTCCAGTTCCCGCAGGCACCGAATCTGCTCGCCAATGGCGCCATACAGGCTCGGGTCGCCGGAGTGCACCCTGGCCACGTCCTGGCCCTTGAAGTGAGCGGCCTTGATCAACTCGATAATCTGCTCCAGGTGCAGCTCGGCGCTGTTGACCACCTGTTCGGCGCTGTGGCCTTCCAGCACGGCTGTGGGCACCAGGGAGCCGGCGTAAATGATCAGCGCGCAGCTGCGGATCAGTCGCTGACCTTTGACAGTGATCAGTTCCGGGTCGCCAGGGCCGGCGCCAATGAAATAAACGGTCATGACCGGTTCCTAAAGGTGAGTAGGCGACCCTTTGAATGAAGATCGCTCATGATCCAGGGCGCGAATTATCGGGTTTTACGACGTCACCGCCAATGCCAGCGTGGCGCTTGGGGTCTTTTGGCGAGGAATCAACAGCGTCGCAGGTGTCGCGCCCAACCGGTCGGCCAGGGCCAGGGCAGCGCTTTCGGCGATGCCATAGCAACCGGTGCGTTCAAAAGCGATCTCGGAGCGGTGACTGAGCCGCTGCTGGTAGCTGGACAATTGCTCTGCGTTGAAACAGGTCAGCGGCAACTCCAGTTGCTCGGCCAGCTCCAGCAGGCCCGGCTCGTCACGCTTGAGGTCGATACTGGCCAAGGCGCGAACCTCAGAGAGCTCGATGCCGTGTGCCCGCAAAGTCTGATCAAGCAGTTCTCGCAGCGTGCTGGCCGGGCAGCCGCGTTGACAGCCCAGGCCGACCACCAGGATCGGCCCGGTGCTCATGCGTCGTGCTGAGCCTGGTCGCCGCGCCGGAACAACCATGCGCTGACCAGGCCCAAGGCCAGCCAGAACGCGACGTTGGTCACTTGCGAGGCGAGCTTGAACTGGCTTTCAAGTGCTTCGGGCGCCAGCATCGAGTGGACCTCAGGCTGCGGCGCACCGATGACATGGGGCACCAGCAAGGTCGTCACGCCCAACAGTTTGAGCAACCAATGCCTGCCGAAGACAATCAGGGCGATACCTACCGCAGTGGAGGCCGCCGTGCCGATCCACCACATCTGCCGTTGGGCCAGATCGGCCGCCGCCGTACCAGGCAGCTCCGGTGGCAGGCCGAGGGTGGGGGCCAGGACAAACGTGGCATAACCGGCCAAACCCCAAAGCAATCCCTGGGACGTGCGAGTCGGCGCCCGCAGCGTGTACAAGCCCGCCAACATCAGGGCGAAACCCACTGCGACTACCAGATTGCCGCCGGTGGTGGAGAGCAGTCGTTGCCAACCGTCTTCCGGCTCCCACGCTTGGGCATCATGGGAGTGAACGGCCCCAGCGGCGTGCTCATGGTGCTCGGTAGCCGGTGCGCTTTCGTAGGTTTCGGCCTGCAGAATCAGCGGCGATACCCAGAAACTCTGGAGGAGGGTCAGCAGCAGGGCGGCCAGCAACCCGCTGAAACCGGCGGTTTGCGCGATACGCTTGATCATGTCGTCAGGTCTCAATGGCACGGGAATGCGGCGCTGTGGCGGGTGTCGTGGGCCGCGTTGTGCACCGCTTCGATGTGGGAGAAACCGGCGAAATAGACCAGGCCTGCACCGAGGATCGAGGCGAAAATCGCCGCGCTCAGGCGCTGGCTCAGGGTCGTGGAGCTGCTGGCGGTACGGGCGGTGCTGCTGATGGTCGACATGGCGCTTCCCTATGGTCTCTTGTCATCGGGTGAAGCGAGCGCAATGAAACCCCGGGCGCAGGCCCGCCAAGGTTCGAACAGCGCCCGCCCACCGCGGGTTTGTTGATGCATGTGTCATGGGCCGGTCTCCGGGCTCGCGAGGGGCAGGGCTTGTGCCTGGCCGACAAGCGTCACCTTCCCATGCCGTGAGGCACAGTGGATCTGACGCTTCTCTCGCTTACCGTTGCGGGGGCAGCACCGGACTGACGTGGCCTTGAAGTAAAGCACACGATTCACCGGTTTCCCGTTTCACCCTGTGAAGGGCACCCGTAACTAGGCGCACAGGAGAGCATGGGCGGGGGCGGGGCGTCAATTGGCTGATACCCGTTGCGCCCATCGCGAGCAGGCTCGCTCCCACAGTTGAGCTTTGTTGAACATGAATTTTGTGATCGGCGAGATTTACTGTGGGAGCGAGCCTGCTCGCGATAGGGCCCGCAAGACACCACAGAACTCACCTGCGAACATTGACCCGCCCCCACACCCTGCGTAGCCTTGCGCCTTCGAGGTTCTTCGGCATTGGCCGAAGCTAAGAAGGGAACGCGGTCCAAGCCGCGGCTGCCCCCGCAACTGTGAACGGTGATGTTTCTGCAAGGCCACTGTGCATGCTCTTGACCAAGGGTGCACGGGAAGGCGCAGTAACTGCCAGTCGAATGACTGGCCCGCCGTCAGCCAGGAGACCTGCCTCGACACAGATTCTCACTACAACCGGGCGGGGTGATCCGGTGGCGAAATCTTCCGCGTGCGCCCATGCGTGCGGGTTGTCGTCCCGTTTGCCCGCCACCTTGCCAAAGGGCATCCGATGAAAACACTGGCCAAACTCCCTGTCACCATCGTCACCGGCTTCCTCGGCTCGGGTAAAACCACCTTGCTGCGGCACATGCTCGACAACGCCCAGGGCCGCCGCATCGCCGTGATCGTCAATGAGTTCGGCGAGCTGGGCATCGACGGCGAGATCCTCAAGCAGTGCTCGATCGGCTGCACCGAAGAAGAAGCCAACGGTCGCGTCTATGAACTGGCCAACGGTTGCCTGTGCTGCACCGTGCAGGAAGAGTTTTTCCCGGTGATGCGCGAGTTGGTGGCGCGGCGCGGTGACCTCGATCACATCCTTATCGAAACCTCGGGCCTGGCCCTGCCCAAACCGCTGGTCCAGGCTTTCCAGTGGCCGGAAATCCGCAGCGCCTGCACCGTCGATGCGGTCATCACCGTGGTCGACAGCCCGGCCGTGGCCGCCGGCACGTTCGCCGCGTTTCCGGACCAGGTCGATGCCCAGCGCAAACTTGACCCCAACCTGGACCACGAATCACCGCTGCACGAGCTGTTCGCCGATCAACTGGCGAGCGCCGACCTGGTGATCCTCAACAAAGCCGACCTGATCAGCCCTGAAGACCTGGCCAAGGTGCGCCTGGAAGTGGCCGAAGAACTGCCGCCGGCGGTCAAGGTCATCGAAGCCAGCAGCGGCCGCTTGCCTTTGGAAGTGTTGATCGGCCTGGGCGCCGGCTCCGAGGAGCACATCGATAGCCGCCACAGCCATCACGATCATCACCATGACGGCGACGATGATGATCATGATCATGACGCGTTCGACTCCATTTCCATCGAACTGCCCCAGGCCGACGAAAGCCTGCTGCTGGACGCGCTGACCCAGCTGGTGGTCCAGCACGGCGTGCTACGGGTCAAGGGGTTCGCGGCCATTCCTGGCAAGCCGATGCGCTTGCTGATCCAGGGCGTGGGCACGCGCTTCGACAAACATTTCGACCGGCAGTGGGGCGCCGATGAAGCGCGGGTGACCCGTCTGGTGTTGATCGGCCAGGCGCTGGATGCCGGGCTGCTCGAAGCGCAATTGCGCGCCGCCCTCAGCGTCTAAGCCATGCACCTGCTCAGGACCCAGCCCGGCGGTTTCGTGTCGGACGACAACATTGCCGATCTCGGACAAACCCCCGCCGAGCTGGTGATCCTGTGCAGCGGCGACTCCAGCCTGGCGCTGCTGGCCGAAGCGGCGCGGCAGTTGCCGGACGACTATCCGCAGTTTCGCCTCGCCAACCCGATGCAGGTGCAAAACCACGCCTCGGTGGATCTGTATTTCGACGACGTGTTGCGTCACGCCAAGGTCATCCTGCTTTCCCTGCATGGCGGTATCGGTTATTGGCGCTACGGCATTGAACGTCTTATGGAACTGGCCGGGCGCGGGGTGAAGCTGATCCTGGTGCCGGGGGACGATCGACCCGACCCGGAACTCAGCGACCTGAGCAACGTGCCCAATGAGGATCGGGACCGGCTCTGGCAGTTCCTGCGCCAAGGCGGTTTGGGCAATGCCCTGGACCTGTTCCATAACCTGGCCAGCCAATGGTTCGGTCGCGACTATCCTTGGGGCGAACCGCAAACCCTGCCGCGCACGGCGATCTACCATCCGGAACGAACCAACGCCAGCCTGAGTGATTGGCAAAGCGACTGGCGGGCCGGGCAGCCGGTGGCGGCGGTGCTGTTTTATCGCTCCCACCTGCAAGCAGCGAACACGGCGTTCATCGACGTGTTTTGCCAGCGTCTGCAAGCGGCGGGGCTCAATCCCTTGCCCATTGCCGTGGCGAGCCTCAAGGAGCCCGCTTGCCTGGCCTTGGTTGAAGACTGGCTGGATGAGGTGGCGGCGGGGGTGATCCTCAACACCACCGGTTTCGCCCAATCGAGCCCTGAAGCGCCGCACTTGCGACCATTTCGCCGCAACATCCCGGTGATTCAGGCGATCTGCGCCCAGGACAACGAGCCTGGCTGGCGCGCCAGTGAGCAGGGTCTGGGCCCGCGGGACCTGGCGATGCACATTGCCCTGCCGGAACTGGACGGGCGGATCATCAGTCGCCCCATCAGTTTCAAGGACCTGGCCTGGCGCAGCGAGCGCAGCCAGAGCGATGTGGTCTGCTACCGGGCCGTGCCCGAGCGCATGGATTTTGTCGCTGAGCTGGCGTGGCGCTGGACTACCCTGGCGTGCCTGCCCAACTCGCAAAAGCGTGTGGCGCTGATCCTCGCCAATTACCCGACCCGGGATGGGCGCATCGGTAACGGCGTCGGCCTGGACACCCCGGCGGCGGCAGTGAATATCCTGCGGGCCTTGCAGGCCGAGGGCTATCCGCTGCCGGCTGAACTGCCTGCGAGCGGCACCGCGCTGATCCAGCAGTTGCTCGGCGGGGTAAGCAACGACCTGGACAGTCTTGACCAACGGCCCTGTCACCAGAGCCTGGCGCTGGATGCTTACCGGGCCATGTTCGACGCATTGCCCGAGGCCAATCGCCAGGCGGTGCTGGAGCGCTGGGGCGCGCCCGAACAGGACCCGATGTTCCGCGATGGCCGGCTGATGATTGCTGGCGTGCGCCTGGGCCTGACGTTCGTCGGCATCCAGCCGGCTCGAGGCTATCAGGTCGATCCGAGCGCCGTGTACCACGACCCGGACCTGGTGCCGCCCCACGGCTACCTGGCGTTTTATTTCTGGCTGCGCAACACCTACGGGATCCACGCCCTGATTCATGTCGGCAAGCACGGCAATCTCGAATGGCTGCCGGGCAAGGGCGTCGGGCTGTCGGAAAACTGCTGGCCGGATGCGCTGCTGGGACCGTTGCCGAACATTTATCCGTTCATCGTCAATGACCCGGGCGAGGGCGCCCAGGCCAAGCGTCGCACCCAGGCCGTGATTATCGATCACTTGATGCCGCCGCTGACCCGGGCCGAAACCTATGGGCCGCTGCGTAACCTCGAGCTGTTGGCTGACGAATACTACGAAGCGCAACTGCTCGACCCACGCCGCGCCCGGGAACTGCAGCGAGACATTCTGAATCTGGTGCGCGAGACCCACATCGACCGCGAGTTGCAACTGGACGGCGACGCTGACGTGGCAATCTGGCTGCCGCGCCTGGACACTTACCTGTGCGATCTGAAGGAGTCGCAGATCCGCGACGGCCTGCACATTTTTGGCGAGTCGCCCACACAACGGTTGCGCATCGACACCTTGCTGGCGTTGCTGCGCATTCCCCGGGGGGATGGCAAGGGCGCGCAGTCGAGTTTGCTGCGGGCGCTGGCCAAGGCCTTTGCACTGGGTTTCGATCCGCTGGATTGTGCGCTGGCCGAACCCTGGACCGGCGCGTGTCCCGAAGCCTTGGATCGGCTCAGCGACGAACCTTGGCGGACCGCTGGCGATACTCGTGAACGTTTGGAATTGTTCGCCGGGCAATTGATCGAGCAGGCCCTGGAGGGCGTGGTCGCGCAACTTGAGGCGCCGGGTTGGGAAACGGTGAACAGCATTATTGAAAACCTGCGCGGCGTCGTGGCTCCGCGTCTGGACGCTTGCGGCCCGGCGGAAATGCGCGGTTTGCTCGATGCCTTGAGCGGGCGTTTCGTGCCGGCCGGCCCCAGCGGTGCGCCCAGTCGCGGCCGCCTGGATGTGCTGCCCACCGGGCGCAACTTCTTCTCGGTGGACGTGCGCAACCTGCCCACCACCACCGCGTGGCGCATCGGTTTTCAGTCGGCGTCCCTGATCCTTGAGCGGCACTTGCAGGACCACGGCGATCACCTGCGTCAATTGGGGCTTTCGGTGTGGGGCACCGCCACCATGCGCACTGGCGGTGACGACATTGCCCAGGCCATGGCGTTGATGGGCGTGCGTCCGGTGTGGGCCACGGGCAGCCAACGAGTCGACGATTTCGAGATCCTGCCATTGAGTCTGCTGGACCGGCCTCGGGTCGATGTCACGCTGCGGGTCTCCGGGTTCTTCCGGGACGCCTTTGCCAATCTGATCCGCCTGTTCGATGCAGCGGTGCAGGCCGTCGCCGCCCTCGACGAACCGGACGACATGAACCCCTTGGCGGCGAAGGTGCGCAGCGAGCGCCAGGCCCTGTTGGAATCGGGCCTTGAACCCGAGGTCGCGGCCCGTCAGGCCGGGTGGCGGATCTTCGGCGCCAAGCCTGGCGCCTACGGCGCGGGTGTGCAGGGCGCCATCGACGGCCGCCTGTGGCAGAGCCGCGAAGACCTGGCGCAGGTCTACCTGAATTGGGGTGGCTACGCCTACGGCGCCGGCGATGAAGGCACTGCCGCCCGGGAGCAGTTCTCCCGGCGCCTTAGCCAGGTGCAGGCGGTGTTGCAGAACCAGGACAACCGCGAACACGACCTGCTCGATTCCAACGATTACTACCAATTCCAGGGCGGCATGCTGGCGGCGGTGGAGACGCTTGGCGGCGCAACGGCGGCCAGTTACCACGGCGACCACAGCCAGCCGGACTTGCCCAAGATCCGCACGTTGAAAGAAGAGCTCAACCGCGTCATTCGTTCCCGGGCGGCCAATCCGAAGTGGATCGACGGGATCAAGCGCCACGGCTATAAAGGTGCGTTTGAACTGGCGGCGACGGTGGACAACCTGTTCGCCTTCGACGCCACCACGCAGTTGATCGACGATCACCAGTACGCCTTGCTGGCCGAGGCTTATCTGCTCGACCCCGATACCCGCGATTTCGTTCGCCAGCACAACCCCGATGCCTTGCGCGACATGACCGAGCGCATGCTCGAAGCGCAGCAGCGCGGAATGTGGCAGGAGCCCGGGGAGTATCGAGAGGCGCTGGAGAACTTGTTGTTGGACATAGAAGAAGACAGCTGAAATGAGGACGCCAGACGCGCCCTCGCCACAGGTCCATGTTTGGACCTTCGAACATGCATGAGACATTCAACATGACCGACACCCCTCATTTCCCGCTCTGCGCCGTGGTCGGGGCCGATGACCTGAAACTGGCCCTGTGCCTGGCTGCGATCGATCCGAAAATCGGCGGTGTGCTCATCGAAGGCCCACGGGGCATGGCGAAGTCTACGCTGGCCCGGGGGCTGGCGGACCTGTTGGCCAGCGGTCAGTTCGTCACCTTGCCTTTGGGCGCCACTGAAGAGCGGCTGGTGGGCACCCTGGATCTGGACGCGGCCCTGGGGGAGGGGCGCGCGCAGTTCTCTCCCGGCGTTTTGGCCAAGGCCGACGCCGGGGTGTTGTATGTCGATGAAGTGAACCTGCTGCCCGACCACCTGGTGGACCTGTTGCTGGACGTGGCTGCCAGCGGCACCAACCTGATCGAGCGTGACGGCATCTCACACCGGCATCCGGCACGTTTTGTATTGATCGGTACCATGAACCCGGAAGAGGGTGAATTGCGTCCGCAGTTGCTCGACCGTTTCGGCCTGAACGTGGCCCTGGACGGCCACACCGCACCGCTTGAGCGCGGGCAGATTATTCGTCGGCGGCTGGATTTCGACAGCGATCCGGCGGCGTTCTGCGCAGAGTGGGAACCGACCCAGCAGCAGTTGCGCGAACGCTGCCAACAGGCTCGCGACCGGTTGATGCAGATTCCTCTGGATGACCAGGCGCTGGCGCAGATCACCGAGCGTTGTTTTGCCGCTGGGGTCGATGGCTTGCGCGCGGACCTGGTCTGGCTGCGGGCCGCCCGCGCCCATGCTGCGTGGCGCGGGGCGGATGCCATTGCCGTTGAGGACATTGATGCGGTCGCCGAGTTTGCATTGCGTCATCGCAGGCGCGAGCCTTCGGCCCCTGCGCCGTCCCAGGCGCCGCCAGCCACCGCCGATCAAACCGCCAGGCCTGACGAAGGCCAGGGCCAGTGGGGTGACCTGCCGGCCCGGGCATTGCCCACCGGCACTCGGCGTGACGTGCCGAGCTGGCCAAAAAAGCCCTAGGCATTCGCCCCCGTTCGCCCGCGGGGGTGAATGCCAGACCCCGTGCGGGACGGTTGGACCAAGGGCGCCAGGGCCGCAGCAAAGCGGCGGCCAGCGGGGCGGTGAACTGGCCAGGCACGTTGCTCGCTGGCCGTCCACGCCTGCGTGAAGACCTGCGTTTTCAGCAACGCCATCGTTCGCCCCATGAACTGTGGCTGGTCATCATCGACGCCTCGGCCTCGACTCGTCGTCATCAAGCCTTGAGCGATGGCAAAGGCCTGCTGGCGCAACTGTTCGATGACGCCTACCGCCAACGCGCCCGGCTGGCCTTGCTGACGGCCAGCGGCAGCGCACCAGCCTGGCAGGTGCAAGGGCTCAAGGCCTCGGCCGGGCTACGGGACTGGCTCGACGGCCTGGGCGCCGGCGGCGGCACGCCGTTGCTGGCGGCGCTGACCGAGGCCGGACGCTGGTTGACGGCCCGGCGCAAGCGCTACCCGACCGAGCAACAGCGGGTGTTGCTGATGACCGACGGGCGAGTCAAACAGCAGCTGACACTGCCGCCCCTTGATTGCCCAAGCCTGTTGATCGACATCGAACGCGGACCGATTCGCCTGGGCCGGGCCCGGCAATTGGCGGGGCAGTTGGGGGCGCAGTATCGGCATATTGATGAAGGGCTACCGGGCTCGGATGTTCGCTGACTGACAGGGCCTCATCGCGAGCAGGCTCGCTCCCACATTTAACACTCGATCGATGAATCCCCTGTGGGAGCGAGCCTGCTCGCGATAGCATCGCCCCGGTGTCAGATCCGCACGCTCAATAAGCATCGCTGTTCTATGCTCAGCCAGACCTCACAGGAGTGAACCATGCGCGTACTCGTCACCAACGCCCAGGACGATTTTCGGGTCAAGGCCTACGCTGGCACCAACGGTGTATTGCTCGCCATGGACCTGGCCGAACCCCGGCGCAAGGGCTTGCTCGGCTTTGCCATCGAGAAGCAGCACGGCGCCAAGCCCTGGCTGTTCCTGTTCAACAGCCTGACCTTCCCCGACAAGGTGCACACGTTCCCGCAATTTCGCGCTACGCCGAGCGATAAAGCACCGTTGCAGAAATTTCGCTGGGCCGACTACGCCATCAACCCAGGCGTGGCAATTCACTACCGCGTGCACCTGGCCTATGGCAGCCCTGACGCGCCGCAACTGGGGGAATCACTTGAGGTGTCAGTGACCAGTGACGATGGTCAGCCAAGCAACCAGGGGGTCATCTTCAATCGTGCCGTGGCCGCGAGCCAGGCCTTCCAGCGCAAATTTCCCGAGCTGGATGCGCTGATCGACGCCAACAAAAACCTGTCCATCGATGCTTGGCCCGACGCGCCGCGCCGCTGGCTGGAAAACGGTTTGCTGGGGCGCTTGACCGGTTTTATCGACCGGGCCCTGAACGCCAGTTGGGCCCTGGACGTCGCCATCTATGAATATGAACTGCCGGTGATCGTCGAGGCTGTGAACGCCGCTTTCGCACGGGGGGCGCGGGTAGGGGTGCTGTACCACGCTGAGCCGGGAGACGACGGCACATTGCGCAACGAAGCCAGTCTGGTAGCGCTGCCGGCGGCCAACAAGCGCGGGCGCGTCACGCACAATATTTTCCACGACAAGTTCATCGTGCTGAGCAAGGTCGACGACACCGGTTCATTTCACCCCGAGGCCGTGCTGTGCGGCAGCACCAATTTCACTGCCAACGGCGTCTACCGCCAGGCCAACGTTATTCATGTGCTGGACGACGCGCGGGTCAGCGACAGCTATCGGCAGGTGTTCGAGCAGATCTGGGCCGCACCCGAGGACGTCGGGGCCACGCGGCAGTGGATCAACCGGAACAACCCCATGGTACCCGAGGAGCCATTGTTCACCGGGTTCTCGCCGCGTACGGGAGAGGGCGACCTGGATCGTTTCGTCGATATCATCAATGGCGCTCGCAAGGACCTGCTGTTCGTCACGGCCTTCGCCTTGCCCGACCGGATCCTCGATGCCTTGCTCGGTCAACCCAACGACGACGTGCTGCGTTACGGCCTGCAGAACACCACCAGCCGCATCACTGGCTTTCATGCCGACCGCACCGCCGAATTCGCCGCCACCGCGCTGCTCAATACCGGCCTGGAGGGCTGGCTCAGGGAAAACATGAAAGGCCAGAAAGGCAATCTGCTGGTGCACACCAAAGCCGTCGTCACCGACTTCACCAGCGACACGCCGACCATCATCAGCGGCAGCCACAACCTGAGCGCCGCGGCCAGCAGCGGCAACGACGAGAACTACCTGATCATTCAGGGCGACACCGACCTGGCCGACCGCTACGGGCTTGACCTGCTGCGCTTCTACGAGCATTACCGCTTTCGCTATTTCGCGAAAAAACTGGCGCTCAAGCAGGTCAAGCCACTGGCGGTGGATGACAGCTGGACGGACGATTATTACCGCGACGGGGATTTGCGGATGTTGTCCAGAGTGAGGTTTTGCGGACGCTGAACTGTGATAAGAGGTGTTTTAGAGTGCTATTTTTAGCGCCATTAAGAGTGCTCAAGGACTCACCTCATGACACATATTGTACTTTCTCAAGTTGTAGCCAGCATTTCCGAACTCAAGAAAAATCCGATGGGCACTGTTGCTGCCGGTGGAGGATTATCCGTAGCAATCCTCAACCGCAATGAGCCGGCATTTTATTGCGTCCCCGCTCGAGAATATGAAGCCATGATGGATCGGCTTGAAGATCTGGAGCTGGTTGCTCTTTGCCGCGAGCGTGAAAATGATCCAACGATAAAGGTTTCTCTTGATGACCTATGAGTTGGAATTTTCTGATAAAGCCTGGAAGGAATGGCAAAACTGGGTGCAACACTCAAAGAGCAATTCAAGAAAAAGCTCGAGGAGCGACTGGTGAATCCGCATGTCCAGGCAGACCGTCTGCATGGGCTGGGCAACGCCTATAAAATCAAGTTACGTAGCGCCGGCTATCGATTGGTTTACCGAGTGGTAGATGATTTGCTAGTTGTTACAGTGATTGCGGTTGGTAAGCGCGAGCGCGGTCAGGTTTATGACGAGGCGGCCAAGCGGTAGGCGCCCGGCTTTCCTCGCCGCAACCTTTGGAGTCCCCGTGCCCGAGAGACCAGGCACAAGGTTCGCAGTTGCTCGTGCAACCAGTGCAAGTCACGGCGAGGCGAACGACGCGGCCGTCTGGGTTTGGTTCGGCCGATGTGTTCGGCAAAGTTCTGGGTCAGCGAGGCCTGATCACCGACGCCCTTGAGCTTGCGGCGTAACTTCCCATCCTTATAAAACAGCACCGTGGGTGTCCCGGTAACGTCCGGGTGTCGGGGCGATTCGCTGGTACTCAATTTGTAGATCACCGCCCGATCCTTGAATGTCTCGGCAACGCTGCAAAACAGCGGCTCGGCCCAGCTACAGGCGTAGCAGTAGGGGTGGCCGAAATAGAAGACTACCGGGCGCCAGGTCTTGAGAGCCGTGCGGTAGTCCTTTGATGAGGCGATGTGGGTGATGAACGAACTCATGGCGGGTTTCCCTTCATCGATAGGGTGTTTGCAACCATAAGCAACACGGCCGGGCATCGCTACTGTCAGAGTTGACAGTTGAACGGCTCCCTTTTGGTGCGCAAAAGCCTCACTTGCTCCCTGTCTGGGGCCTTGCTACCCGAAGCTGTAGCCAACAGTAGCAGTCCCTGCGCAGATGCCCGCGTTCCTATTGAAACGTCTGGGCGTGCCATCCTTTTGATTTCATTGGTTTTCCATTTTCCTTATCCATACACCGCATGCCTGTGGCACACTTTCTGCTGTCTATTCCGTTGTTACATACTAAGTTCCGGTATAGCGGAATAAACTGACTCAGGAGTGCTTGCCATGCATCGCCGACCTTCCTTGTTCAAAGCGTGTGTTTTTATCTTCGCGGCCACGACGGCTGCCATGGGTGTCGCTCAGGCGGCGGACAGCAAGCTCGATAGCGTGCTGCAGCGCGGGAAATTGATCGTGGGCACGGGCAGCACCAATGCGCCGTGGCACTTCCAGGGAGCGGATGGCAAGTTGCAGGGTTTTGATATCGACATCGCACGAATGGTGGCCAAGGGTCTGTTCAATGACCCGGAGAAAGTCGAGTTTGTGGTGCAGTCGTCCGATGCACGCATTCCGAACCTGTTGACCGACAAGGTCGACATGAGCTGCCAGTTCATCACCGTCACCGCCAGTCGTGCCCAGCAAGTGGCGTTCACCCTGCCGTATTACCGCGAAGGCGTGGGCCTGCTGCTGCCGGCCAACAGCAAGTACAAGGAAATCGAAGACCTCAAGGCCGCCGGCGATGACGTCACCGTGGCTGTGCTGCAGAACGTCTACGCCGAGGAATTGGTGCACCAGGCGCTGCCCAAGGCCAAGGTCGACCAGTACGACAGTGTTGATCTGATGTATCAGGCGGTGAACTCCGGCCGTGCCGATGCCGCTGCCACCGACCAGTCTTCGGTCAAGTACCTGATGGTGCAGAACCCTGGTCGCTACCGCAGCCCGGCCTACGCCTGGAGCCCGCAAACTTATGCCTGCGCGGTCAAGCGCGGCGACCAGGACTGGCTGAACTTCGTCAACACCACCCTGCATGAAGCCATGACCGGCGTGGAATTCCCCACCTATGCGGCATCGTTCAAGCAATGGTTCGGCGTCGAGTTGCCGTCGCCGGCCATCGGTTTCCCCGTCGAATTCAAATGATCCCGTGAGCCCGGGGCGCCCTTGAGGGCGCCCCGTTGAAGGTACTGCCGACCATGAATTATCAGTTGAACTTTGCCGCCGTCTGGCGCGATTTCGACACCTTGCTGGCGGGGCTCGGCCTGGGGCTTTCCCTGGCGCTGGTGTCGATCGCCATCGGTTGCGTGATCGGCCTGCTGATGGCGTTCGCGCTGCTGAGCAAGCACCGCGTGTTGCGGGTGCTGGCCTCGGTGTATGTCACGGTGATCCGCAATACGCCGATCCTGGTGCTGATCCTGCTGATCTACTTCGCCTTGCCAAGCCTGGGTATTCGCCTGGACAAAATTCCCTCGTTCGTCATCACGCTCTCGCTGTACGCCGGGGCCTACCTGACCGAAGTGTTCCGCGGCGGGCTGCTGAGCATTCACAAGGGCCAGCGTGAAGCGGGGCTGGCCATCGGTTTGGGCGAGTGGCAAGTGAAGGCCTACGTCACCGTGCCGGTGATGCTGCGCAACGTGTTGCCGGCGTTGTCGAACAACTTCATTTCGCTGTTCAAGGACACCTCACTGGCGGCAGCGATCGCTGTGCCGGAGCTGACTTATTACGCCCGCAAGATCAACGTGGAGAGCTACCGGGTGATCGAAACCTGGCTGGTGACCACGGCCCTGTATGTCGCGGCCTGTTACCTCATTGCCATGCTGCTGCGTTATTTCGAGCAGCGTCTGGCGATCCGCCGTTAGGAGTGTTCCATGTACGAATCCCCCAGTTGGTTGCATGAGTTGTGGGTCGCCCGGGAGACGCTGTGGGCCGGGTTCCTGACCAGCGTGCAGTGCTCGGTACTGGCGATTTTGTTAGGCACGCTGATCGGCCTGTTCGCCGGGCTGGTGCTGACTTACGGTCGCTTCTGGATGCGCGCGCCGTTTCGTTTCTACGTCGACGTGATTCGCGGCACTCCGGTGTTTGTGTTGGTGCTGGCCTGTTTCTACATGGCCCCGGCCCTGGGCTGGCAAATCGGCGCATTCGAGGCTGGTGCCTTGGGCCTGACACTGTTTTGCGGCTCCCATGTGGCCGAGATCGTGCGCGGGGCCTTGCAGGCCTTGCCCCGTGGGCAGATGGAGGCAAGCCAGGCCATCGGCCTGACGTTTTTCCAGGCGCTGGGTTACGTGCTGTTGCCCCAGGCACTGCGGCAGATCTTGCCGACCTGGGTCAATTCCTCCACCGAAATCGTCAAGGCTTCGACCCTGTTGTCGGTGATCGGCGTTGCCGAACTGCTGCTCAGCACTCAGCAGATCATCGCCCGGACCTTCATGACCCTGGAGTTTTACCTGTTCGCCGGTTTTCTCTTTTTCATCATCAACTACGCCATCGAATTGCTCGGGCGGCACATTGAAAAGCGGGTGGCCTTGCCATGACTGATGTTTCGACCTCTACCAATGCTCAACCGCTGCTGGACATTCGCGGTCTGCGCAAACAATACGGCCCGGTGGAAGTGCTCAAGGGCGTGGACCTGAGCATGCAGCGCGGCAATGTCGTCACCCTGATCGGCTCCAGCGGCTCGGGCAAAACCACGTTGCTGCGTTGCGTGAACATGCTTGAGGAGTTCCAGGGCGGGCAGATCGTGCTCGATGGCGAGGCCATCGGCTATGACGAGGTGGGCGGCAAGCGCGTGCGCCACCCGGAAAAAGTCATCGCCCGGCACCGGGCCATGACCGGCATGGCCTTCCAGCAATTCAACCTGTTCCCGCATTTGACGGCGTTGCAGAACGTCACCCTGGGCCTGCTCAAGGTGAAAAAGCTACCCAAGGACGAAGCCGTGGCCCTGGCCGAGAAATGGCTGGAGCGGGTCGGCTTGCTGGAACGGCGCAATCATTTTCCCGGTCAGTTGTCCGGCGGTCAGCAGCAGCGTGTGGCGATCGCTCGGGCGATTGCCATGAACCCCAGCCTGATGCTGTTCGATGAAGTGACCTCGGCCCTGGACCCGGAATTGGTGGGTGAGGTGCTGAACGTGATCAAGGGACTGGCCGAAGACGGCATGACCATGCTGCTGGTGACCCACGAAATGCGTTTTGCCTTCGAGGTGTCCGACAAGATCGTGTTCATGAACCAGGGCCGCATCGAAGAACAGGGCCCACCGAAAGAACTGTTCGAACGGCCACAGTCGCCACGACTGGCTGAGTTTCTCAAGAACACCCGTTTTTAATTTTATTGAACCTCTGATTGATACAGGCAAGGAGAAACACCCATGAGCATTACGCGCTACGGCACCGGCAGCACCGCAGGCGGCGGTCAGCCACGGCCCTTCGCCCGAGCCGTTGAGGCCGACGGCTGGCTGCACGTGTCCGGTCAGGTGCCGGCGGTCAACGGCGAGATTATTGTCGGCGGGATCGTCGAGCAGACCCACCAGACGATGAAGAATCTGATCGCGATTCTTGAAGAAGCTGGATACGGCCTTGAAGATGTGGTGCGCTGCGGCGTATGGCTGGAAGATCCGCGGGATTTCTGGAGTTTCAACAAAGTATTTGGTGAATACTTCAGCCCCGAACATGCCCCTGCCAGGGCTTGTGTGCAAGCGAACATGATGGTTGATTGCAAGGTTGAGATTGATTGCATCGCCTACAAGAAAAAGGCTTGAGTCACTGAGGACTCATCGCGGGCACGCCTTGCTCCCACAAGGCAATGCAAACTCCTGTGGGAGCAAGGCTTGCCTGCGATAGCAATCTATCAGGCGGTGCAGCACTCTGGTTAAACTCCCGGCCAATTGAATGGGAACCCAAGACATGACCGAAGACACCATCAAACGCCGGGCCCGAGGGTTGGACCGGGCGTTCGATATCCTCGATTTCCTCAAGGAAATCGGCCAGCCGTTGCGCCCCAATGACATCGCCAGCGGCATCGGCAGCCCCAAGTCCACGGTCTACGAACTGGTGGCGTCGCTGCTGGAGCGACGCATCCTGGAGCCGGTGGGCAAGGACGGCCACGTCTACCTGGGCCGCCAGTTGTACTTTCTCGGGCAAGCGCACCTGCGGCATTTCGACCTGAGTCGCGAGGCCGATCACGCCTTGCAGGAAATCGTCAGCCAGACCCGGGAAACCGCCCAGATGTGCCTGCTCAACGGGCGCAAATACACGGTGGCACTGATGAAGGAGGGGGAGCGGCATTTTCGCATTTCCTCGGACATCGGCGAGAACGCGCCGATTCCCTGGACCGCATCCGGACGCCTGCTGCTGGCGCATCTGAGTGACCAGCAGATCGTCGACCTGATCGACCCCGACGACTTCATCCTGCCGGACGGCGAGCGCCTGCCCCTGGAGCGGTTTCTCGCGGAGATCCGCCAGGCCGGGCTCGATGGATTTTTCTCCTTCGACAGTGTGGCCGACACCTTCACCCACTGCTTCGCCGCGCCGGTCAAAGACGCCAATGGCGTGGCCATCGCGACCCTGTGCATCGTCGCCCCACGGGCCGACGCCAAGAACAACTACGCCGACTACCGCCGGGTGCTGATCGAAAGCGCCAACAACCTGGCCCGTCGCATCAATGAATAGACAGCCGCGGCTGTGTGAGGAGTGTGAACATGTCTTCTGCCATTCATAACGCTGCCGTGGAGAAGGGGGCCGCCCAAGCGGGCGATCACCTGCTGCGCGACATCAGCCTGCCGGCGCTGGTTTTGCATCGCCAAGCGTTGGAGCACAACATTGGCTGGATGCAAAAATTCGTCACGGACAGTGGTGCCGAACTGGCGCCCCACGGCAAGACCAGCATGACCCCGGCGCTGTTTCGCCGCCAACTCGAGGCCGGCGCCTGGGGACTGACCCTGGCCACGGCAGTGCAGACCCGTGCCGCTTACGCCCATGGCGTGCGCCGGGTGCTGATGGCCAACCAACTGGTGGGCACGCCAAACATGGCGCTGATCGCGGATCTGCTGGCAGATCCCGCGTTCGAATTCCATTGCATGGTCGACCATCCCGACAACGTTGCCGAGCTGGGCGCGTTCTTTGCCTCTCGCGGTGCGAAGTTGAACGTGATGATCGAATACGGTGTGGTGGGTGGCCGGTGTGGCTGCCGGACCGAGGCCGAGGTGCTGGCCCTGGCTGAGGCGATCGGGGCGCAACCGGCGCTGGCGCTGACCGGTATCGAAGGCTACGAAGGCGTGATCCATGGTGACCACGCCATCAGTGGCATCCGTGCGTTTGCCGCATCCCTGGTGGGGCTGGCGGTGCAACTGCAGGACAACGGTGCGTTCGCCATCGACAAGCCGATCATCACCGCCTCGGGTTCAGCCTGGTACGACCTGATTGCCGAGTCTTTCGAGGCGCGGAACGCCCACGGACGTTTCCTCAGTGTGCTGCGTCCTGGCAGTTACGTGGCCCATGACCATGGCATCTACAAAGAGGCCCAGTGCTGCGTGCTGGAACGGCGTAGCGACCTGCACGAAGGTCTGCGCCCGGCCCTGGAAGTCTGGGCCCACGTGCAATCGCTGCCTGAACCCGGCTTTGCGGTGATCGCCCTGGGTAAACGCGACGTGGCCTATGACGCCGGGCTGCCGGTGCCGCTCAAGCGTTACCAACCCGGCTCCGACTCCATAGCGGGGCAGGACCTGGCCGGCTGCAAGGTGACGGCGGTGATGGACCAGCATGCGTTCATGACGGTGGCGACCGGGGTGGAACTGCGGGTAGGCGACATCATCTCGTTCGGTACGTCGCATCCGTGCCTGACTTTCGACAAGTGGCGGGTGGCGTGCCTGGTGGATGAGCAGTTGCGGGTGGTCGAGAGCATGGAGACTTGTTTCTAGCCTTGAAACCGAGTCGCGGCTATCGCGAGCAGGCTCGCTCCCACAGTGGGGGCGGTTGTGAACAGAGGATTTATGTTCACCAATATCCCCTGTGGGAGCGAGCCTGCTCGCGATAGCGGCCTGGCAGACACTATCGAAATATCAGGATCGCCCATGAGCTACCCCAACCCAAAACCTCGCATCGCCCTGATCGGCGAGTGCATGATCGAACTGCAGCAGCGCGCCGATGGCAGTCTGCAACAAAGCTTCGGCGGCGACACCCTGAACACCGCTGTGTACCTGTCCCGCGCCCTGGGTGACAAGGGCGCGGTGGATTACGTTACCGCCTTGGGCGACGACAGTTTCAGCGATGCCATGTGCCAGAGCTGGGCCGCCGAAAATATCGGCCTGGATCGGGTCCAGCGCCTGCCCGGTCGTTTGCCGGGTTTGTATTGCATCCAGACCGACGCGGCGGGTGAGCGGCGGTTTTTGTACTGGCGCAATGAGGCGGCGGTGCGTGATTGCTTCACCACCCCGGCCGCCGCACCGATCCTGGCGGCGCTGCCGGATTACGACGTGCTGTACTTCAGCGGCATCACCCTGGCCGTGCTCGGTGAGCAAGGTCGTGGCAAGCTCATCGAAACCCTGATCCAGGCCCGCCGGCGCGGGGCCGAGGTGGTGTTCGACAATAACTACCGGCCAAGGCTCTGGGCATCAGTGGATGCAGCCCGTGCGGCCTATCGCAGTGTATTGCCTTACGTGGAGCTGGCGCTGCTGACGGTGGACGACGAGCAGGCGCTGTTCGGTTATGCCGACAGCGCTGAGGTGTTCGCCGCGTACGCGCAGTTGGGCACGTCGGAAGTGGTGCTCAAGCGCGGTGCCGAGCCCTGTCTGATCTGTTGTGATGGTGAGTCTTTCGAGATTCCGGCCCAGCGAGTGGAGCGGGTGGTGGACACGACGGCGGCGGGGGATTCATTCAGTGCTGCTTACCTGGCAAGCCGCCTGCTCGGTGGCAGCCCGGTGGAGGCCGCCGAGGCTGGACATCTGTTGGCGAGCCGGGTCATCCAGGTGCCGGGGGCGTTGATGCCCAAGGACTGAAGGGGCCGCGAAGCACCTGTGGGAGCGGGCTCGATCATTAGTCCCGGTAGAACACCTGCACCAGGTGATAGCCGAACTTGCTCTTGATCGGCCCATGCACCACCCGCAGGGGCTTTTTGAAGATTACCGCGTCGATCGCACCGACCATCTGCCCGGGCCGCACTTCACCCAGATCACCGCCGCGTTTGCCCGAGGGGCAGGTGGAGTATTTCTTGGCCAGTACATCGAAGGCTTCGCCTTTGGCGATGCGTTGCTTGAGCTGTTCGGCTTCTTCGGCGGTTTTCACCAGGATATGGCGGGCTTGGGCTTTCATTGCAGCAGTGACCTGAACGGTGCGACGGGGCGGCGATTATGCCTCAAGTCAGGCGTCATGGTTGATCATCGTCCGAATCTTGTTCGCCAGCAGATCGAGGCTGAAGGGCTTGGCAACCATATCCATGCCCTGCTCGAGAAAGCCCTGGCGCTCGGTGGCCTTCTGCGCATAACCGGTCATGAACAGCACCTTCAGATCGGGCCGATGCTGACGGGCGATTTCCGCCAGTTGCCGGCCATTCATGCCTGGCAGGCCGACATCGGTCACCAGCAAGTCGATGCGCTGGCTGGACTCCAGTAGCCCAAGGGCAGCCTTGGCGTCCTGGGCTTGAAGGGTGGTGTAACCCAGGGCGTCGAGCAGATCGAGCACCAGCATGCGCACGGCCGGTTCGTCTTCGACCAGCAACACGGTTTCACCGGCGACGGCGGCCGGTGCATCCAGCGCTACCGGCGCCGCAGTCTGCTGGACAGACGCGACGTACAGCCGCGGCAGGTACAACTGCACCCGCGTGCCCTGGTCCGGCACACTGTCCAGGCTCAGCAGGCCACCCGACTGTTGGGCAAACCCGTAGATCATCGACAAGCCCAAACCGGTGCCCTGGCCGATGGGTTTGGTGGTGAAGAACGGATCAAAGGCCTTGGCCAGCACGGATGGGGTCATGCCGCTGCCATTGTCGCTGACGGCAATCATCACGTAGTCACCGGCCTTGACCGGTTCCAGGGCACTGAGGTCATTCCCGTCGAGGTAGACGTTGGCGGTTTCGATGGTCAACTCGCCCCCCTCGGGCATGGCGTCCCGAGCGTTGATCACCAGATTGAGCAGGGCGTTTTCCAACTGGCTGGCATCGGTGCTGACCGGCCACAGTTCATCGGCCAACTGCAGGCGCAGCACGATGTGATCGCCGGTGGTTCGGCTCAGCAAGTCTTCAAGTGAACGCACCAGGTCATTGGGGTCCAGCGGTTTGCGGTCCAGCGACTGGCGTCGGGAAAACGCCAGCAGGCGGTGGGTCAGGGCCGCCGCACGGTTGGCCGAGGACACGGCCGCTTCGGTGAAACGACCGATCTCGGCGATGCGGCCGCTGGCGATGTAGCGTTGCATCAGGTCGAGGCTGCCGAGGATGCCGGTGAGCATGTTGTTGAAGTCATGGGCAATGCCGCCGGTGAGCTGACCCACGGCCTCCATCTTCTGGGCGTGGCGCAGCGCCTCCTCGGCACGTTCGCGTTCGAACATCTCGTTTTGCAGGCGGTGGTTGGCTTCGGCCAGTTGCTGGGTGCGGGCGATGACGCGTTCTTCGAGCGTCTCGTTGAGGTTGCGCAGGGCCTCTTCAGTTTTCTTGCGCTCGGTCTCGTCGATCACAAAGATGTAGAAACCGTTCACCGCACCATCGGCCCCACGGCGCGGCAGGTAGTTGATCAAGGCATGGCGGGGACGGCCGTCGCGGTGATCCGATTGCACGGTGAAGCTGCACGGCTTGCCTGCCAGGGCGTCGGCGATCTGCTCGGCGCGGGCGGCGTAGGCTGAATCGCCGAGCACTTCGCGAATTGTCTTGCCATATAGCTCTTGGGGCGTCAGGCCATACCAATCCAGATAGGCGCTGTTGTTGAGGCGAAAACGTTCTTCCCGGTCCACATAGCTGATAAGGATCGGCATGGCGTTGATGATCAGTTGCAGTTCGGTCTGGCTCTGGCGCAGGGCCTGCTCGGTACGCTTGCGCTCGGTCAGGTCCAGGGCCGCGCCGAGAAAGCGTTTGGGCCGGCCATGGCGATCCTTGTAGCAGCGACCGCGCACGAACACCCAGCGCAGTTCGCCGTCAGGCCGCAGGAGACGGTACTCCTCGGCGTATTCAGTGCTGTGGGTGATGCAATGCTTGATGCTGCGGGTGACCATGGCCCGGTCCTGGGGATGCACGCCTTCAAGGTAAGCGCTGATGGGCAACTGGCGCGACAGGTTCGGGTCGACGCCATGCAGCACCGCGAAGTGCTCGTCGGCAACAAAGCGGTCTTCGCTGATGTCCCAATCCCAGGTGCCTAGCGTATCGGCAGCGGCCAGGGCCAGTTGCAGGCGTTCCTCGCTTTCCTGCTGGGCCTTGAGGCTGGCTTCTGAGCGTCGCTCGAACTCCAGGGCCAGGCGTCGTCGTTCACCGGTCTCGATGGCTGTGACCAGAATACCGGCCACGGCGCCGTCTTCATCGCGCACGGGGCTGTAGGTCAGGTCCAGCCAGACATCGCAGAGGCGGCCGGCGAAGGGCACTCGCCATTGCTGATCGCGACAGGTGTGCATGTGGCCTTGCAACACGCGGTGATAAATCGGCCCGCTCAGATCTTCGAGTTCGGGCCATGCTGAATGGGTCGGCTGGCCGAACGCCTGGGGGTGTTTGTCGCCCGTCAGTCGGGTAAAGGCGTCGTTGTAGAAATGAATCAGCTGTGGCCCCCACAGCACGGACATCGGCAGCGGCGAGTGGAGCACGATGTCCAGGGCGGTACGCAGGCTCTGGGGCCAGGTTTGGGCAGTGCCCAGCGGGCTGTTGGCCCAGTCACGTCGGGCCAACAGGCTCTGTACGTCAATGCCGGCGGGTGTTGCGTTCATCACGCTAGCCCTGCAAATCGTGTCGCAGTCACGGTGTCTACTATCCTCTGAAGAAGGTAAGCGCGGGTTGGTCTGAAAGGTTTGCTCATCGGGTCAGCTTGTTTCATTGAAGTCTCGCGGAAGTCAATCAGGCCATGGAAATCGATCCCTTGTTACGCATCCTGGCGAGCCAGGATGGCTCCGACCTCTATATGTCCACCGGTGCGCCGCCGTGCGCGCGTTTCGAGGGGGTGCTCAAACCCTTGAGCAACCAGCCCTTCAAGGTGGGCGACATCGCCGGGCTCGCCGAGTCTTTGATGGACGCCGAACAGCGGCTTGAGTTCGATCGAGAACTGGAAATGAACCTGGCTATCTCCCTGGCTGGGGTCGGGCGGTTTCGCGTCAATATCTTCAAGCAGCGCAATGACGTGTCCATGGTGATCCGCAACGTCAAGCTCGACATCCCGCGGTTCGAGGACCTGAAACTGCCAAATGTGTTGCTGGACACCATCATGCAGAAACAGGGGCTGATGCTGTTCGTCGGCGCGACAGGGTCGGGCAAGTCGACTTCCCTGGCGGCGCTGATCGATTACCGTAATCGCAACAGCAGCGGCCATATCATCACCATCGAAGACCCGGTGGAGTATATCCATCGACACAAGAAATCGATCATCAATCAACGGGAAGTCGGTGTCGACACCCGCAGCTTTCATGCCGCCCTGAAGAACACCTTGCGCCAGGCACCGGACGTGGTGCTGATCGGCGAAATTCGTGATCGCGAAACCATGGAGCATGCCCTGGCATTCGCCGACACCGGGCACCTGGTGATCTCCACCCTGCATGCTCACAATGCCAACCAGGCGCTGGACCGGGTGATCAATTTCTTCCCGGAAGAACGCCGGCCGCAGCTGCTCAATGATCTGGGCAACAACCTCAAGGCGTTCGTGTCGCAACGCCTGGTGCGCACTCGCACCGGCCAGCGCCGGGCCGCGGTGGAGGTCATGCTGGGCTCGCCCACGGTGGCCGACCTGATCCGCCGCAATGAGTTCGGTGAGCTCAAGGGCATCATGGAAAAGTCAGAAGAACTCGGGATGCAAACCTTCGATCACGCCCTGTACAACCTGGTGGTGGAGGGTGCTATCGATGAGGAGGAAGCCCTGAAAAACGCCGACTCGGCGAACAACCTGCGGTTGCGCCTGAAGTTGCATGCCGAGTCGGGGGCAGCGGTGCCCCCGGCCGATCCGGCGGCGGGTGAGTGGGGGTTGATGGATTGATGGTTCTACAGGCTACCGCGTTGTCGTTCATCGCGAGCAGGCTCGCTCCCACAGGGAATCGATGGTGATTGCCAATCCTGTGTTCACCACCGACCAATGTGGGAGCGAGCCCGCTCGCGATGAGGCCAGATGGCCCATAAGGCTTTAACCTCAGGTGGTCAGTTCCAGCCGATCCCTGAACTGCTCCAGCGCTTCGGGATTGGCCAGGGCATCGGTGTTTTTCACCACCTGCCCATGCACCACGTTGCGCACCGCCAGTTCCACCACCTTGCCGCTGATGGTCCGCGGGATGTCGCTGACTGCCAGGATCTTCGCCGGCACATGACGCGGCGTGGTATTGGCGCGGATCACCTGGCGGATCTGTTGCTCCAGGGCCTCATCCAGGGTCACGCCGTCGCGCAGGCGCACAAACAGCACCACGCGCACATCACCCTGCCATTGCTGGCCGATGGCAACGCTGTCCAGCACCTGCTCGACCTTTTCCACCTGCCGATAGATTTCCGCCGTGCCGATGCGCACGCCACCGGGGTTGAGCACTGCATCCGAACGCCCGTGGATCAAGAAACCGCCGTGAGGCAGTTCCTCGGCGTAGTCCCCCTGGGCCCACACACCGGGGAACTGGCTGAAGTAGGAGGCCCTTAGCTTTTCCTGCTGCGGATCATTCCACAGGCCAATGGGCATGGCCGGGAAGTGCCGGGTGCAGACCAGTTCACCCTTCTCACCGATGACCGCCTGGCCTGCCTCGTTCCAGACCTGCACCGCCATGCCCAGGCTCTTGCCCTGCATCTCGCCACGGCGAACGGCGGACAACGGATTGCCATTGACGAAGCACGACACAATGTCGGTGCCACCGGACATCGAGGCCAGGCACACCTGGGTCTTGAAGTCGCGATACACGTAGTCGTAGCTATGGGGCGCCAGGGCCGAGCCGGTGGACAGGATGGTTTTCAGGCTGCCCAGGTCATGGGTCTGTCGCGGTTTCAAACCCTGGCTTTCCAGGGCCGCCAGGTATTTGGGGCTGGTGCCGAATACGCTGATGCGCTGCTGGTCGATCAGGTCCAGCAGGCGCTCGGGACCAGGGTGAAAGGGCGAGCCGTCGTAGAGCACCACCGCACTGCCGACGGCGAGGGCCGACACCAGCCAGTTCCACATCATCCAGCCACACGTGGTGTAGTAGAACAGGCGATCTTCGGGGCCGAGGTCCACATGCAGGCCATGTTCCTTGAGGTGTTGCAACAGCACGCCGCCGGTGCTGTGGACGATGCACTTCGGCACGCCGGTGGTGCCACTGGAATAGAGGATGTACAGCGGATGATCGAACGGCACGTCAACGAACGCCGGTTCGCCGCCACAGCGGTAGAAGTCGCTCCACAACGCGACGCTGGCCGTTGTCTTGAAGTCTTCGGCGCGGGCGTCAGGGCATGCGTAGGGCAGGATGATCAATTGCTGCAGCGAAGGCAGGCGCTCGAGGATTTCGTTGACCTTGGCTCGCTGGTCGATGACCTTCCCGGCGTAGCGGTAACCGGCGCAGGTAATCAGCAACTTGGGCTCGATCTGGCCGAACCGGTCGATGACCCCGTGGGTGCCGAAGTCAGGCGAGGAGCACGACCAGATCGCCCCCAGGCTGGTGGTGGCGAGCATGCCCACCAGGGTCTGCCAGGTGTTGGGCATGCACGCGGCTACCCGGTCGCCCTTGCTCACACCTGCCGCTTGCAGGCTTTTTTGCAGGCCAGCGACGTGGGCGGCAAGTTCGGCCCAGGTCAGTTGTTCTTGCCCGCCACTTTCGTCGAGGGCAACCACGGCCACGGCGTCATCGCGCCGGCGCAGCAGGTGTTCGGCAAAATTCAGTGTCGCCCCGGGAAACCACCGGGCGCTGGGCATTTGCTCACCTTCGACCAGCACATCGCTGGGCGCCTGGTGAAAACGGATCTCGAAGAAGTCGACGATGGCCTGCCAGAAGGCTTCACGCTGGTCGATGCTCCAGGCGTGCAGCGCCGGATAATCGCTCAGTTGCAGCTGATGCCGTTCGTTGATGAACCGGCGAAAGGCGTCCATGCGTGACTGGGCGATGCGATCGGGGGTGGGTTGCCAGAGGATGTCGGACATGGGGTGCCTCTTTTTCTTTTATGTACACACGAACTATAGAGCGACCCAATCATGTGGCGAGGGGATTTATCCCCGACTTGTGGGAGCAAGGCTTGCCTGCGATGAACGAAAACGCGGTTTAGCTGTTAAACCGCGGTGCGGCCATCGCGGGCAAGCCTTGCTCCCACAGATAAGTCCCCTCGCCACAAGGGATCGCAAGCGATTTACTGAGCCAGCCACCCACCATCAATATTCCACGCCGCGCCGCGTACCTGGCTGCCGGCTTCGCTGCACAGAAACAGCACCAGTTCCCCCAGTTGCGGCGGGGTGACGAATTCCAGGGAAGGCTGTTTTTCGGCCAGCAGGTCATGCTGTGCCTGTTGCGGGTCGATGCCCGTGGCAATGCGGTCGTCGATCTGTTTCTGCACCAGCGGTGTCAGCACCCAGCCAGGGCAGATGGCGTTGCACGTCACGTTACTGGTGGCGGTTTCCAGGCCGACCACTTTGGTCAGACCGATCACCCCGTGTTTGGCCGCGACGTAGGCGGCCTTGCCCACCGAGCCGACCTGGCCGTGCACCGAGGCAATGTTGATGATCCGCCCCCAGCCCTTGGCGCGCATGCCCGGCAGGCTCAAGCGCGTGGCATGGAACACCGAGGACAGGTTGATGGCGATGATCGAGTCCCAGCGCTCCACCGGAAAATCTTCCACGGCGGCCACATGCTGGATACCGGCGTTGTTCACCAGAATGTCCACGCCGCCGAACTCCCGTTCGGCGTAAGCGAGCATGTCGGCGATCTGCGCCGGATCACTGACATCGGCCGGATGATGGCCGACCTTGCCGCCGAACTGTTTCACCTCGGCGATCACCGTCGAGGCATCGCCGAAGCCGTTGAGGATCAGGTTGGCGCCGGCCTTGGCAAGGCTCAGGGCGATGCCCAGGCCGATGCCGCTGGTAGAGCCGGTGACCAGGGCGGTCTTGCCCGAAAGAGGGGTTGTCATGGGGAGCCTCACACAATGCCAGTGGCGTAGAACACAGCGATCACGAAGAACACCGCGAGGGTCTTGATCAGCGTAATGCAGAAAATGTCTTTGTAGGCTTCACGGTGGGTCAGACCGGTCACCGCCAGCAGGGTGATCACTGCGCCGTTGTGGGGCAGGGTGTCCATGCCGCCGCTGGCCATGGACGCGACCCGGTGCAGCACTTCCAGGGGAATGTTGGCGGCGTTGGCGGCGCTGATGAACGTTTCGGACATCGCTGCCAGGGCGATGCTCATGCCGCCCGAGGCTGAACCGGTGATGCCCGCCAGCAGCGTCACGGTCACGGCTTCATTGACCAGTGGATTGGGGATGTTTTTGAGCCAGTCGGCCAGCACCAGAAAACCCGGCAAGGACGCGATGACCGCGCCAAAACCGTATTCCGAAGCGGTGTTCATTGCCGCCAGCAGCGCACCGCCCACCGCGCTCTTGCTGCCTTCGGCCAGCTTGCTGCGAATGGTGCTGAAGGCGAACAGCAGCACCAGGACAATGCCCACCAGCAACGCGGCCTGCACGGCCCAGATCGCGGTGAGCTTGGCGATGTCGCTGGTCACCGGTGTGGTCATGCCCGGCAGCGCCAGGCTGTGGGTCTTGCCATACCACTGGGGAATCCACTGGGTGAACAGCAGGTTCATGATCCCGACCGCCAACAGCGGCGAAATGGCGAGCCAGGGATTGGGCAGCTTGATGTCTTCGGCAGTCTCCGGCTCGTTGCGCAGTTCGGTGCCGTAGCCTTCGCCTAGGCGCTGGGCCTTGTTGCGCTGGCGTTGCAGGAACAGCATGCCGAAGCTGAACACGAAGATCGTGCCGATCACACCCAGCCAGGGCGCGGCCCAGGCGGTGGTGTTGAAGAAGGTGCTGGGGATGATGTTCTGGATCTGCGGTGTGCCGGGCAGGGCGTCCATGGTGAACGAGAACGCGCCAAGGGCAATGGTGGCTGGGATCAGCCGCTTGGGAATATTGCTCTGGCGGAACATCTCGGCGGCGAACGGATACACCGCGAACACCACGACGAACAGCGACACGCCGCCATAGGTCAGCAAGGCGCATACCAGCACGATCACCAACATGGCCTGGCGCGTGCCCAGCAGGCGAATCGCCGCCGCGACGATGGAGCGGGAGAAACCCGACAGCTCGATCAGTTTGCCGAACACCGCGCCGAGCAGGAACACCGGGAAATACAGTTTGATGAAGCCGACCATCTTCTCCATGAACACCCCGGTGAAAGCAGGCGCGACGGCGGAAGGGTCAGTGAGCAGGACGGCGCCGAGGGCGGCGATGGGGGCAAAAAGGATAACGCTGTAGCCACGGTAGGCGGCCACCATCAGCAGCGTGAGGGCTGCCAAGGCAATGATCACACTCATGGTGTGTCTCCTGGATTGTTATTTTTGTGGTGAAGCGGTGCGGAGGGCTTTAGCGAGTTTTGTGCCAGGTATGTAATTTATTGAAATATAAGGAAATTATTGATTTTGGTGGGAGTGGTTCGAGGGTTTTGTCTCCGTTTGGAGATTTTTAGGGGCTGTGCTGGCCTCATCGCGAGCAGGCTCGCTCCCACAGGTTGACCGAGTTCGTCAGTAAAGTACGGTCCACTGTGGGAGCTAGCCTGCTCGCGATGAGCGCGAAGCGCTCAAAAGGAGCTGTCTATATCTAGAGATATGCGTCTCTTTATTGAGACTCGGCAATCCCCAGCGCCACCATTTTCTTATACAAGGTCGACCTCCCCAGCCCCAACCGCTCGGCCGCTTCAACTACCTTGCCGCCGCATTGCGCGAGGGTGGTTTCGATCAAGTGGCGGTCGAATCGTGCCCGGGCCTGGCTGAAGGTTTCTTGCGGCAGCGGTTCCTGATGTGGATTCAACGCCCGGGTGACCGGCGTGAAAGTCCCAATGGCCGCTCGAATATCGGCGGCAGTGAGCAGCAGGTCGTCGCTGAGCAGCGCGGTTCGTTCCAGCACATTGCGCAACTCCCGGATGTTGCCCGGCCAGGCGTGTTGCCCCAGCAGGTCGAGTGCGTCGCGGTCCAGTTCGTGCTGGCTGCGCAGTTCTTCGAGGATCGCCTCGCTCAGGGCCGGCAAATCATCCAGGCGTTCGCGCAGCGGAGGGACCTGGATCGGCAACACATTGAGGCGGTAATACAGGTCGGCGCGAAATTCTCCGCGTTTGATCGCCGCTTCCAGATCCATGGACGTGGCAGCGATGATCCGCACGTCGCTTTGCAGCACCTCGTTGGAGCCCACGGGTTCGTATTCTTTTTCCTGCAAGACCCGCAGCAGTTTGCTTTGCAGCGGCAGTGGCATGTCGCCGATTTCGTCCAGGAACAGTGTGCCGCCCTGGGCGATCTGCAGCTTGCCGGCGCGGCCTTTGCGGTCGGCGCCGGTGAAGGCGCCCGGGGCGGTGCCGAAAAACTCGGCTTCCAGCAGGGCCTCCGGGATCGCCGCGCTGTTGATGCTGACGAACGCCTTGTGCGCCCTCGGCGAAGCACCGTGGATTGCCTGGGCCAGCAGTTCCTTGCCGGTCCCGGTTTCGCCGAGCAACAGCACCGGCGAATCGGCGCTGGCGCTGCGCCGGGCACGACGCTTGACCTCCAGGCTGGCGCTGCTGGTGCCGATGAAGTGGGCGAAGTTGTACCGAGTCTGCCGTGCCCGCAACAGCGAGCGGGTGGAGGCCAGTTCCTCCTGCATGCTCAGGTAGCGCTTGAGCATCGGCGACAGACTGCGCAATTCATCGAACAGGGCAAAACCGATGGCGCCGATCACCGCGCCCGCGCTGTCGTGGATCGGCAGGCGCATCACCACCAGCGGCTCCTTGGGCGTGTCCTGCATGTCCAACAGAATCGGTCGGCCAGTACGTACCACTTCGCGCAGCAGGCTGCTGGGGATCACGCTCTCGCACGCCCGGCCGATGGCTTCTTGCGCCGAGTTCAGGCCGAAGCGCCGGGCGTAGCGTTCGTTCATCCAGACGATGTTTGCGTCACGGTCGACAATCACCGTGCCTTCGCTGGACTGTTCGATGATCTCGAACAACGAACGGATCGCCAGCGTGCGCACGCGCTTGTAATCCTTGAGGCTTTCGGTGGGGTTCATCGGGCATTTCCAGAAGGTGGGATTTGCCGGCATCCTCCGATCAAAGGGGTTGCCAAAGAGCGGCATTATGCCGGGAGGGGCCGGCCGAGCACTACTTCGCCCGCATTCTTTGCCGTGGCATATCAATGGCAAGCCCTAAGCCTTAGTGGATCTGCTCAGTGGTGGGCAGTCTGATAAACTTGTACAGTTTTCACTAATATGTACATTTTTCTGAGAGCGCTCATGAATAAATTCAACCCTCGCAAGCTGCAGCTCTCCAAATGGACGGCCTGTGCGCCGACTGATCGGGAAAAGCATTTTCTCGTCACCAAGCTGCTCTGTGATGAGGAGGGGATACCCATTCAGATTGAGCTTGAGGCTGTATACAGCGCTCGTGTGACGTTGCTCGACTGGCGCGAGTTGCGCGACAGCAAGCATTGGAAAATGGGCTGGTGCTGAATGTCTTGGGCTGTGCCATAGAGATCCGTATGACTTCTGATAGTTATACATAATCATAAAGTTGTACAAGTTTTCCTGCGATAGTGGCTTAATGCAGCTATCTAGCGATGGCATCTCTGCCTTCGTGTGGCTACAGCCACGCATTCACGCCTCCGGGAGCGCCACCCATGTTCATTCGTACTCGCAAGCATCAGGACGCCTTGCACGAAATCCAGGCCAGGCAGGCTTTTCTCGAAGCCGAACGGACGGCCTTGCAGCAATGCATGGCGATCATCGAGTTCACCCCGACGGGCGAGGTGCTCGACGTCAGCCCGGCTTTTTTGAAAATGATGGGGTATTCACTCAGCGAAACCCTCGGTCAGCATCATTCGATGTTTTGTGAGCCTGCCTATTCACGCAGCGCCGAGTGCTCAGCGTTATGGCGGCAGTTGGGGCAGGGCTCTTCTGCCGACAGCCAATTCCTGCATTTGCGGCGTGATGGAAGCTGGTTGTGGGTGCAAGCAAACTACGTTCCTGTGCTGGATCACCATGCAAAGGTGCAGCGCATCATCTTGATCGTTCGCGATATCAACGAGCGGGTGTTGCGCGCCCAGGCCGAAACCAGCTTCATGCAAGCGATCGACCGCTCCATGGCGGTTATCGAATTTGATCTGAGCGGTCAGGTCGTGAATGCCAACGAGAATTTCATGAACGTCATGGGGTACCGCCTGCAAGAAATTCGGGGCCAGCATCACCGGATTTTCTGCAAACCCAGCGAGGTCCAGAGTGAGGCTTATCGTGGCTTCTGGGCCGGGCTCAATCGCGGTGAATACAGGACCGGCCTTTTCGAGCGCGTCGACAATCGAGGCGCGACTGTCTGGCTGCAGGCTACCTACAACCCTCTCTACGATGCACGGGGGCGCTTGTATGGCGTGGTCAAGTTCGCCACTGACAGCACTCGCGAAGTCGAGCAGCGCCAAAGTGAATCAAAAGCGGCCGGACTTGCTTTCGAGACGTCCCGGCAGACCGATGAGCAAACCCGGCTCGGCACGTGTGTGGTTCAGCAAACCGTTACGGTGGTGCAAAGTATCGCCGATGAGCTTCAGCAGGTGTCAGCCGGGATAGGTGCCCTTAGCGCGCAGTCAGAGGAAATCGGCAGCATCGTCGATGCCATCCGGGGCATTGCCGAACAGACCAATCTGCTTGCCCTCAATGCCGCCATCGAAGCGGCTCGCGCCGGGGAGCAGGGACGCGGCTTCGCGGTGGTGGCCGATGAGGTGCGCAATCTGGCGCGACGTACAAGTCAGTCAACCGTGGCCATTACTCAGGTCGTCGCCAAGAACCGTGAATTGGCCAGGCAAGCGGTGAGCAGCATGCAATCGAGCACGCTCAAGGCAGAGCAGGGCGTGAAACTGGCTAACCAGGCCGGCACTGTCATTCTGGATATTCATCGAGGCGCGCAGCAGGTTGTGGAGGTGATGGGTGAATTCGCTCAAGCGCTGGATCAACGACGTGGTGCCTGAGCGAGCCCGGGATTACTGCGGTTGAGCCGCCGCCAACAGCTCCTTGGTGTAGGGATGCTGGGGCGAGTCGAACACCTCATGGCTGGCGCCGTGCTCCACCACTTTACCGTCCTTGATCACGATCATGTCGTGGGCCAGGGCGCGGACCACTGCCAGATCATGGCTGATGAACAGGTAAGTCAGGCCATGCTTTTCCTGAAGCTGGCGGAGCAGGGCGACCACTTGCTTTTGCACGGTGCGGTCCAGGGCTGAGGTCGGTTCGTCCAGCAGAATCAGGGCCGGCTTGAGCACCAATGCCCGGGCGATGGCGATGCGTTGGCGCTGGCCACCGGAGAATTCGTGGGGGTAGCGGTGGCGGCTCTGCGGGTCGAGGCCGACTTCCTGCAGCGCCTGGATCACCTGCGCTTCACACTGCTCGGAACTGGACGAGCTGTGGACCTCAAGGCCTTCACTGATGATCTGCTGCACCGACATGCGAGGGCTGAGGCTGCCGAACGGGTCCTGGAACACCACCTGCATCTGCTTGCGCCACGGTCGCAGGTCTTTCTGCGACAGATGATCGAGGGCTTGTCCCTGGAAGTGGATGCTGCCTTCGGATTCGATCAATCGCAGGATCGCCTGGCCGAGGGTGGATTTGCCGGAACCGGATTCACCGACGATGCCCAGGGTCTTGCCGCGCTGGATCGTCAAGCTGATGCCGTCCACGGCGCGCAGGTATTCCTTGCGCCGGAACAGCCCGCCGCCCAAGGCAAAGCTGACGCGCAGATCCTGCACTTGCAAGACGTCTTCGCGTTCGTCACGGGGCAGGGCTTCGCCTTCCGGTTCGGCGTGCAGCAACTCGCAGCTGTAGGGATGCTTCGGCGCGCTGAAGAGCGTTTCGCACGGCGCCTGTTCGACGATTTCCCCGGCCTTCATCACGCACACCCGTTGCGCGATGCTGCGCACCAGGTTCAGGTCGTGGCTGATCAGCAGCAGTGACATGCCGAGTCGTTGCTGCAGGGACTTGAGCAGCAGCAGAATCTTGCGCTGCACCGTCACGTCGAGCGCGGTGGTCGGTTCGTCGGCAATCAACAGTTCCGGTTCGCAGGCCAGGGCCATGGCAATCATCACCCGCTGTCGTTGGCCGCCGGAGAGTTGATGCGGGTAGGCCTTGAGGCGTTCGGTGGGTTTCTGGATGCCCACCAGGGCCAGCAACTCCAGAATGCGCTGGCGCGCGGCCTTGCCGCCCAGGCCCTTGTGCAGCATGAGGGTTTCGCCAATCTGCTTTTCGACGCTGTGCAGCGGGTTCAGCGAGGTCATGGGCTCCTGGAAGATCATCGCGATCCGGTCCCCGCGCAGTTCGCGCAGGACCCTGGCCTCGGCGTCCACCAGTTCCTGGCCGCGATAGCGAATGCTGCCGGTGGTACGGCTGCCGGTTTGCGGCAGCAGTTGCAGGATCGAATGGGCCGTTACCGACTTGCCGGAGCCTGACTCGCCCACCAGGGCCAGGCATTCACCGGGGCGGATATCCAGGCACAGGTTGCGCACCACGGTTTGGTCGTTGAAGGCCACGCTCAAGTCGCGGATTTCGATCAGGTTGTCGCTCATCTCAGGGTTCCGCTTCATGGCCGTGGATCAGGATCGGGGGTCGAATGCATCGCGCAACGCCTCGCCAATGAACACCAGCAGAGAAAGAATCAGCGCCAGGGTGAAGAACGCCGTCAGGCCCAGCCACGGCGCTTGCAGGTTCTGTTTGCCCTGGCCGATCAACTCGCCCAGCGACGCGCTGCCCGCCGGCATGCCGAAGCCGAGGAAGTCCAGGGCGGTGAGGGTGGAAATCGCCCCGGTGAGGATGAACGGCAGATAACTCAGGGTGGCGTTCATCGCGTTGGGCAGGATATGCCGCACAATCACCTTGCGGTCGGACAGGCCCAGGGCTCTGGCGGCTTTGACGTATTCAAGGTTGCGTCCGCGCAGGAACTCGGCGCGCACCACATCCACCAGGGCCAGCCAGGAAAACAGTGCCATGATTCCCAGCAGCCACCAGAAATTCGGCTCGACAAAGCCGGACAGAATGATCAGCAGATAGAGCACCGGCAGCCCGGACCAGACTTCCAGCAGGCGTTGCCCCAGCAGGTCCACCCAGCCGCCGTAATACCCCTGCAAGGCACCGGCGCTGATACCGATCAGCGCGCTGATGGCCGTCAGGGCCAGGGCGAACAGAATCGACACCCGTGCCCCGAAGATCACCCGGGCCAGCACGTCCCGGGCCTGATCATCGGTGCCCAGCCAGTTCACCGACGAGGGCGGGCTTGGGGTCGGCTGGTTCAGGTCGTAGTTGGGTGTGTCGTCGCTGAACGGGATCGGCGGGAACAACAGCCAGCCGCCGTCCTTGTGGATCAGATCCTGCACGTAGCTGCTGCGGTAATCGGCCTGGAACGGCAACTGCCCGCCAAACTCCTGTTCGGTGTAGCGCTTGAACACTGGGAAATACAGCGACCCCTGGTAACTCACCAGCAACGGCTTGTCGTTGGCGATCAATTCGCCGCCCAGGGTCAGCATGAACAGGCCGATGAACAGCCACAGCGACCACCAACCCCGGCGATTCTTCTTGAAACGCTCAAAACGCCGGCGGCCCAAGGGTGACAACTTGAACATCAGGCGTTCCTCGCGGCGAAGTCGATACGCGGGTCCACCAGGGTGTAGCACAGGTCGCCGATGAGTTTGATCAGCAAGCCGAACAGCGTGAAGATGAACAGCGAACCGAACACCACCGGATAGTCCCGGGACACCGCGGCTTCATAGCTCATGCGTCCCAGGCCATCGAGGGAGAAGATCACCTCGATCAGCAAGGAGCCGGCGAAAAACACGCTGATGAACGCCTGGGGAATCCCTGACACCACCAGCAGCATCGCATTGCGGAACACATGGCCATACAGCACGCGTCGTTCGCTCATACCCTTGGCTCGCGCGGTGACCACGTACTGGCGGGTGATTTCGTTGAGGAACGAGTTCTTGGTCAGGATCGTCAAGGTGGCGAAACCGCCAATCACCAGCGAAGTGACCGGCAGGACCAGGTGCCAGAAATAATCGGTGATCTTGCCCAGTGTCGACAGCGACTCGAAGTTGTCCGACACCAGCCCGCGCACCGGAAACCAGTTCAACGACGTGCCGCCGGCAAACATCACGATCAGGAACATGGCGAACAGAAATGCCGGCATGGCGTAGCCGATGATGATCGCCGTGCTGCTCCACACATCGAAGGCCGAGCCATGGCGCACGGCCTTGCGGATGCCCAGGGGAATCGACACCAGGTAGGTGATCAGCGTGGCCCAGAGCCCGAGGGAAATGGTCACCGGCATCTTCTCCAGGATCAGGTCGGTCACCGTGGCGCCGCGAAAGAAACTCTTGCCGAAGTCCAGTCGGGCGTAGCTGCTGAGCATCAACCACAAACGCTCATGGGCCGGTTTGTCGAAGCCGTATTGTTTTTCAATGTACTTGATCAGCTGTGGATCGAGGCCGCGACTGGCTCGCGAACTGCCGGTCATGGCAGTGCCCGAACTGCCGACACTGGCGCCGCCGATGCCTTGCAGGTGAGCGATGGCCTGTTCCACCGGCCCGCCCGGAGCGGCCTGCACGATGACGAAGTTCACCAACAGGATGATGACCAGCGTCGGAATGATCAGCAGCAAGCGCCGCGCGATATAGGCCCACATCAATGCCGCCCTCCAGGGGAGCCGCGTTTGAGGCGTTCGGCGGCCATCTGCTCGTTGGTCAGCGGTGTGGTGCTCATTTCCCACCAGCTTTCGATGGCTTCGTCATTGCTGGCCTGCACTTTGGGTCTGCCAAAGCGGTTCCACCAGACGGTCGAACTGCCCGGCGGGTAGTAGTTGGGGATCCAGTAGTAATTCCATTGCAGCACCCGGTCCAGGGCGTGGGCATGGCGGAGCATGTCGCGCTGGGTGGTGGCTTTGACCAGTCCGTCGATCAGGGCATCGACGGCCGGATTCTGCAAGGCCATGTAATTGTTGGCGCCCGGATCGTTGGCCGCCGCCGAGCCGAAATAGTTATAGAGCTCCATGCCCGGCGAAGTGCTGACGGGATAGCCGGTGATGATCATGTCGTAGTCGCGACTCATCAGGCGATTGACGTATTGGGAGGCGTCGATGCGCCGGATGCTCATGTCGATGCCGATCTGTGCCAGGGTGCGCTTGTAGGGCAGCAATAGCCGGTCGAGGCCGTTCTGGCTGATCAGGAACGTGAAGCTCAGCGCTTCCCCCTCGGCATTGACCAGGCGGTCGCCGTCGGGTTTCCAGCCGGCCTGTTGCAGCAGTGCCAGGGCTTGCAGTTGTTTGTCACGGATCACGCCGCTGCCGTCGGTTTTCGGTGCGTGGAAGACCTGGCTGAAGACTTCCTCTGGGACTTTGCCGCGCAACGGCTCGAGAATCGCCAGTTCGTCGGCATCGGGCAGTTGCCGGGCGGCCAGGTCGGTGTTGGAGAAAAAACTCTGCTGGCGCACATAGAGGTTGCGCATCATCTGGCGGTTGCTCCACTCGAAATCCCAGAGCATGGCCAGGGCTTGGCGGACACGCCGATCCTGGAACTGCGGTTTTTGCAGGTTGAACACGAAGCCTTGGGCCGTTTGGGGAGCCTCGGTGGCCAGGTGGGCCTTTTGCAGGCGACCGTCATGCAGGGCTGGGCTGTCATAGCCGATGGAATAACCGGTGGCGGAGAACTCGCGATTGTAGTCATAAGCGCCGCCACGCAAGACCTGCCGCGCCACATCGGTATCGCCGAAATACTCGATGCTGAAATGGTCGAAATTGTAGAGCCCGCGACTGACCGGCAGGTCCTTGCCCCACCAGTCGGGGTTGCGCTCGAAGGTGATGCTGCGTCCCGAGTCGATCCGGCCCACCCGATAGGGGCCACTGCCCAGCGGGGCTTCGTAGCCACCTCCACTGGCAAAATCGCGGGTTTTCCACCAGTGCTCGGGAAAGACCGGCAGTGTGGCGATGTCCAGAGGCAGGGTACGGTTCTCGTTGTTCTTGAAGTCGAAGCGAACGGTGCGCTCGGATTCCACTTCGACGCCTTTGACGGCGGCGAACTGGGTGCGATACCGCAGGCTGCCCTGGGTCATCAACAGCTCGAAGGTGTAGCGCACGTCCTCGGCGGTGATGGGCCTGCCATCGGCAAACCGGGCCTTGGGATTGAGGTAGAAGCGCAAGGACAGGCCATCGTCGGCGCGTTCCATCTTCTGCGCCACCAGGCCATAGACGGTGTAGGGCTCGTCCAGCGAGCGCTGAGCCAGCGGCGAATACAGCATTCCATCGATCTGGCTGACGCCGATGCCTTTGTCGATGTAGGGCAGGACGTGGTCGAAATGGCCGATCTCGATGGCCGAGCGGCGCATGGTGCCGCCTTTGGGGGCCTGGGGATTGGTATAGGCGAAGTGGCTGAAGCCCTGGGGGTACTTGGCTGGTTCGCCATACACCGTCAGGGCATGTTGCGGTGTGGCATCCACACCGGCGGCACCTGTCAGCAGGACCACGGCAGTGAACAGCAGTGAAGGGAACGCCAGTCGCATTGTCAGCCTTAAAGCCGGGTGATAGATGACCACGATTTGTACGCGAGCTACGCCTTGATCGCTAGCCCCTTGGCCTGACACAAACACAACGGCCCACCGAAGGGCGGGCCGTTATGTCGATAAGCCGGGATCAGTCCTGGCGGCTGGTCACTTCCAGCAGGTGATAGCCGAACTGGGTCTTGACCGGACCCTGCACCACATTGATCGGGGCACTGAATACCACGGTGTCGAATTCCTTGACCATCTGGCCTGGACCGAACGAACCCAGGTCGCCGCCCTGACGGCTGGACGGGCACGAGGAGTTGGCCTTGGCGACTTCAGCGAAATCGGCGCCGGCTTCGATCTGAGCCTTGAGTTCGTTGCACTTCTCTTCGCTGGAAACCAGGATGTGGCGGGCAGTGGCTTTGGCCATGGGTAAAATTCCTTTCAATAGCTTTAAAGGTGTTGAGCCTACCGGAATCACTGACCGGTTGTTGTCAAAAATGCGTCAAAACCTTGAGTCTGTCGATCAAAGGCCGGCTTTGCGCAGGCGTTCGGCGTGGCGCACGTAAAGCTCCACCGGGTCTGTACCCTTGCGGCTGCAACCGGCTGTCTGGTTGATGGCGTCCATGTGGTCCAGTGGATAGTCAGAGCGAATGACCTTGCCCAGGTGCGAGCTGAAGCGTCCCACCAGGCCGTCGTTCTGCCCGGCTTCGGTGATGAAATACTCGGAAAAGGCCCGGCAGAAACCCTGCAGTGGGTCCATCGCATTGCATGCTCCGTTCTCGGAGTCCGGCAACGTGCCGCTCCATGAGTAGTAGCGCACCCCGTTGACCCTTTGTGCTCCGTTGCCGCCCCAGTGTTTGGGCAGGCCTTGGGGGTATTTGTCATTGAACGCGCCTACGCCTTCGGTGGTCAGCGCCGCCAGTGCTGCGATGGCCGCGTGTGGCAGTTGCGCCTGGCCGCCCAGCAGCGAGATGAAGTCAGCAAAAAGCGTGGCGACTTTATCCGCCACATGCTCTGGTAGGCGCCCCGGGGTCAGGGCTTTGTAGAGGAAATCTATCAGTTCGGAGCCATGATTGGGGCCGCTGACCGAGGTCACCGAGGCCACCCTGTCGGGGGCAACAGCGCCGGCGTATCGGGCGGCCAGCGCGCCCTGGCTGTGACCGATCAGGTTGACCCTGGTGGCGCCGGTGCCGCTCAGAATCCGATCGATCTGTGCCAGCAGTTGTTCACCACGGGCTTCATTGGAATGTGTCGCTGACAAATAGGGGATGAACACCCGGGCACCGGCGGCGCGTAATGCCTGTTTGATCCCGTGGAAGAGTTCGAAGCCGCCGACCCTGTCAAACCCGAACAACCCATGGACCAGCAGGATGGGAAATTGAGTGGTTGCATTCCGTTGCATGTTCGTACCTTTTTCGAAGAGGTTCCTGTTGAATTCGCGACGTCACTCTAATGCAGGCTTGTGCTGGACGGTGTAGGAAGAAACCGCAGTGCTCTGCTGAAAACGGAATAGAAGAAGTGGGAAGGGTCGGACTGGAGCCGGACGGATCTGAGCGTATCGGGATACTTCCGATTGCCCTTGGCGCTTGCGGCTACAACTTCACCGGCACCAGGCCACTCCCGTGGTCGTCTTGTCTGACTGTGGGTTTGGGACGGTCGAGGTTTAATGGCTTCATCGGGTGCCGCGATATGAACGCGGTGCCTTTATCCAAGGACTGGAGCCTATGTATGACCACTTACCCATCTGCCCCGCGAGCCCGGCTCGCACCCCTGACGAAATTGCCGGCCCCGTTTCTGGCAGCGGCCACGGCAGGGGTGATCAACCCCGCTTGGCGCAAGGTCGTCATCACCGTCAAGCCATATCCAATGATGACGTGCGGAGATGAAGTGCTGCTGTTCTGGCACGGACTCAATTCAGACGCCGAACCCTATCGGCATGAAGTGCGAAGGTTCATCACTGAGCGGCATGTGGGGCGAGATGTCGTTTTTGTTGTGCGCGAGCCGCATATCGCCGAGCTGGACGGCGGCTCGCTGGAGATCAGCTACCAGGTGACGAGCAAACGGCTGCCGGCCACGCTGGTTTCCCAGCCTTTGCAACTGGATATCGGCGATGTTTCCTTGCAACTGCCGGCCGCCGTTGTCAACGATGCCGTGGGCGGCAGCCTGGACCCGGCGCGGGTGCCCGAAGGAACGTGCGTGACCATCAAACCCTATTCCAGAATGGCCGTCGGCGACCGGTTGATCCTGATTGCCAGCAACGATTCCAGGGCCGTTTGGCGCGATGTGCTGGATATCGAGGCTCATGCCGTCGGCCGCGAGGTAGCGTTCTGGGTCGATCATGCGCTGATTGCCCCTCATGAGGGTCAAAGCCTGAGCCTGACCTATGTCGTCCGGCGCGGACATTCGGTGCGTCGCGCCGAGCCCCTGTCGTTGCACTTGGGGCCTTTGCGACGTCCTGCTCTGAAGGCGCCGCGGATTGCGGGATTGAACGCGGGCGGGCTGGATGTCGACGGGTTACAGGAGGGGGTGAGTGTCGTCATCGACGGTGCCGGGCTTGAGGCTGACGAGCTGGTCTGGCTGCAGTGCAACGGCAGTTACGCGCATGTCGCCGAGCGCGAAATCACCGCGGCGACGGCAGGTCAAGCGCTGACCTTTGTAGTGCCTGCGGCGTTCTGGCAGGACCAGCGCGGCAGATCGGTGCATTTGTTTTATCAGGTCGAGCGCCTGGACGATGTGAGCCAGCATTCGGAGTGGGTCACCGTCCAGGTTCGTTCCGCGGCGAAAAGCTGAGCGTCCTCGCTGGGGAGGGCGCTTTCAGGATTCAGGCCGACACCAGTTGACGATGGGCCTGACGCAGCAGTTGCTCGGTGGTCGCCCAACCCAGGCAGCCATCGGTCACCGATACGCCGTAACGCAGCGACGGGCCCAACGACTGGCAACCTTCGAACAGGTGGCTTTCCAGCATCATGCCGATGAGGGAGTGGTTTCCTTGCAGGCGCTGTTCCAGGACGTCGTTGAACACCTGAGGCTGGCGCAACGGGTCTTTGCCACTGTTGGCGTGGCTGCAATCCACCATGATCCGGGCCGGTATTTTCAGGCGGGTCAGGTCATTGTGTATCTGTGTGACGCTCTGGCGGTCATAGTTCGGCCCGCGATGGCCGCCGCGCAGCACCAGATGAGTGTCGGGGTTGCCCTGGGTCTGGATGATCGCCGGATGCCCCTGGCTGTCGACGCCGAAATGCCGATGAGGATGGGCTGCCGAGCGCATGGCATCGCAGGCGATGCCAACACCGCCGTCCGTGCCGTTCTTGAAACCGACCGGCATGCCCAGGCCGCTGGCCATTTCCCGGTGGATCTGCGATTCGGTGGTACGCGCGCCGATGGCGACCCAACTGAGCAGGTCATCGAAGTAGTTGGCGGCCATGGGTTGCAGCAGTTCGGTGGCCACAGGCAGGCCCAACTGGAGCATTTCGCGCATCAGTTCCCGGGACAGCGTCAGGCCGCCGGCCATGTCATCGCTGCCATCCAGGCCAGGGTCGTAAGCGAGGCCTTTCCAGCCTACCGTCGTGCGGGGTTTTTCCACGTAGGCGCGCATCACCAGCAGCATGCTGTCGCTGACTTCATGGGCCACGCGCGCCAGGTTGGCAGCGTATTCGAGGGCCGATTTCGGATCGTGGATGGAGCAGGGGCCGACAATGACCAGCAGGCGGGAGTCCTCGCCGTCGAGGATCGAGCGGATTGCCTGGCGATGGGCATTGACCTGTTGGCTCAGCGCCGAGCTGAGGGGCAATTGTTGCTTGAGTTGCAATGAGCTGGGCAGACGCAGGGTCAGGGCTTCATTGGCGGGGTTTAGAGTGGACAGCGGCAAAGCAGAGACGGACGAATTCATGATCTGGTTTCCTGGGCGGGCAGCGGGTTCATTCCCGCGCGCCGGCCCTATTGGGGTGTTCGACAATTGGCCGTATTGGCCCGCAACTGAGGCTTGCCACCGGTAGGTGACCGATCGGAGGCGGCAGGCTGTCCCGAGCGGTGGCTGGTAAATCGCCAGGCGGAAAAACTGTCGTAACGGTAATAAGTGGCGTAGTTCATGGCTCAATCCTCAAGTTTGTCTGGTGTCGCAAAAATGTGTGGGGCTGAAAAAACAAAACCCCCGGTCGGGAGGCCGACCGGGGGTTAGAAAACTCTGGAAGGCGACCCGTTTAAATTGGGCGCCGGTTGGGTATCAGGCGCGCCAGTGGCTAAACCAATACCCAAAATAAAAGCTGACCGGAGTCTGAACACTGTTCTCCCAGGCAGCCGCAACCGAGCGCGGGGCGCTGGCGGTTTGAAGCGATGCGAGGGCGTTGAACATGGTCTGTCTCCGATGAATGGCCCTGAGCTTACTAGAGCAGGGCGGGCCGGTTCAATCAGAAAATTCTATCGTGGGCATGTGATTGTTCATCCTGGCTTGAGTCCGGCGGGCTTTATGACAAACTTTGGGTTTGCACCTTCTCTCGATCTGGCTTTCGGCCTGAGCGAGTTGTGGTGCCCGACGGTTATCGGGCCCAGTCGTATGGGTGACCATTCTTTGAAGAGGTACACATGAGTTTCCAGTGGCGTGCGGCAACGGCCGAGGACATCGCCTTTGCCCGGCAACTGACGTGCATCAACATGCTTCCCTATTACTTGCACCATGATTTGTTATGGCAGGACGAAGCATTCGATCTGGCCTGGATCATTCGTCAGAACTGGATCATCTGCCGCGAGGGGCAAGCGTTGGGTTTTGTGAGTCTGAGTCGTGATGCCCGGGCGTTGTATATCCGGGAGCTACAGATTGCCGAGGCGTTTCGGGGGCAGGGCGCCGGCACCTGGGCGATCGGTCAGGTTTGGGACATGATGATGCAGGAGCGTCGCCCGGCGTTACGCCTGACGGTTTTCAAGAACAATCCGGCCAGGGTGCTCTACGAGCGCATGGGGCTGCAGGTGGTCGGCGAGGATGAATGTTTCCTGAGGATGGAACGGGCCGCCAGGGCTTGAGGCCTCGGATTGCGTGCCTGTGAAAGACGCGTTGTAACTTTTATATGTCCCTTTGCGCTAGGTCTGCCGGATGGTTTTTGCTAAGGTGTTGGGCAACCCAAATAAGACCAAATCGTGAGGTGTCTGCTTGATTAGGGTGTTAGTGGTCGACGACCATGATCTCGTCCGTACGGGCATTACACGAATGCTGGCTGATATCGACGGTCTGCAGGTGGTTGGTCAGGCTGAATCCGGGGAAGAGTCCCTTATCAAGGCGCGTGAACTGAAACCCGACGTGGTACTGATGGACGTCAAGATGCCAGGCATCGGCGGTCTTGAAGCCACGCGTAAACTGCTGCGCAGCCACCCGGACATCAAGGTGGTCGCGGTGACCGTGTGTGAAGAAGATCCGTTCCCGACCCGGTTGTTGCAGGCGGGTGCTGCGGGTTACCTCACCAAGGGCGCCGGCTTGAACGAGATGGTCCAGGCCATTCGCCTGGTATTTGCCGGTCAGCGTTACATCAGCCCGCAAATTGCCCAGCAGCTGGCAATCAAGTCGTTCCAGCCGACCAATGAATCGCCCTTCGATGCGCTGTCGGAACGGGAAATCCAGATTGCCCTGATGATTGTCGGTTGCCAAAAGGTGCAGATCATCTCCGATAAGCTGTGCTTGTCGCCTAAAACCGTCAACACCTACCGTTACCGAATCTTCGAGAAGCTGTCGATCAGCAGCGATGTCGAGTTGACGCTGCTGGCGGTGCGCCACGGCATGGTCGATGCCAGCGCCTGATAATGACTGAACTGTTTGATCCAAGTGCTTTCCTGTCCACATGCAGCGGTCGCCCAGGCGTCTATCGCATGTTCGACAGCGATGCGCGTCTGCTTTACGTCGGTAAGGCCAAGAACCTCAAGAAGCGTCTGGCCAGCTACTTTCGTAAAACCGGCCTCGCGCCAAAGACCGCCGCCCTGGTGGGGCGCATCGCGCAAGTCGAAACCACCATCACCGCCAATGAAACCGAGGCCTTGCTGCTCGAGCAGACGCTGATCAAGGAATGGCGGCCGCCGTACAATATTCTGCTGCGTGACGATAAGTCCTACCCGTACGTGTTCCTGTCCGACGGGGCATTTCCGCGTCTGAGCATCCACCGCGGGGCCAAGAAGGCCAAGGGCCGGTATTTCGGTCCTTACCCCAGCGCTGGGGCGATCCGTGAAAGCCTGAGTCTGTTGCAGAAGACCTTCTTCGTTCGCCAATGCGAAGACAGCTATTACAAGAACCGTACCCGACCATGCCTGCAATATCAGATCAAACGCTGCAAAGCGCCTTGCGTCGGGTTCGTCGAACCCCACGTCTACGCCGAAGACGTGCGCCACTCGGTGATGTTTCTTGAAGGTCGCAGCAATGCGTTGACCGACGAACTGTCGGCGGCGATGGAGGACGCGGCGGTCAATCTTGAGTTTGAGCGGGCTGCCGAGCTGCGTGACCAGATCGGGCTGCTTCGCCGCGTGCAGGATCAGCAGAGCATGGAAGGCGGCAGCGGCGACGTTGACGTGATCGCCGCGTTCATCAACCCGGGTGGCGCCTGCGTTCACCTGATCAGCGTGCGCGGCGGTCGGGTGCTGGGCAGCAAGAACTTCTTTCCCCAGGTGGGTATCGAGGAAGACGTGGCCGAAGTCATGGCGGCGTTTTTGGGCCAGTACTACATCAGCAGCCCGGAGCGCGACCTGCCTGCCGAGTTGATCGTCAATGTGGTCCACGAAGACTTCCCAGCCCTGGTCGAGGCCATTGACAAGCTTCGTGGTCGTGAACTGACCATCAGCCATCGCGTGCGTGGCACCCGGGCGCGCTGGCAGCAACTGGCCGTGACCAACGCCGAACAGGCCCTTGGCGCACGCTTGGCCAACCGCCAGCATGTGGCTGCACGGTTCGATGCCTTGGCCGATGTCCTTAACCTGGACGAGCCGCCGCAGCGGCTGGAGTGCTACGACATCAGTCACTCCAGTGGCGAAGCGACCGTGGCATCTTGTGTGGTGTTTGGTCCGGAGGGCCCGATCAAGTCCGATTACCGGCGCTACAACATTGAGGGCGTTACCCCGGGCGATGATTATGCGGCGATGCATCAGGCGCTGATGCGCCGGTTCGGCAAGCTCAAGGACGGGGAGGGCAAGCTGCCGGACATCCTGCTGGTGGACGGCGGCAAAGGCCAGCTGTCCATGGCCCGCGACGTATTGAACGAGCTGATGGTCCCCGACCTGATCCTGCTGGGCGTGGCCAAGGGCGCCACCCGCAAGGCCGGTTTCGAGACCTTGTACCTGAACGATGCGGCCCATGAGTTCACCCTGAAAGGGGATTCGCCGGCGCTGCACCTGATCCAGCAGATCCGTGACGAAGCACACCGTTTCGCCATTACCGGACACCGCGCCCGCCGGGGCAAGACCCGCCGTACATCGACGCTGGAAGGTGTGGCAGGGGTTGGCCCGACGCGACGTCGCGATCTATTGAAACATTTTGGTGGATTGCAGGAGCTGTCTCGTGCCAGCATCGAAGAGATAGCCAAAGCTCCCGGTATCAGTAAAAAGCTCGCTGAGTCGATTTATGCAAGCCTGCATAGCGAGTAGAATGCCCGTCAACCTCGCAGCCAGTTGTGCCGATGAATATCCCAAATCTGATTACCGTACTCCGCGTCCTGCTCATCCCGATCTTCATTTTGCTGTTCTATTTGCCGTACCACTGGAGCTATGTGGCCTCCGCCTCGGTCTTTGCCTTCGCCGCCGCCACCGACTGGCTGGACGGCTACCTGGCCCGACGCCTGGAGCAGAGCACGCCTTTCGGCGCCTTCCTGGACCCTGTGGCCGACAAGCTGATGGTCGCGGTCGCCTTGGTTCTGCTGGTGCAGGAGCACGGCAACCTCTGGCTGACCCTGCCGGCGGCGGTGATCATCGGCCGCGAAATCGTCGTATCAGCACTGCGCGAATGGATGGCCGAACTGGGCGCCCGTGCCCAGGTGGCAGTATCGAACCTGGGCAAATGGAAAACCGCCGCGCAGATGCTGGCGCTGGTGATCCTGCTGGGCAACCCGGCTAACTTCAATTTCTGGGTGCTGTTGGGCTACGCGCTGCTGCTGATCTCCGCAGGCCTGACATTGTGGTCGATGGTTCAGTACCTGCGCGCCGCCTGGCCGCATCTGCGCACTGACGTAGACCCGAAATAAAAGTTTTTTGAATCAAAGGGTTGACGGCGTAATCTGAATCTATAGAATGCGCCACACCAAGACGCGGGAATAGCTCAGTTGGTAGAGCACGACCTTGCCAAGGTCGGGGTCGCGAGTTCGAGTCTCGTTTCCCGCTCCAATATTCAGAAAAAAGCCACTCAGATGAGTGGCTTTTTTTTGTCTGAAATTTGAGCGTTGAGGCGTCAGCCTTTAGCATTTGTGGTCAATCTTTGGGCAGATGCAACTGTACCTACATGGCGTCATGGAGGAGTCGGACGAACTCAATCACGTCGTCTCCCACACGATAGAACACGATATGTCGCGGACTTTTGACTACGCCATGAGTTTGTTTGGCCTGCTGGCGTGAATTGATGAGGTGAAAGCTGCGAAGGTCCGGTGCAAGCTCATCGTGGTGGTGGCTGCCAATGCGATAAGACGTGTCGGAAATCGCTTGCAGTGCCGCGAGGATCAGTGCCTGGTAGCGCTTGGCGGCCTTGATGACGCTGTAGGTTGGCGTTGGTTAGGCTGGGGGGGCGCGGGAGCGGCTGACGGTACTCCACCAAGACGGCATGTTAACCGCTCCGTGTGTCCAGAGGTTCCTCTCGATGGACTACCCCCTTTCGGAATCCGGCCACGACATACAGCTTCTATTTATTGGGCGGAGCTTCGTCGCAAGTTCGATGGTCGGTGGGAGATTTGTGCTTACCGCTTTGAGACTTTCCGATACTCGTTCGGCGACTGTCTAAACCAGCGCCGGAACACACGAGCGAAGGCTGTAGAATCAACGTAGCCAAGCTGGAACGCTAGATATTCCAACTCCACTCAGTATTTCCAACAGTTGCCCAGCAGCCGATAAGGGAGTCGACGGTGGCCGCAGGCTTCTCCAATCATTTATAGAAATAATCTTGGCGACTTTCCGAAACGACAGAGCTGCGAATAATGGTGCTTTGTGTCATGAAGGTCGCGATGCTGCTTGTATTTTCGTCGGCGGGTTCCCTGGCAATACTCTGAGGTTTCACTTAACACACTGAGACGAAACAGGCTTCATGTAATGATGGCTATCTGATATAGGGTGCGGGTCACGTTTGAATAATTTAACTGATGATCCGCTGTCAGACGGAGCGGTGCGACCACAAGGAGTCCGAAAACTGGGTGAAGCTAAAAATCTCGGAACCAAGGAGCAGCGTGTTGCGCAGGCCAAGGAGAGCAATAAGGAAGCTGCAAAGACGGGAACTAAAATTCCTCCAAATATGAAGCCTGCCGAAATGATGCGATTAATGGAGAAGGTGCAGCGAGCCGAGGTATTGTTTGCAGGGCTCACAACCCCAAAAAATAAATGAACAAGTTATCCAGTTTGCTCATTACCTGAATGGTAAACCCCCTATATTCTTGGGCTGTCAGCCAGAGCCATGGAGTCGGCAGAGTTGCTGCGACTTGAATGTTTCAAAATATATTGAATTGTATGGTGGTAAAATGGTTAGTGGTTACCGCGTTGGTATAACGAACCGCGATACATTGAAGGAGAGCGTCATGTCGTGTGGACCGACGGAAAGGTAATCCGCGATGTCTCATTTGTTGATACTGGCGAGACAACCACCGTTTTTATCCCTGACGATATCGGTTTTGACGATGCACCGGGCAAAATGCGGTTCGCCTTTGAGGAGACGGACAAAGCTATGCTTGCTGATTACGAAGCCATCATGATCAGATGCCACTTACGAAAATGTCTGATGCAGAGGCTTGGGCGACCTACACGACGTATGAAGAGTGGCTCGCCGGTAAGCGCATGCCTAACATAATTCCAAGTTTCTCAAATTAATCATCAATTACTGCAAGAGGGATGCCGTGCAGGTCATCCCTCCTGTGGGCTTCGTAACTAAACGTTGCGCTGAGCATTAGAAATGCAATCGACGTGATTCAGGGAGGCCTTTCCCGAAAATCAGCGCCCAGCCCACCGCCGCCATCAGTAAAGCCGAGTCACTCTTCAATCAATCTTAGGTTAGGGCTCTACCAGTCTTTACAACCGAGCCAATAGCTCCGCCTGGAACTCGTCGACGAAAGCTTTGACCATTGCTGAGTACGGTTTGCCCTCGCCATGGAGCTCTCGCAGCGCTCTCACTTTTAGGAGCGCTTTGTCGAGGTGATCAGTATGGCCAGGCATTGCTGCATCTTTCTCAAGGGCATCTAAAATTTGGTGTCTCTGGACACGGAGTTCATTTAGTCGATTTGTTCGACTTTGGACGAGCCAGAGTCGATTGAGGGCGAATACGCTGATGCTGCTTAGGGCTCGAGCGGCATCTAAAGCATCGGTTGGTTTTGCCAGAATAATGCTATAGAGGCCTTCCGATGACCATTTGAAAAATGGCTCTGGATCTTCATCCGTAGGATTGATCAGGCGCGGTCTCTCGATGGTGATGTCTTGGGCAGTGTAAGTCGCTCGCACACCATCAATGGGAAACTGATTCATTTTTCCGTATGAGGTCTTCGGTTCCTTGGCTTGGAGAGCAAGAAATTGCTCCTCCGTCATAGCCTCGGTGACGAGGTGCTGACGTCTTTTCTGATTGCAATGGCTACACGAGGCCAGCAGGTTGCTCCAAGTGTGAGCTAACCACCAATATCCATGATGGTTAGGATCCTCCGTTACTGCGCCTTTTGGGCGGAAATGCTCAACATCCATATCATCGAGAATCTCCGCCTCGCAATAAGCGCATTTATTGTGGAATAAAATCCTTAGCCGAGACTGCACCTCAAAAGGTTTGTATTCTTTGAATTCGAATGCCTTGGCACCCGGGGCGGTCGGGTCGTAGGTTTGGTAGAAAATTTCGGCCGCATCCATCTCTGCCTTAACATTGTCGCTTGGGTTGCAGAGCGACTCAGGTGCAACAACGGATAATCGATCCACGTAGCGCATAGCGTCAGTTGCCCTCACCCGATAAAGCTTTGAGTACGGCTTCTACCGCTTCCGCCCTGAGCTTCGGACGAGGTTGCCCATTTCTGGATTCACGCTGCTCCAGATACATCGTCAAGGCGTTCTGAATAACTTGCTGTGTTGGTGTGTCTCCAATAGTCAAGCGCCCCACGAGCTCCGTGGTGGAAGCGGCCAATGCTATTTCTACCTTCCCTTCGTCACGTGAGCGCCTTGCGACGTCGCCCGCGATGGTAGCGAGAGCGATTTCGGTCGATGGGTCGGATGTACTGGCTAACCCGAAGTAATCGGATGTCAGCAATTGCTCCGCAGTCATACCGCTTACCTGCGGTAGGTCCTCAAGCGCACGGATCTGGTTTTGCTGATCACGCTGTAGCACAACTACCTCGCCATCATCCATTCCGCGAATACAGAGTGGATCGTGTGTCGTGACAATAAATTGAACACGGGGCAGGACTTTGCGTAGTGATGTCATCACCTGCATTTTCCAGCGTGGGTGCAGATGGGTTTCAAGCTCATCGATTAGCACGACAGCCTGGGCTTCTTCAAGATGTTCCCAGTGATTCAGAAGCTCGCGAATGATGTCTACTGTCATGACAAATACCGACCGGTAGCCTTCGCTTAAAGCATCAATAGGTGTGACCCTCCCGTTCGCACGCACAGCTAATCGATCGGGTTCGACAATGAGCTCATCGTCATCATTCAGCGCTAGAACGACGCGCAGTGCCGCTGAAACAGTATCGAAACGCCTGCCCGTTTGCGCCCTGAGCCAGTCACCGGGGAAAGGGATAGTAGCCAAGGGGTCGAATAAGGTTTTGACGCGTGCAGCTGCGCCCGCAGCATGTTCCTTGACTCTCTGGTCGAAAAAGCGTCGCGCGCCGTAGCCCAGAACGATCATTGCTGGGTCTTCGGTGCCGCTCACTGCTCGGCTTGTCGGGTCATACTTGAAAGTCGCCGGTTTTTTTTCGAAGAAGAAATTTATCTCCACAACCACTTCGTGTTCGTCCAGTTGATCAAAGCTGTCGGTGTCGGGGCTTTGGACCAGGCCTGGTAGAATTTTTTTCAGCTTTTCGGCTTCACGACGCCCGATGAGTGCCAGGGCAATAGCAGCTAAAATACTGGACTTACCTGTCGAGTTTTCTCCAAGGATCATCATCGCCGGCATGCCTGCCTTCGAAGCGCGAGTACTCGCGAACTCTAGATGCAAATCGTCAATTGCTTTGAAGTGGGAGAGGCTGATGGTGGCAAGCTCCCGAGCGATTGGCCTAATGGGGGAGGATAATGCCGTTCTGCGAAACATGATGAGATCATCGTTACTGGAAGAATCGGCCTGCTCTGCTCTGCGCTCGGTTTGGATCGCTGCTTGAAGCCTACCTAAGTCGTCGTTGTCTGCGAGATTCAGCCGTTCTGTGAAGTTACTGACAAAAGTATCGCCGCTTCCTTTGATCGAAGATCGATTGGGAAACCAGGATTTCGCAATTCGTTTTAACACCTGCAGAGCAGCGCCAAAATGTGGGCGGCTAGAATTCACCCAAATGTCGAGCTGTCTATAGGCTGATGCCCTTGATTCTAAGATTGCGATCATCTCGTCGATGATTTTATTTCGCTCAGATTTAAGCTCTGGGCGGTTCAGCGAGAAGATCGAAATAGTTTCGAAGCCTTTTGGTGATAGGGCAGTCACCGAGCCATTGATTAAAAAGCTCAGATGTTTACCAGGATCTTCCGCAGTAGGGTCAATGAGTAAAGCTGATTCTTGTTTAACCACCTCATCAAACGTAGCCCTGAAATCCCCCCGGTTTCCTTCTACTGGAAAATGATTGCCTTTGGCTTTTGCGCAGTAGTCGCAGGCGTAGAATAAATTCCTCCATTCAAATGCGAGCCAGAGGTAATAGTCCAGCTCATGTTGTTCACCACCCTGTACAAAGCGCAGCGGTCTCAAATGAAGTGTAAGGCCCCGCGCTCCTAAGCCGGTCTCGCAGAAGGCACATTTACCTTTGAATGTGTTTTCCAGTTCGAATCGCAACTCCGAATCAAAGAAAAGGTCTTCATTGAGGCCATCGCGGCGCTCTCTGCGCTCTGATTCTCCACGCCTGAGATAGTTAAGAATTTGCAGACGCTGCTCATGAACCTGCTGCGATCTCAGGAAAGCTGGAGGTTTCTTTGCTCTTGAAGTCCTTATCACTGGATGTTCCTTCGCATGAAATTTTTATGGATGCTATCAGGGCATGACGATGCCATTGGTTGAGATTCTATCAACGAGACACCTCTGGCTCACAGGCTGCACATGATGTTCATATCGCAGCCTATCGTCTCCTTGAGGTAATCCACGGCTGCCGCAAGCATCGACTCTGATCAGCTGTACGGCTTTTTACTGTCAGTCCTGGCTGGGCGACCATGATCCTGCTTCGATGGGTTTGAATCGTGCCCCGCGGATTATTTCGTCGAGTCTTAAGCCGTTGCCAAGCAAGGTGGATCGGGTAAAAAAGGCACATGGTGTCTATAGGGGCAGCAGCGTGGGGGAATATTGTAGCTGCTATAAAAACTTGAGAAGACTACCCCTACCTTCAATTGGATTGTGGTCTCAGCTACGTAGCGGCCCTTTGCCTTCAGCCTCCCTGCGATTAGGATTAGGACTTCTTAATTTCCATGGAGGGATTGGTATGGCGTTTTTCCAGGAGCAGGCGAGCGCGCTGAATCTCTTCCAACAGCATCGTGAACCCAACCGAGGTTTCAGGCCTGGCCAGTTGGGGGCCTTACATGCGGTATTGGCGCACTTTTCGGCGCAAGACGATCCCGCATTGGTGTGCTTGCCTACAGGATACGGGAAGACGTCACTGATGATGGCGCTTCCATATTTGTTAAAGGCCAGACGTGTCCTGATCGTAGAGCCAAATGACGCTTTGAGGAAGCAGGTCTCCTCGCATCTTTCCGAGCTTTCCACGCTACGACGCATTGGTGCTCTTCCAGATGATTGCATGTTGCCAGAAGTCCTTCTACACGTCGGCAGAGTTGGGTCAGTCGCAGAATGGCGATCGCTTGAGCGCTATGACGTTGTGGTTTCGACGCCAAGTAGCTCATCACCCATTTACGATTATCCCCCGCCTGCAGACCTATTTGATCTGGTGATTTTCGACGAGGCACATCACGCCCCAGCCAACTCATGGATCGCCTACCTCCAACACCTGACGGCATCCAAATTCGTATTCTTGACTGCAACTCCATTTCGTAGCGACCACCGCGTTATTCCAGGCAAACTCATCTACCGATACCCCGTCATGCGGGCGATTGATGAAGGTGCATTTGATCCGGTGACGTTCCGCGCTGTTCCTGTTGATGACGAACTGAACGACGCCGAGGTAGACCGAGCTATAGCACGGGTTGCGGTGGAGCAGTTCACCGAAGACAGAGCTAATGGCTACGATCATCGAATATTCGTCAGAGCTTCCAGCATCCAAGCGGCCAAGGATCTTGTGCCGCTCTATCATGGGTTGGGCCTTGCTGTAGAGGCAATCAATAGTCGATTGACGAAGCGAAGGCAGGATCAGGTTGAGGCGAAACTTAGATCGGGAGAACTGGATGGCATCGTGTGCGTGGACATGTTTGGCGAAGGGTATGACTTCCCTAAACTCAAGGTCGCGGCACTACATGCTCCGCACAAATCACTGGTGCCAACCATCCAGTTTATCGGGCGTTTTGCGCGCATGGATGCAGCGACGGGAAGGCCCACACTCATTGCGCCGACCTCCAGGGTTCAGGAGGCCACCGCTTCTCTGCTCAAGGAGGGGGTGAACTTGGCGCAAATGATTGACGAGGCGGCGCATGATCAAATCCAAGCCAACGTTCTAGATCAAGAGTTCATTGATAGCCTGCCTGTCCGCAGACAAGCCGAGTCAGACTACGATGCGGTCTCACCGTTGTCCCTCAATCTGTACGCGCACGTCCGGATTTTTCATTGCGAAGAGGCTCCAGACTTTCTTCGTCTGGACTCAACGGTCGGTCGTAACCTGCGGATTGCGAAACAATGGGCGACAGCTGACGGAAGCATTTCGCTGGTACTGACGGCTGACGAAACGCCACCACAGTGGATTTTCTCTGATGCGGTTATGGATGTACGCCACGATGCATTCCTGCTGATGTACTTCCCGGATTCTAAATTTTGCTTTATCGGCTCTACCCTCAGGACAGAGAAGCTCTACCTCTCCATCATGGATGACGTTTGTCTTGGCCATTGCCGCCCATTGAGCTACGAGGAGACTAGCCGGGCTAGGGCCGGGCTGGAAGCGGTGCATTTCTTCAACCTCGGCTTCAAGAGTCAAGCGCTTAACTCCCAAGGTGAGACTTATCGTGTGATGACTGGGCCGCAAGCCGAGCGAGCTGTAACGTCGGGTGATAGCAGGGCGTTTTCACAGGGCCACTATTTTGGCAGCGGTCATAACGGGCACATTCGTGAAACCGTGGGAGCGAGTAGCAGCTCGCGTATCTGGAGTAACCAGCGCCTTTCCACTCCGGACTTCGTCGAGTGGGTTCAAACATTGAATGCGCGGATTTCCGGCGATGCTCCCATCACCGCAACGCAATTGGATCAAGTGCGAATTGCTACCAAGTTACTCCGCCTGCCCGATGTCGTCATTGCAGCCAACTGGCCGCGACAAGGGTTCAAAACTAACCCTAGGCTTCGATACCGTGCTACGCCCCAAGGTCGTGACCGTTACTCCCGGCTGACTGAATGGGAGCTATTGGGCTTTCAGGTCGAGCCTGGCATAGGGCGCATGGCTTTTTCCGTTGTACACCTCGATGGTGCTGTGGAAATGTGTTTCCACCTCGGTGTGACAAGAATGATTACATGTGCTACTGCCGGAGCCTCTCTTGAGGTTGAGTCTGCTCACGACAGCTGGATGCCACTTGATAAGTGGCTGTCAGAGTACAGCCCGGTTTTTTATGCCGCTGACAGGTCGTCCTTCGAGGGCATGAATTTGATGGCGCCGCCACTCCTGCAGACACAGGGTTTGGCCCCTGGTGACGCAGCATCTATCGATTGGACGGGATGTGAGATTCGCGTCGAGTTTCTCCCGAACGACAATTCTGCGAAGACAGTCGCTCGTCGCGCAGAGTTGGGTGGACTCGTCACGGTTCAGGAGCATCTGGCTCAACATTTGCTCAACCTGCCGGATGTACAAGCTATTTTTTATGATCACCGGACTGGCGAAGCGGCTGACTATATCTGCATTACTCGCGATGCGAAGGGCGAAGTGAGTGTCGACTTCTATCACTGTAAAGGTGCTGGAGGGCCAGCAAACGGGGGGCGAGTAGGGGACGTGTATGAGGTTGCTGGGCAATTAGTGAAGTGCGCTTACTACTGCGATGTATCCACATTGCTGCAACACATGGCGGACAGAATGAATCCGGCACGCCATAGCGCTCCTTCATCATTTGTCATAGGCACCCTGAGAGATGTAGAAGAATTACTCAACGCAACCTTGGCAACAAGGCTAAGTTTTTGCGTGATTGGAGTCCAGCCAGGGATCCGTAGGACAATGGTTGATCAGCGTCTAAGTGATCTGATGTCGTTCTGTATCGACTACGCGAGAGGAGGAGGGACGGCCAAGGCTTATTGGTTAGTAAGCGAGTAAAACACGACTATTCCCATGATCTTGAGTGGCCCATAGTTCGATCTTTAGACGGACTGTGGAGGGGGCGAGGTCTTTATACTTGCCCCTCCGCCGAGCTTCACGCATTTGAGAATTTCGCAGCCAGGGCGCGCCAGTGTTGAGCGATGCCACTTCTGCCGGATATCCCGGTTGGTGAAAGCCGGCGTTCCAGGAATAGGGTTGAGGCTGATTTCTCCTATCCATGAGTGCTTAGTGAGGCCCACTGAATCGCTCTGATGTTCCCATGCAACTGAATGATGCAGAGTTTAAGTTGATGATGCGAGAGTTCGACTCTGGATGCAGGAACAGCGTGCGCTGGAGCGTCCGGTTCATGGCGAGGATCTTCACATCTGTCAGCGATGACACTGGTTCGTCGATTGAGGAGGAGCGGGCGTGAATGTCGGGCCTGGGGTCGCGAGTCACGAATTATTCGGAATTAGGGCTCAGTAATAATTTCTCTGGGGGACATGGTGGCCAAGGTGCATCTGAACGATGAATCAAATGAGCGAGAGCCTGCGATGACGTCAGACGTGCAAGACGACGGGAACGGAAGTCCCCATCTGTTGCCCGGGACGATTGCAGGTAATATCGGCGACCCGATCAGGTTTGAGCAGGTTGAGGATATCATCGGGTTCAGTGCTTCCGCTGCGATGAAAGGGGAGGACGTCAAAGTCATCACGTGCTGGGGAATTATCTCAGACGAGCCAGGTTTCCACCGTTTGGCCGAGTCGGTCGGTAGCATGATCCGAGCATGGTCCGAGCGTGTGCAGATGGCCATCGACGTCAGCAGTTACAAAACTGTCTTGCTGGTGATCCGGCCCGACAAGACTGCTGATCTGTGGTTGGATACAGCAGCCATGTCCATGAAGTGCATCGTCACTCGCAACGTCGAAGCCGGGACAGCTGTTTTCCTGAGCGACATCGGTGACGTGATGGCGATGCAGTTTCCCTGCGTAGAGTTCGGCAAGCAGGACAAGGTACTTTGCTTGATGCGCGAGGCTTGGGGATACGCCTTGGCGTTCGACATGAACCCGTCAGGTCAGTTGGACATGGATGCCTTCGAACGCGAGTTGGGCAGGCTGTACAGGCAGCTCAAGTACAGGCACTTGTATGAGGTCGTCGCTAATAGTGAAAGCCTGGATCGGTTGATTGCCCAAGGTTGGTTTCCTTTTGTGGAAGTCCTGCATAAAGAATTCAGCGGGATTTTGGGACTTCACGAGGGAGGCCTCGACCTCACTGACCTTGAGACGGAGATTGTCGCCAGCTTTGACCAGAAACGCCTTGATCATATGCCGTCTCGTTGGTTTGCGAAGCCTCACTTCGCCGCTAAAGAGGCGCTGCTTCGAGAAGGTGTGGAGGCGTTCGCTCTGGGTAGGCCCATCACCGCCATCAAGATCCTAGTCACCGAAATTGAAGGGATCTTGAATGTCGCTTACCAGTGCACATACTGGTAGGGCAGGGAAGACCAAGGCGCTGCTGGCATTCGCCATCGAGAGCGCGGAAAAGCGTACCGGTGGCCCAGGCACCTTGTTCCTCACCGCTGAATCCAACCGTTATCTTCTGAACTACATGTTCGCCAGCTACGATCCGGAAAATCTCACAGAAGGGGCTGTTTCCAGGCATCTCGTAGGGCACGGAGATGCTGGCAGCTCGAGCTACACGATGGTCAAGGCTCTCCAGGTGATCCTGACGCTAGACCAACTTGTCTTCTACACCTGACGCTGGATTGGGCCTTAAGGTGGTGGCTACAAGACCCGATGCAAGCTCGTCGCGGGTCTGAGTGCCAGGCGGCAGAACATGTTAGCAACATCTTGCGGTGGGATGGAGTTAGCGGTTCATTTATGAAGTGTCTTTTGCTGACCAGCGATTGTTTCTACGCCCGACTCGGAGACGTTCGTTTCTTTAAGTGGAACCTCACCTACCGAAAGCGCACGCTCGATGAGTAACTCGCTGCCCTTGTCTTTCAATAAGGCCTGCAGCCGCTGGAATTCGCCGCACCAGATGGTTTCAATGTCGCGATCCCGCGCCTTGTCGCGATCGCTGCTCAGGGCTATGGCGCGAACCTGCAGACGGCCATTGTCGGCTTTGCCACCCACTTCCACTCCGTAGCCGGGGGTAGCGGCTTTGCGCAGCACGACCTTGCCGTTTTCTGCCCAGCCAGTCGCCATGCCTTCGCGCACTTCGTAGCCAAGGCTGGCTAAGCCGTCGAGCACAGCTTCGCGGCGGGCGAGGGCGGCCTGGTCCTGTAAGTGGGAAGCGATAAGCGTTTTGCACTGCTCGATCAGTCCGGTGGTTACCGAGAGTTCGGTGTCGGTTGTACAAGCGCCAATATGACCGAGCAACGTCGCGTGTTCGATGCCTGTGTAGGTTTTGACTTCGCTGGCCAGATCCTGCAGTTGTTCGAGACATTCGCGTTGGCGTCGGAAGTTTCGGGTGGCCGCGGCGAGGTCGAGTACTAGGCTGTCGAGCAGCAGGTTGCGCCGCTTGGCATCGGTTTCCGTTTCAGCGCTTTCCAGTGCCAGGAGGAACGGTGCGGCACGCTCAGTGCCTTGCAGCAGTTGCAGTTCTACGATGTGGCGGTCAATGCGTAGCAGCCGTACGTCGCGCGTTGCATCCGGTTCCCGGGCCGCAATCCATTCGCGCAGGGAAACCTCGGGTTCGTCGACCTTGAGTTGCTGCGCCAGGGCGCGTTGGGTATCGCTCAGGGTTGGCTCCTCGTTTGCCTTGCTCAAGTGGGCGAAACCCTCGGCCAGCAGACGTTCGGCATCTTCCCGACTGACACCGCTGGCCAATCGTGAGAGAAACTCCAGCAAGGCCTGATCGACGTTTTCGGGGTTGGCTTGCAAAGCGTCAAGCAGGGCTTTTGCGTTTTCCTGGACGCGTCGGTCGCGTTGACGTCGTTCGGCGGCACGAATGATCGCGCGTTCTTCGCGGTCCTCCAAGTCACGGCGCAGGTGCTCGATCTCCACTGGCACGGCCTTCTGCAGCTCCGCCAATCGGTCTTCTGCCAGCAGGGCGCGAAGGCGAGCGTGTCGCCCCAGGGCGGCGGAACGCTCCTGTTCACTGAACTCGCCAAGCCTTGTAGCCTGTGTCTGCCAGCGGTCCACAGCGCGCTCCAGGCGTTGCAGGTGGCCTTCACAAATAGCGATGATTTCTTCGCGGGTAACAATGCGAACGACCTTGGGACCACTCATTGGCAGATTTCCGTATCAACTGAAGTAGGGCGGGGTTGCAGCGGCTGCTCGACTTGCATGGCGAGTTCGATTGCTTCACGCAGCCGTGAACGTTCACTGTCGCCACTGTGATACCAGGCTTGCGACGACACACGATGAATGTGCGGGATGGCGCGGTGCAGCACGGACGGGCGCCAAATTTCCCGGGCGCGGGCACGTTCCAGCAGATTATGGCAAGGCGCATCGCACTCGATGCCTATTGCGTACAGGCCCGTGCCTGGATTCTCGATGGCGAAGTCGAGACCGAAAGCGTCGCCTTCACTGGCGGGAGCGGCCTGCCATCCCAGGGAATGAATGAATTCACCGACCAGCCTGACAAAGCCATCACTTTGCTGACCTTGCTCACGATGCTGGCTGCTGCGGTCGGTCTGCAGGCGCTCCAGCAACTTGGTGCTGTTGCTGAACTCGCCCGAAGAGAGCGCGCGAGCATATTCCAGATAGCCTTGCAGATAGTCTCGCGGGCTGTTGGGGGCACGGTGCGTGTTGAGCATGTCGGAGATATCGGCGATCGGCATCGACGTGATCATTACCACCTTGCGCCGCGCGCGGGTCACCGCCACGTTCAGGCGTCGTTCGCCACCCGTCTGCCCCAGTACGCCGAAACTTCGGCGGAATGTGCCTTGGCTGTTGCGACCGAAGGTGGAGGAGAAGACGATGATGTCGCGTTCATCTCCCTGCACGTTCTCCACGTTCTTGACGAACACCGACATGTCCTCGCCGTCTTCGCTGCGCTCGCGCTCCTGGGTGTAGGCGGCGCGGAACAGTTCATCCTGCTCAGCCCGCTGCTCCAAGTGCTCCTCGATGAGGTCGGCCTGCTTGCGGTTGAAGGTGACGACACCCACCGAGGGTCGCTGGTCGTAAGGCTGCTGCCACAATTCGTTCAGGTACTCGACGACCCGTTCGGCTTCTTGGGCGTTACTCTGGTTCTGATACAGCCCACCGACCTGGATCAGCTCCAGCGGCTTGATGCGCTGGATGCTCGCTAGCGGGTGACGGACCGGAACGTTCAGGCGATTGCCATAGAACGAGGCGTTGGAAAATCCGATCAGTTCACGGTAGGCCGAACGGTAGTGGATTTGCAATGTGGTGCTGGGCAGGGCGTTGCGCGCCAGCTGCAGCAGGTCGGGGCAATCCTTGATCTCACGACGGTTCCAAGTATCTTCGAACGCTTCGCGCTGTTCCTCATCCGCATCTTCATCAGGTTCGTCGCCGTCAAACACTTCGGCTTCGTCGCTTTCGATGCGACTGGAAAAGAATGCCGTCGGCGGCATTTGCTTCTCGTCGCCGCTGACAACAGTGACCTGGCCGCGGAACAGGGTTGGCAGGGCGAACTCAACCGGCATCTGTGAGGCTTCGTCGTAGATAACGGTATCGAACAGGCCTGCCTTGAGCGGTAGCACACGGCTGGCGACGTCCGGGTTCATCAACCACACCGGGCGTAGGCTCATCAGGCCTAAGTTACTGCCCAGTTCAATGAATTCGCGCAGTCGTCGTGAGCGTTTGCCAGTCAGGCGAGTGACATCCTCCCATTGTTTGCGGTTACCCAGGTGATCAAGGTTGATGGCTTTGGCCAGCAGCTCGCGATTGAGCAGCCGCATCTGCGCATCGGCTTGCGCGAGGCTGGCGACTTTGGCACGGGCTTCGTCCTGGCTGAACAGCAGTTCGGGATTGGTTTGCTCGACGCGGTGTTTCCAACCCAGTCGAGCTTCGCGGTTGAGTAGGCGCCGCACCGCGGCTTCAAGCTGCTCGGGCGCAATGTTGTCCAACTGTTCTTGGCGTTGGCGCAGCAATGCGAGCAGCTCCAGGTCGGCTGCTGTCAACTGAGTGGCGCGCCTGCGGAATGCCTGGTAGGCGGCCAGGAAGGGCAGCGCTTCATGCAGCCGATCAAGAGACAGTTGATTGCTCAGATTGTGCTCGATGGCGTGCTGCAGTTGCTGCACCAGCTCATCGCCCAGCCAGTCGCCGAGGATCTTGAGTTGCTCGAGGCTGGATTGGCGAACGCCATGGCGCATCAGCGAAGCATCGAGATCGCTGAGCAACGCCTCGAGATGTTGTTTGTCGCCGGCGAGGGCGGCCTCGTCGGCCTGCCGGGCGCGAGGCGATTGCGCCAACGCCATGGCCAGCGCCTGGATTTCCAGCAGGTGACGGATGTCGCTCTTCACGAAGCTGATCAATTCCAGGCAGGCTTGCCGACTCACAGCTTCCAGTTCCAACGCCTGGTGCAGGGTGCCCAGCTCGGCGCGCAATGGTCGCCACTGGCTTTCAAGGCGGATGGCTGCCTGTAGGGTTGGTAGCGCTTCACTAACACGGCTTTCCCCCTGATCCTGAAGAAAGTTGCGCAGTCGCTTGCGCCGCAGCAGATGCAGCGGATTGATGTTCGCCAACCAGGACCGGGCAGCCATAACCTTGGTACAGTCTTGATCCAGGTGCCTGAGGGCCTTGTTTTCGAGCAGGCAGAGGGCCGGTGACAAGGCGGGGGCGTAGTGGTCCTGATCCAGTTGGCCGAGTTGCTGGTCCAGTTGCTGTAGTTCGCCGAGAATCGACTCTCCCCGTGGGGGTTGGCCCGCTTCGCGGCTGCGGAAAAGCGGTAGCCACCGCGCAAGGCGCAGACGTTGCTCTTGCTTCAGGTCGAGCAGGGCTGCGACATGGGCCGCTATCCAGTTACGGTATGGCGCCGGGTCGTCGATTTCGAAGCTGGCAGGGTGTGCTTGCAGCGTGGCCTGACGGTTGTGTTCGGCTTGGGTGAAGCTGTGCAGATTGTCGGTGAAAGCCTGCAAAGTCGCCCGGTCGGCGGCGAACGACTGCAACTGGGCCAATGGACTGCCTTCATAGCGTGCGGGTAACCACAGGCGAATCAGAGGGGCGCAGCTTTCTTCCAAACGGGTCAGGCTAGCGAGGTCCAGGGAGGCCAGGCGTTGGCGCAGGGCCGGAAACTCGAGCGGGGCCGGGCCGGATTCCAATTCAATCAACTCGCCGAGCAGCCTGCGATAACTGAGGCCGGTATTTTCATCCAGGCGATGCAGACTCTGGTGGAAGCGGTCGAGCTCGCCCTCCAGGGCCTCGATGCGGGCCGCGACCTGTTCGCGCTGGCGCTGCCAGCCCTGCGGCTGGCTGCCGTTCGTGAACAGGCTTTCCAGTTGTTCGCGAATATTGCGAATGACGGGTTCGCGGTCGCGGTTGACGTCATTGAGCATGACGATGCGTTGGCCAAGGCCTTCGGCGACCAGGCGTTTGTACACGACCTCCAGCGCAGCATGCTTCTGACAGACGATGAGTAAGCTGCGCTGGCGGCCGATGGCGTCGGCGACCATGTTCACGATGGTCTGGCTCTTGCCGGTTCCGGGCGGCCCCTCGACCAGCAGTCCCGGGCTTTGTCGGGCCTGGATCACGGCCGCTTCCTGGGAGGGATCGCTGGCCACGGTGAAGTAGCGTTGCAGCTCGCCTGGTGGTGCCGCGTGCGCGGTTTCATCGGCGGTCTTGAGGCGCAACGCCGTTTCCAGGCCGGTACCGGCGGGCGACAGGGTTTTCAGTTGGCGCAGGTCTTCACCAATGGCTTGCCCCATGAAGGTCACGTGAAACAGCACCGCCGCGCAGTCCAGCTCGTCTTGGTAGGGCGCGATCTCCACGGTGCTCGCGGGCAGGTTGCCAAGGGTGCGTGAGCGGATGGTGGCGAGCATGCCGAAGGCGTCCATCACATCCGCCGCACGAATTGACGAGCGGCCGAGCAGTTCATCGGCGGTCTTGCGCCAGCGTTTGCAGGTTTCGGCGCCGAGCACGCTTTCCAACGCCGGGTTGAGTCGCACTTCTTCACGCTCACTGTCAAACGCCAAGGCGGCGTGACCACGAGAGCCCAGCTCCAGCAGTAGTTTCACTGGCCACAGTAGGAGCGGGATGATCCGCGTACGCGTGGTGCCGCGAGGGTCGCGATTGAGCAGGAAAGGGAAGCCCAGGTACAGGCCGTCGATACCGGTGTCGCGTTTGTACAGCGCGCTTTGCCGGTACAGGGCATGCAGGCGCGATTCCAGCTGGCCGTTGAGCTGAAAACTCTCCGGGTCAAGGTTCACTGCCCGGGCATTACGTTGCAACAGGTGATCAAGCAAAGCCGCAGCCGGACTGCGCTCGCTGTTCAGTTCATTGATGTCGACCCGTGCGGTAGTCTTGCCGATGCTCATACGTACCAGTGGTCCGCGCATCACTGCGGTCACCACCTTCTTCTCGAAGAAGTCGAGGATCTGTGAGACGTACTGCTGTTTTTGTGGTTCCAGCCAATGACTGGGAGGAATGGACAGCAACACCAGTGCCTGGGCCAACGGTATACGTCGCTCCAGGCGGAACTGTTCGGCCCACTCGTCCACTACCGGCACGCCGCAACGGGCAAAGCCTTGGATGCGCTCATCGACACTGCGGTACAGCTCAAGTCGCGAATGCAACAGCAGTTGGGTCGCCGCTTCGGAGTCGAACCAACCGACATCGGCAGCCCTGGCCAGCTCGGCGGCGGATTCTACTATCGAGGCCCCCGAACGGAACTGACTGATCGCCGCGCTGAGCAGCACGATCAGATCTTCTTCGGCGATCACTCGGCGCTCCGACAGTGAGGACAGTCCCGGATGGTCGGTGTCTGGAAACAGGCGTTGGCGCTCTTGCCATTGCGTGGACAGCTTGGCGCGCGAGGTCGATAGCAGGAATATCCGCAGTTGCTCTTCGACCAACTCGATGTGTTGGTGCAGGGCACGCTGACGTACGTTTTCGGCGCGGGATTTGAGACGCGACAGCCAGTTGTCGGTCTGCAATTGCTCAAGCAGGTCCGGGACCGACCCGCTGATCAGGCGATAGCCTTCCAGTGGGTGCTCCAGTAGCCATCCTGGTGTGACGATGTCACCACGATGAATCAACGGGATTTCCGGATTGAGGATTCTCAGCGCCAGCATTAAACGGAAGTCGTCCTCAATCCCTTCGTGCTGAACGACCTGACGCAAGCCAGCGACCAGAGAAGGGGCGAGACCGACCTGCTCGGCCCAGGTCACGATCACACCGCGCAGCAAATGGTCCAAGGCCTGTTGCCAGTTATCCGCCTGGGCTGCCGCCAGGGCGAATACGCCGGGCTTGTGGAAGCGGCGCTCGCCCAGCAGTAGGGTCGCGCCTTCACCATCGTCCGTTTGCTGGACGGAAGAGGCTGGAGCCTCGACCATAATACCGTTGAGCCAGCCTTCGACCTGCGGCCATTGCCAGCGCTGATGACGGTCGCGTGCCAACAGACCTCGCAGCAGCAGGTTCAGGCGCGGGTCGATGTTGTCGGGGATCGGTACTCCGTTGGCCAGCACGTGAATAAGAAATGCATTGGCATTGATGCCGTCGAAGCAAGCGCCCTGGGTCAGTTGCTCGAGCAGGATCATACCCAGGCTCCACCAGTCCGAGGCAGCCGCAACACCGCCTGCGATGGCTTCGGGTGCCATGTAGCGGCTGGTTTCCAGTGGCGATACGATGTCCAGGTCGAACTCGGACAGGCGTGCCGAGCCGAAGCCGCTGATGACCAGGTCCAGCGGTTCGCGGGAACGCACCAGCAGGCTGGCTGGGCGCAGGTCACGATGGCGCAGGCCAGCCTCGTTGAAAGCATGCAGCGCCAGGCCCAGTTCGTTGACCACATGGTGCACGCTGTCGCTGTCGCGGATCACGCTGCCAAGTTCTGCCAGGGTCCCGCCGGTGAGTTCTTCAATGACCTCATAGGCACGGTCATCCCAGCGGCCGGTGGCAATGATTTCGGGTACGTGCTCGCGTGGCAGTCGGCGGATCACATCATAGATCGCCGGGTCCGGTTCGGCGCCGGGTCGATACAGGGTCAGGACCGCCTGTTGCGCGGTTTCCTCGTGCTCGGCGAGGTAGCGTTCTCGCACACCGTCGGTGCTGCTGATCTGACGGATCAGGCGCCAACCATCGATCAGGGTCTGGGGGATACCCTCTGGTTCGCTGCTGTCTGGCCGGGCGTCGTAGGACGTTGCTTGCGCAGGTGAGCTGCCACATTCAAGGCACATCAGGTCGCCATCGACCATCGGGTGCCCATTTTCGCAGAGCAGGTCAGGGGCATTCCCCTGAGTCGGACTGACCGGCGGGAGGGTTTGCTCAGTGACGGCGGCTTGCGGCCGCCAGCCGGCGGCATGAATGGGTTCGCCAGCGAGGTCCCAGCCGCAGGGTTGTTCCTGAATGAGCCCTTCGCAGAACATTTCCTGGAGGGCGCGCTCGGTTTTGCAGTTGGGGCAGAAACGTATCATGGGGTGTGCTCCACTCAGCGGCGTCGCGACGCGTGTGCGCTGATCTGTAAATGATGGCCTTGTTCATGCAGCAGATCGCGTAAGCGCAATAGGTCGTCACGTCGTGGGATGCCGGCCATCCAAACGCTGCCACTTTCGTCAAACATCAGGTCCAGCGCCTTGTCGGTGGGTTCGAGCAGGCGTTCGTAATGACCCAGGCGTGCCCGGCCCAGTGGCGTGAGCAGGCTCAGACGTTGATTGTCACTGCCGCGCAAGGCCATGGTCTGACTGAGTGCTTCGATATACGGGTCGCTGATCAAGGCATCTATCAAGCCCTTGGTCTGGAACAATGGCTCGTCGAGTTGCTCCAGGGAGTAGCCACTGTAGACCAGGATGTCGAGCTCGCTGAGCCGACGCAGGCCTTCGAGCAGCGATCGCAGGGCGTCGAACTGGTCGAACGGTTCCCCTCCGGAAATGGTGATTCCTTCGGCCTCGTGCAGCCAGGGGGTTATCTGTTCAAGCAGTTGCTCCAGCGACAAACGTCGGTGCGCGGGGCCCCAGGTATCGGCAGAGATGCAGCCTGGACAGCGGATGCTGCAGCCCTGGAACCAGATACCAATACGCCGCCCTGGGCCGAGGGTAGTGACAGGAAAATGCATGCGCGACAGGCTAAGGTCCATGTTCAGCGACGTTCCATCTTCAGTCCGGTGATGTCCAACTCGGTGATCGTGAAGTGCTCGCCCGGTTGCGCGTCCTGATCGAACAGCGCCCGCGACAGGGGATTGAGCAGGCGTGCCTCTAACTGGTTACGAATGCCCCGGCCACCGTTGGACAGGTCCTGCAGACAGAGGTTATGCAGTGTCTGGCGTGCCTGGGGGGCCAATTCGATAAACAGATTCTGTCCCTGTAGGTCGTCGAAGGTGGCGTTGACCATCTGTTCGAAGATCTGCACTGCAACGCCTTCGCGAATGAAGTCGAAGACGATGATGTTCTCACCGATTCGATTGAGGATTTCCGGTCGGTTGAGCACGAGCTTGAAATACCGGTCGATCTCGCTATGCACCTTGTCCTGGACTTGCTCGAAGGCTTCGCCCGGCAGGACGTTGGCAACGCGTTCGCCATTGTCACCCTGGCGATAGATTCCCAGGTTGGAAGTGAATACGATCAGGGCCTCCGAAAAGTACACCCGATCACCGCGGCCTGAAGTCAGCACTCCGTCGTCGAGTATTTGCAGGAACTTGTCGAGAATCCGTGGGTGGGCCTTTTCGATTTCATCGAATAACACCACGCTGAATGGCTTCTCGCGGATAGCATTGGTCAGCTCACCGCCGACGTCATAGCCGACGTAGCCGGGCGGTGCGCCGATGAGGCGTTGATCGGCATGCTCGGCGCTGAATTCCGACATGTCGAAGCGGATATACGCACTTTCGTCGCCGAACAGCAGGCTGGTAATCGTTTTGGCGAGTTCGGTCTTACCCACGCCGGTCGGTCCCGCGAGAAAGGCTACGCCCCGTGGACGGTTGCCCTTGCGACTGGCACCGACGCCTGTCATCGCACGCTTGACGATGTCGAGCATGTGCGTCACCGCATGCTCCTGGCCTTTGACCCGCTGGTGGACGAGCGCGTCCGCATGTCGGATACGCTGACGGTCGATCTTCAGCCACGGGTCCTCGGTGACACCGATCTTGTAGCGGCGCACCGCATCGGCAATCTGCACCATGGCCACACCCTCGACCCGCGCCAGTTGCGCAATGGCGCTGAGATCAAGCAGCAGCAATCCCTCGGTGTTCTGGACGAAGGCTTCCACAGCCTGATGCATGACCACTTCGCTGGCGCCCTGGCTGCCACTGAGCCCTTTGAGCAACGCCGGTGCCAATGCACGGCGGGACAATTGATCGGGTTTGGACACGGGAATGTGGCGCAGGCGCGGGTTTTCGACCAGCAACCAGTCGGGCAAATCACCTTCTTTTTCCACCAGCCATAGCAGGGTATTGAAGAACGGTTTGCGCAGCTCTGTGGCTGGACGGCTGCGAGCCTGATGGGATTGTACCAGGGCTTGGGTGAAGAGCTGGTGTTCAGCAGCACTGAGGGAGTCGTTGCGAACGACCAAGCGTGAGGCGAAATCGATGATCAGCGCGATAGGTTCGCCAGCACGACCCACCAGTCGTGGCAGGGTGGCGCCCAGCAGATCGATACCTGCGGGGGCTGCGCCATTTACCGGAGTCAGGCCAAGTTCCTGAAGCAACGTCTGGCCGGCTTCAGGGGCGGAGCCGGGTTTGTCGATTGTCCGGAAACCGGACACGGGATCCCAGGCGATTACCTGGGTGTAGCCGGCATCGAGTAGGGCATTACAGAGGGTTTGGTTGAAGCTCTGCGCGGTCACCGTGCCGGGCGCCACTTCACTGGCCTGCAGGTCGCGGATGTTGCCTGACAGGACGAATTGGCTCTTCAGCGGCAAGAAGCGGAGAAGATCTCGTAGCCAACGTGGGCTTTCAAATATGGCAATCCCTGACATGTTTCAGCTCGTAACGTTGGGGCGGTACGGGCAGGGTATTGCTCAATGCGCCCATTTGCCAGTGCGCTGCTACGAAAAGTTGTATTGAGAGAGTGCTTCTGAGGGGGCGCTTGTTTCACAGGGGCGTCTCCACCTCGGTAGGTACGCCTGAGGCGGCTCGGGCTAGCTTGAGCTGCTCGCACGCGGATCGAGTGCTTGTCGTATTGAAGCATCGGCGGAAAACTTTGCCCATGTGGCGTCCTCGATGTATGAGGCTGCAAGAGCACTAGGACCCGAAAGCACTGGAGCGTCTGGCCGAGGCGTTTGTGACGCGCAAGCCACCTTCACCTCGCTTGCTCAAGGAAGCGGCGATTTTGGTAAAAGTCCGCAAGGCAGTATTGGAAAACTGTGACTGGTTGACCGCTGTAGACATCGCGCAGATGGTCCAGTTGAGTACCCGAAACCCAGTGCTCAGCCTAACAAGTGGAAGAGGCAAGGGCAGATCTTTGCCATCAGCTACGGTGGGGGCGACTATTTCCCTGGCTACGGCTTGGATCTGGACGCGGGCTATCGGCCGTTCAAGGCCCTAGCCAAAGTCGTTGAGGCTTTTGGTGGCCACAACGACTGCGGGGGTATGGCTTAATGGTTCCGGTCAGATAACAGTTTTCTGGGCAGTAAAAGGCCCCAGGACCTGCTGGCATCGGCGCTTGGATGAAATCCTTGATGGAGGCTGTCTTTCACGACGTTCCCCCAACCCAGCGGGTGGGTTTTTGCCAATCCCCCACGCAGCCTTGTTCAACAACTTTTGTTTCAGCGGGCGTTCTCCGAGGTGTGGATTGACGTAAGGTTGAGCACCCCCGTCGCTGTCAGGCTTTTCTCAACCCGATACCTTTCAACAGCGGATGCCGGAGGGCCCAAGGGCATAATGAAAATTGCCGGTTATCCAGTAGGAAACGGTCAAGCTCGCGTATTGTGCCTGCGTCATCGCTGCCCCACAGATCTTCGATCACTACGGTCCCTCCGTCGGCTAGCAGATCAGCCCAGAGCCGCAAAGCACGCAGATTTCGTTGCGGGTCTCCACCCAGGTCGATGACAATCAACTCGAATGTTGAGCAAGTTCCGCGCACTCGGTCGATGGTTTCTCGGTTCATTGCATCGCCGACGAAATCATGTTGTTCGACTTCGGTCCAGCGGGACCCATCGATGGCGGATGTTAAGGGATCAATGTCCAGCGACACCACCATGCCCCCTCCCTGCATCTGCAGGATGCTAGAGAGAAACCAGGCACCACCGCCACGTCCCTTGCCGAGTTCGAGCACGCGTTGAACGTGCGTGCCAGTGAGGAGTTCCTGGAGGTAGAACAGGTCGCTAGGCATCTTAAGGACGACTTCGCCGAACCAACGATAATCCCGCTCACTTTCGATCTCGTGTATCCAATACCAGCGGTGATAATCCGTCGCCAAGGCAGTTTCCGAGCCCGGGATAGCATCTTCCGACAGAAGCGTGTCAGTGAATGGTGCGACCAGTACTCCGCGTTCGACCCATTGCGCAACGGCAAGCGACGCGGAACGAAACTTGGCATAGCCAAGCAGCTCTTCGTAGATCGCACGATCAATGCGGTGCCGTGTCCCGCGCGCCGCATGCTGTACCTCGACGAAGTCGGTGTAGTCTACGAAGACGATGAATCGGCTCAGTCGCAGCATCGGGCCCATCATCAAGGCCTGCGTCGAGCGGTGACAAATGGGCTGATGCCACGCTCGAAGGGTTCGCCCCGCCAGCTGTCGAGTACCTCGACTTCGATGAAGTCGAGGTCGCTCAGAAGTGATGTGAACAGCTGTACGTTTGCCACGTTTAGTTCATGGCGCTCCTCGAAGTGCTCCGCGGTAGAGAGGCATTCGAATTGGTAGTCGGCGAGCATCTTTTCGGCACCGTCCGACCAGAAGCAGTAGCTGAGTATGATATCGTCTGGCCCGCCAGGCCCCGGCTCTCGATCAACGGTGAACGGCGGTTTTTCTGGCCGAGCGTTAGGGGCATGGGCCACTTGCAGGATCAAGCCGCCACCTGGGCGCAGCAAGTGGTGGCAGCGCAAGAGAATATCTCGGAGTTCGGCAACGTCCTGGCTGTAATTGAGCGACCAGGAGAGTGACACGATGCAATCGAATCGTTGATCGAGGTCCAGCTCCTGCATACGTCTCAGTTGTGCGCGCTCCGTACCGACGCGTGCTTGCGCCAGTTTGAGCATATGTGGCGCCGAATCGATACCCACCGGATCCAGGTCGGCTTGCAGCGCTTTTTCGAGCAATATGCCGGTCCCGCAGCCGAGGTCGAGCAGTCGTGCTCGTTCCTTCAGGCCACGCGCCCGCTTGATCACGAAGTCATGATCATCGGCGTAGTGATGTGGTGGCGTATGGAGGTCGTAGCGATCCCCAAACTCCCCGTAGAGTTTGTAGGCCCGATCTTCGCTCATAGATCCTCCTTAGTGAGCACCGGCATGCTGGTAAAGGCTCGCGCGACAGCAGGCCAGAGCAGGTTATAGGGACCTTCTGCCGCCACACTGCACAACCTAGTAGCGCCGAAACGTTCGTTGTCGAGGGGGGTGAGTGCCTCGATCAGGCGAGTCTGTCGGTGACTACTGCGAGCATTGGGGGAGGGCATATGCTTCAACGCCTGACAGAGCTCGGTAACGGTCCCTGTTTTCACCCAGTCCGCGTAGCTGCGACCGGCGAGTTTGAATAAGAGGACGTGCTGTCGCAAGCCTGATCCGTTACACAGAGGGCAGCGGACCATGACCCGGGACGCCAATACGCTGTCGCGCCAGGGCCGGGAGCCGCGCGAAAGATTGTCACGTACATGGGCGAACAATCCGTCCCAGCGTAACCAGCTCGCGACTTCTTTTGGATTGCTAGTAGGGGTGCGCAGAAAGGTGCCCGCGCCGGAGGGGACCCAGAAGCCATGGAGGAGCACGTTGCGTTCCTGGGCCGAAAGTCGTTCGATGGGACGCTCGGCCGGCCATAGTTGTTCCTTTATCAGTCGTTTGAAGAACGGCACCAGTGCATTACGGTGTACGCCCTTGAGCACGTCTAGCGCCCCCGGCTGCAGGAAGCTGTTCTGCTCCACGGCTTTCGTTTCGTCGTTGATCAACAAGTCCGGATCGTAACTGACGACCTGTCCGCGACCCAGGCAGCATGGACACTGCCCGCGTGCGGTGTGTCGATCGAAATCGTAGGCGGATATCACGCGGGGGCCAATCAGGGAACGATCGAGATCCATCGCTCGTTCGCTGCAGGTCGCTATCACTTGCTGGCCTCTGACCAGCTCGACATAGCCGCCACCGAGCAGCAGCGCCAGTTTCACTGCACGCGTCCGTGCACTGCGAGCACTGGCAGCGTCGCAGGAAAGAGGGCCATCGAATGCGCGGACGCGGGATGCGATGTCGTGCTCTATCCATCGTAGCCCCTGCATTCGCTGCCGTTTACGCAGGTCCTGAACGACGCTCACGGGAACCTGTGTGCCCCAGGTGTGGATAGCCTGGAGCAGAGGGCAGATCATCAGTTCGGCATCTGCAGCGATCTCCCAGACATCCACCAGTGCGATGACATTGGCTTCCTGCTGGTTCTCGACTTCGAGCATGAGCAAAGCCAGCTCATGGTCGAGCGCTCCAAACTCAAGCAGGCGAAGATCTTTCAGGTAGTGTACGTCTAGCACGACTGCCGGTTGCCCGCCTTCATGCTCGAGTTCCTGCTCCAGCGGCGGCAGGTCGTGACCGAGCAGTCTTCTCAACCAGCGCAGCGCACTACTGGCCTCGGCTAGGCTGGAAGGAATGTGGTGTCGATAGCGTTCCAGATGCTGGGCATTCTCGTCCGGTTTCGACGCTGCCCGGAGCATTCTACCGCTAGGGGTATCCTGTTCGCGCACGTGGTTCGGAGGGCCTTCGGCGATCAGTTGGCCTCCATGTGGACCACAGCCTGGGCCGAATTCGATGATCCAGTCGGTTGCCGCTACGAGTTCGAGATTGTGTTCAACCAGTAGGACGGTGTGGCCCTGTCTGACAATCCGATCAAGCGTTTCGAGCAGCCGCGCGACGTCGTTTCGATGTAGGCCTGCCGCAGGTTCATCGAGAATGAACATCAACTTTTGCGAGGTGTGGTCACTCAGCTCTCGGGCAATGCGAAGGCGTTGGAGCTCGCCGCCACTGAGGGTATCGAGTCGTCTGCCTAGAGACAGATGTCCGACCCCCATTTCATCCAAGGTGTCCAGAAGCGACAGTTGTTGGTCGAATGCGGCGAACGGTGCGCTGCGCAGCGAGGTGATCGAACGATCGAGTACCTGCGCGATGTCGTGCCCTTCGTCGAGAACGGTCAGTACGGTGGATCCGTATCGGCTTCCCGCGCAGCTCGGGCAGACGACCCAATGGCCCGCTTCTTCTATTTCTCCGATGCCTAGGCACTGATCGCAGCGGCCTTGTCCAGCGTTGAGCCCGAAATCGCTGGCTGCGAGGCCGGCGGCGGCAGCGGCCGGTAGCCTGGCGAAGTGGTTTCGCAGTTGTTCAGCGAGCCCCAGGAAGGTCGCGACCGTGCTTCGTCTGTTTGGTATTGGCGTTCGCTGGCCCAATGCAACGAACCCGTTGAGATGTTCGGTACCCGATAGCGATGCCCAGCGCCCACGACGAACATCCACTTCTAGGGCGTCGCGTGCGGTTTGGAATGCGCCTGCGAGAGCGGGTACGAGTGCTCCGAGAACAAAACTGGATTTCCCGGATCCCGAAACACCCACCACGCTGACCAGGTGACCTAGTGGAATGGCCACATCGACACCCGACACATTGTGAATGTGGATGTCCTTTAACCGAAGCCTTGGCGTCTGCGCCTGCACAAGAGCTGTGCTGCGCTTAAGTCGGGTATCCGGCAGCCACCAGCGCTCCGGGACTTTCCCTGAATAGGTGACACGACCACCTTCGGGACCGGCGCCGGGACCGATCTCGACGAAGAAGCTGGCGGCCGCCGCCAATCGCCTACGATGATCGTTGACGATCAGGCTGTGGGTTCCACGCAATTCGGCCAACGTTGCTGCCAACCGGTCGACGTCCTCGTCGTGCAAACCGCGCGCTGGCTCGTCCAACAACAGGCAAAGGCCCGAGTGGTGGCCGTCCAGGGCCGCTGCCAAGCGCAAGCGGCGTGACTCTCCCTCACTGATTTCCAGCATCCCGCGGTCGCCACTGAGGTGGCCAAGGCCTGCGCCGATAAAACTTCTGGTCAGCCGGTGCAGCTGTTTCAGATACGGCATAGCCTGCTCAGGCAGCTTTCTAGAAAAATCGGACCCTGGGCTGCAAAGCGAGGACAGTGCTTCGAACGGCAATGCCAGAAGTTGATCGATCGAGTAACCAGCGAGGCGCAAGGCACGCGCTTGGGCGGACCAGCGGCTACCAAGGCAGTCGGGGCACGCGCCATTGCTCACTAAGTAGGTCAGTCGTTCGGCTGATACGCCACGCTTGTTCACCCGTTCGATGATCGCCGATTGAAACCCTTCGAAACGGCGTGGTGTACTTGTCTTGCGCCCGCTGTCCAAATCTCGGTCGGCAACCAGTGTTTCACCCGCTCCTTCGATGATCAGGCGACGAGCCTGCGTGTCGAGCTCCGACCAGGGGCGATCAGGATCGAAGCCGCAGAGACCGCGCAGCCCTTCGATCGTCTCATGTTGAATGTTGACATACTTGTAGTTCTTCTCTGTCCAGAGGGAGAAGGCACCTTGGTGCAGAGGGCGATCAGGATGCACTACCAGGGCGTCTAGATTTAGAACTGTACTTTCGCCGAGTCCGCGGCAGGTTGGGCAGGCACCCGAAGCCTCGTGGTCCGGAGCGTTGAACGAGAGCAGGTGCTCGCTCGCGGGTCGGTAGCGGCAAGGATCTTCTGGCGTAACCCAATGGTAGCGAGAGTCCAGCACAACGCCCCTAGGGGAGTCGATCAGGACGCGCCCTTCGCCAGCTTCAAAGGCGAGTGTCAGTAGCTGCTCCAATTGTTGTGCCGTGGTCTTCTCTGCGTTGAGTTGTATGCTTGCAACCTGGGTCTCCACAATATGCCGGGTGCGCGTGGCAAGTGGTTTGAACCGATCTAGTTTGAGAGTGCGGCCTTTTTCCCACTCCTTGGGTGAGTCGGTCTCGCTGCGCACGATGACGCTGGAAAAGCCCAAGGCGCGTAGGCGCTCCGCCATGGCCATCCCGTCGCTGGCCTCGAATGAAATTGGGATTGCCCAGATATCGAGCGGGCCTTGCTGATGCTGTAGCAACCACGCGGCATAGCTGCCAATCCCAGGAGGGGGAACGGAGACACCGCTATGTTCGGAAACGGGGCTGGACCATTTGATGAAGATGCGCCGAAGCAGGGGGAGGAGACTGCTCGAGGTTCCAACCGTCGTGCGTGAGGAGGCCCGGAAGGCGCGCTGGCCGATATGCAGGGTAGGCGGCATTCGACCTACGAATGCAAGGCCGATGGGTGGGGCGAGATGATCCTGGCTGACCCCCAAGAAGGACTTCAAACGCTTGCCCCCTTGGCGCGCGAGGATGTTCAGGAGTAGGGAGGACTTTCCCGATCCTGATACCCCTACGACCATTGACAGCTCCCCGACAGGGAAGCTGATGTCGATATCGCGTAGGTTGTTGGCGTCCGCACCTATGACATCAATGGTCTCGTTTTTTATTTTGGCCATGAAGGTTCATCGACCAAGTGAAGTACGTGTATCTGCCGAGCCTGGAAGTGCCGAGGGAAGTCGAGGTACTGAACTGTGCATTCGCCGCGATAGTGGAGCGCGCGAACGTTTGATACCAATAAGGTGTCCCCCATGCCAAGCTCGATGGGGTGGGACACCGCCAGTGCCGCCTCATGTATCGTATCCAGCTGTTCCTCGAGTGGGTCGATGAAACTCGCCCCTCGGCGTTGCGCCGCCTTCAAAGTTTCGGGGTGAAAGCGAATGGCCGACTCGCTGGCCATAGTGCCTGACCAGGATCCTTGTGCTCGATCGTCTACAATAGCGACGGTGTCGCGCAGAAGAAACCTTAGGGCCTTGTCTGCACCGCGTCGGCGAAGTTCGGCGAGCAGGTCACGAACCCGGGCGACGCGCAGAACGCCATAGCCTGGAGTAGGGTCGGGAATTCGGCAATGGATCAAGGTGATGCGTGGAGGTTCGCTCGCAGTGTTCAGGTCAGTATGAAAGTGGCCGTCGCGCAGGGTTTGAGATAGTTCGGTGGTCCAGGGCGACATCTTGAAGTGTTTGACGATCTTGCTTCCGCGGTAGGGCTTGAACCTAGAATCAAGCGCCAATGCTAGCAGCAGGGCGATACGCTCGTCGCTCAACAAGGGAGTGCCGCGTATCACTGCATGATCAAAGCGGTTCCAAACGTGTGAAAGCTCGACAAGAAAGGCTTTCCATTCGGGGGATGACAGCTCTTCGGCGAGAGCTCGTCGCAATGACGGGTCGAGTGCGCGCGTTTCCAGTGATTCGAGCGCCTCACGCCCGGTTACGGCCAACAGAGCGTCGTTTACGCTGGTGGGCAGGGTCAGTTCTGGAAGGCTCATGTGTGGCACTCGAAACGAAAAAGCAACTTGTGGCGAAATTGGTGCTCAAGCAGCGCAGCGACCGAGGGATAGGAGAATGACCCCGAGACGCTAGGATCATGGTAGACCCAGCCTGTGTCTCTCAAGGGGCGTACCGATGGCGCGAATCCGGCGCGTGCTCCTGCCGCCATTATTTGCAAAGGGGAATGGTCATGCACACCGTGCCCCAGTGCTTCCAGCTCATGCTTCCAAGTGGCCCATAGAGGGTTTTCCGTGTGACAGCCCAAGGCGAGGTACACGAAACCGCCAGGTCTGATGACGCGGCGTATGTTACCCATCAGTAGCGACAGGTCGCTGATGTACTGCAGTACTTCATGGCCCACGACCAAATCTACTCTGGAATCCGGAATGCGCGACCAACCCTCTGCGCCAAGCAGCTGGGTATGCGCTGCAAACCGGGCCAGACGCCGCTCAGCCACCCGCCGTGCACTCAGGAGCGGCTCAATGCCCACAAGTCTTGCCGGTTTGAACCGCTCGTGCAGTAACTCGAGAAGGCCGCCACGGTGGCAGCCGATGTCGAGCACCGTGGCATCAGACGGTACGCTTCGGTCGGCCTGTACGTGGCCCGCGAGCGCACGCCAGAAATGGATGTTGCGTGCTTCCAGCAACTGGTCTTCTTCATTATCGAAGAAGTAGGTGCGGATGATCTCCGACACTCAAGGGCACCGCTGCGGTTTGCAGCTTCGCGCTTCAGTATCGCCTGCGGTGGGATCCACGCCAAAGTGCAGTACGAACAGGTTCAGCGATTCTTCGAAAGCGGCTTCCAGGTTTGCTCGATCCTCTTTACCTCGCATACCGAAGTACGGGAAGTGGTGAAGATATTCACCGAATAGGAACTCGCAGTTCGCAAAGTATGCGTTTGTGTCGAGTATGTGCGCGTGCCAGAAATCATCGATAGGTCCTGACGGGCAGATTTTCTTACCCGGGTAGCGAACATTGAGCGCCAGAAACTTTCGGTACAGGCTTTCGACGTCATCGCAGTATTCACGAGTCCAGCCGCGCTCCTCCATCAGCTTGCGCCCCAGCATGGAAAAATCCAACTGGGCCACCTTGTCCAGTGCGGCCAGCATTTGTTCATCCGACTGGAGAAGTTGGTGCGACTCCTCAAACGTGAGGGGGCGGCAGATAGTGTTCTGTTCCATACAGGTCCCTGAATAGTCGTTGGCGGGAAATTGGATCCTAAGACTATAATATCAAGTGGCTATTAGGGAAGCAGTGGAGCGTGCTAGTCGTCTGCGAGACGTGACTGTCGTGTGGATAGCCGCAAACTAGGAGCTGACCAGGGGCGTGCCTTGAGGGTTTCTGGCGCTTCTTCAATGGCGTTGCGTGCCCTCAACACTACTCAGACTCACCGAATAACATTTTGGTCTCAAGCGCGGTCGTTTCAGAGCAAAAAGCTCCGAAATACTCCAAATGTCCTCCAGTAGTCTTTGATGGGGGTAGGGGCTCGAAAGGTGATTTTTCGCCTGATAAGCCGCATGGTGAGCGGCCGCTTATGGCCGATACTTACCCGTCCGGCATGTTGTTGACCTGCTCTCGACTTGGCTGGCGGTGAGGTTGCTGCTCACAGCAGGAGCAGCTTCACGACCCCATTTAGTTATCCAAGAAGTCCGTGAGTAACTGTCCAGACCGGACGCTTTCCGCCCGACTGGCTATAGGTAGAAAGAAATGGCACAGCCCGGAATCCCGCCTTCTTAGTCCTTGAAACACCCCAAAAACAAGTCCAGAATTAAGTCTTTTCCTGCCCCGGAAAGAAAAGAAACCCGTTAGATTTCAATGGGTCGGACGCCCGATACGAGTCTCGTTTCCCGCTCCAAGATTCAGAAAAAAGCCACTCAGATGAGTGGCTTTTTTTTTGTGCGCTGAGAATGCCTTAGCGCTGGATACACTGACTGCTGAATGTTCGGACATTTCAGTGGGGGGGCATTCATTAAGTTCATTGGTTGGCTCAACGCCATGAGACTTGACCCCGCTCGCGCACCGATCTCGCGGGGGCACGATTAAGGGCTATTCGACCTATGGGCGTGCGTCGGATCGCTCACGATGTCTCGAGTACCACGGCCGGCTTGAGCGGTGTCGCCTGGTAGACCAGTAGTTGCCATTGCTCACCGGTTTTCTGCCACGCCGTGAGCGTTCGATTGTGCAGATGTTTTCTTATTCCTCCGGAGGTGACTATGGTGACCATTTCACCTAACGCGATCGCTAGATCACCCACCCGCGTCACCTTGTCGATCTGATGATTGAGGGTGTGATAGATGAACTCCCGAGAACGGCATTTCTCAAGATAACTCTTGAGATCGTCCACCACACCAGTGGCGTGGATGTAGGTCAGGTCTGGGTGGAACAAGTAGCTGAAGATATCCAGGTGCCCGCCGAGCATGGCGGCACTGCGTTGAGCCTCACAAGTCCGAATGACCAGGTCGATCTGATCGTTATGCGTCATTAGCCGTTCCTCGCGCCGCAGTGACGATGATTTCAATCAGAAGTTTGCCGCCTAGATCGACACCGTAGCAGGCACGCTGGGGCCAGTGCTGGGGGTTGTCGCCGATCCATCCGGCCCAGATTTCATCGACTGTGGATTTGCTGCCCATGTCTGCCAGCAGCACCTGAGCCGATAGCATGCGCGAAGCGTGAGAGCCAAGGCCTTTGAGGCTGATGCTCAACGCGGCGAGGGCTTGGTGAGTCTGGCCGACGATGTCCAGTGAGGTGTCCGCGGAAGTTGCCACGGTGTAAACGATATCTGCGTAGGCGCAGGAACGGCTACGTCCTGCGTGGCCGCTTGGGACGCGTTCAATTGTCTGCATAGGGGACTTCATCCAAGTTGAAGTAAGGCAGAAGCTAGCATCGACCAGCTTCTGTCATCCGTGATTAAACCGGCTGCGTTGCTTCTTCTGCGGCAATGGCGGCCTGCACGCTTGGACGTGCTTCCATACGCGCCATGAACGACGCCAGTTCAGGCCAGTTCTTGATGTCGATATTGAAGAACGGCAGCCACTTCAGCACCGTGAACAGGTAGGCATCGGCCAGGCCGAAGGCGCTCAGCAGGTAGTCTTTGTTCACCAGGCTCTTGTTCAGGTAGTCCAGGCGCTTAAACAGTTTCTGGCGGAAGATTTCTTTGGTGGGCTCAGGGATATCGGCATTGAACAGCGGTGCGCTACCGCCATGGATTTCTGAGGTGATGAAGTTCAGCAGTTCCTGCAAACGCGTGCGCTCCCAGGTGCCGTTGGCCGGTGCCAGTGAGTTGCCCGGAACCTGATCGACCAGGTATTGCACGATGGCCGGACCTTCGGTCAACACTTGGCCATTATCCAGCATCAGTGCGGCGACGTATCCCTTTGGGTTGATGTCGCGAAAGTCACGCCCGTCTGCCGTTGCTTTGGTCTTGTTGTTGACTCGGATCAGTTCGAAAGGCAGGCCCAGCTCACGCATCACGATGTGTGGCGACAGGGAACAGGTCATAGGGGCAAAGTACAGTTTCATGTGTATCTCCTTGTTAAGCGGGCGACGCGTGCCCGAACGTGTTGCCGTTCCAGGTCTGAAACGGCTGCGAGCCTCGTTCCAGACATATTGGTGCCATGTCATCGAACGGTAAAATTACGATTTTATGCACCCATCATTAGGTGCTCTTATGTCGATTCAGGCGACTTTCGCTTCAGTACTGCGAACCGTCATCGGGATGTCGCTGCCGAGGGTCGATTTGCGAATTTCATTGAGAAACGCCTGGGCAGAAGGCGTGTTTTCGCCGGCGGGTGAGCAAACCAGGCCGAACTCGCGATAGATCGGTTTGCTCAATTCGAAGACCCGCATTCCCCGGCGATCAACCGGCAGTGTCGAAGCCGGTACGATCGAAATCCCCATGCCTTCACTGATCAACGCAAACGCGGTGGTCCAGTCGCGTACTGTGATCTTGACGTCCTTCAGCTTGAGTCCTTCACGTTCTACCAGCGACTGACCATTAAGGTAGCAGCCGCCGGTGGCGAGGATGAACGGCTCTTCCACCAGATCCTTGAGCGCGACGGTGCTGTGTGAGGATTTGCGCGCCAGGTCATGGGTCGCGGGTATTGCCGCCACCCATGAATCGCGGCCCAGCAACAGCGCACCACGGGAAGGGCAGGGATTCATCACGACGCCAAGATCGATACTGCTGTTGGCCAGCCATTGCTCAACTTCTTCGTCGGTGCCTTCGAGCGAAACGATTTCTATGCCTGGATGCAGCCGACTGAAGCCTTGCAGCAACGGCGGCAGCAGGTTGGCAAATACGGAAGGAAAACTTGCGAGTTTGATTCGTCCCAGGTGACACCCGCGCGACGCATCTACCAGATTCTGGATCGATTCGAATTCGCTGAGCATGCGGCGCGCGCGGTCGATGATCTGCTGCCCGATGGCTGTCGCGGTGGTCTGACGACGGTCGCGCACGAACACTTTTACGCCCAACGCTTCCTCCATCTGCGTCAGGGCTTGGCTTGCGCCCGACTGGGTAATGCCATAGCGCTCAGCGGCGCGAGAAACATTTTCGGCGTCAGCCACGGCGACCAACAGGCGCCAATGCATGAGGTTCATCATTTCAGTAGTTCCTCTTATGTTCGGGTATTCGAGATTTAATTTTACGAAGTGCGCTCACCGCCTCAGGATCGCTCCTGAATACACAGTGAGGTGTTGGAAAGTGGGCAAAACCCTATCAATGGATCTGGTGGCCAGACCCGCCTCGGCGGCGCCTGTTCTGGTGAGCGTGGCGTTGAGTTCATTCATGGTTGCGCTGGATGCCACAGCGCTGAATGTCGCACTGCCGAGCATTGGGCGTGACCTGGCAACGGGGATGGATCGGCTGCAATGGATCGCCGGCGCCTACACTTTGGTATTTGCCAGTCTGCTGTTGTCTGCCGGTGCGTTGAGCGATCGGCTGGGGGCGAGGAAAGTTTTTCTGTTTGCCCTGTTGGTGTTCACGGGTGCATCGATTGCCTGCGGATCGGCCCACGGCGTTGTCGAGCTGATTGCCGCGCGGGCGGTGCAAGGTGTCGGTGCGGCGCTTATGCTACCCAGTTCTATGGCATTACTGGTCGAGGCGTATCCTGATCCCAAGGCGCGGGCCAAAGCTGTTGCCTTGTGGGGCGGGATTTCAGCGCTTGCGCTGGTGAGCGGTCCGTTATTGGGCGGTGTGCTGGTGGAGCTGGTCGACTGGCGCTCGATTTTTTATCTGAACGTGCCGTTCTGCCTGATTGCCCTGGTGTGCTGTGCGCTACGCAGCAGTGTCATTGCCATTCAGCCGTGTTCGATTGACTGGACGGGGCAAGTGCTTTCGGCACTGGCGCTGGTGTCGCTAATCTTCGCGTTGATTGAAGGGCCGGTATGGGGCTGGGAACATGCGTGGGTCATCGCGACATTGCTGCTAGCGCTGATCTCGGGCGTGGCGTTTATCTATTCGCAGCGGAGACGGCGCGAACCGATGTTGCCGTTGCACCTGTTTGAGTCGAGAACTTTTTCTGCCGCGATAGGCGCCGGATTTCTGCAAACGCTGGCGTACTACGGCAGCCTGTTTGTGCTGCCATTCGCGCTGCAGGGGCAGGGCCGAACACCTGTGGAAATCGGCGTGGCGATGATCCCGATGACAATTGCGACTGGCGTCATGGCGAGTCTTTCTGGGCGGCTGTCGAACGCCTTCGGTGCCCGTTCAGTCGGTGTCGCAGGCATGTTTTGTGGAGCGTTCGGGGCTGCATTGCTGGCGTTGTTCGGAATGGAGAGCATTAGCCTGATGCTCGGGGGGCTGTTGATCGGGCTGGGCGGTGCGACCTTGCCGGTGATCGTCGGCGCTTGCCTGGCGAGTGTGCCGAGCGGCAAGATCGGCGTCGGCTCTGGAGTGCTCAATGCCGCTCGCCAATGTGGCGGGGTGACGGGGATTGCTTTACTCGGCGCTACGCTCGAAGGATCGGGACGCGCCACTGGCGCCCTGTCGATTATTGCGCTGTCGTTTGCGGCTGCAGCAGTGCTGACCGTGATGCGGCTGTACACCGACGAAGTCGATGTCGTGAGTGAATGCTGACCGGCGCGCTCAAGCTCGCCGGTGAGTGTTTCGATGAATCGATGTTGCGTTGGTCCAGATTGTGAAAGAGCGATTCGGCAAGGCGCCGAGGCACACTTACCGAAGATGCAGCTAAAAGTGACGTTCAACCCCAGCGACGTACCGTCCCGCTATCAAGGCCCAACAAATCGAGCATGCGGCCGACCGTATGATCGACCATGTCTTCGATCGATTGCGGCCGGGCGTAAAACGCCGGTACCGGCGGCATTACGATGCCGCCCATTTCACAGGCCTGAGTCATGCTGCGCAGGTGCCCAAGATGCAACGGCGTTTCCCGCACCATCAGAATCAATGGCCGGCGCTCCTTGAGCGTCACATCGGCGGCACGACTGAGCAGGCTGCCGGTGATGCCGCTGGAAATCTCCGAAAGACTTTTGATTGAGCACGGAGTCACCACCATACCCAATGTCTTGAACGAGCCACTGGAAATCGATGCGCCGATGTCCGCCGGATCGTGTACGACACTGGCAAGCGCTTTGACATCAGCCACTTTCATATCAAGTTCGTGAGCCAGGGTGACTTGGGCCGATTTGGTCATGATCAAATGAGTAGCAATGCCCAGTTCGCGCAGCAGCACCAATGTGCGCACGCCGTAAATTACGCCGCTGGCACCGCTGATGCCGACCACGATGCGTCGTTCAGGGCTGCTCATGGGAATCCACCACGTTGTCGAATACGCTGACCAGCGGTGCTTCGCCGGGAAGACCCAAATCGGTCCAGCGTTCGCGCACTCGTTCGTAGATCGAGGGGCGCAACAGAGTGCGCGTCGGGAAACTGTGAATGTTGCGGTAATCCTTGCATGCGTTGATCAAGGCCTTGGAGCCGAAGAAACGTTTCTCCGGCGGATTCTGTGCCGGGTCCAGCGGCGAGCCGCGGGTGTTGCGCAGAATGTCGATGTCATCGCTGGGGGTGGCGCGCGTAGCCATGGCCCATAGCACCTGATTCATGTCGGTGGGATCGACGTCTTCATCCACCGCGACGATCCATTTGCTGATGTATGCGCCGCCGGGCACTTGACTGGCGAGCGCCAGCGCTTGCGCCGCATGTCCGGCGTATTTCTGTTGAAGACTGATGATGATCATGCCGAACGCTCCGGCAGCGGCGGGCGGGCAATACACTCCTTGGATGCCCTGGATCCCGAGTTTGTCGAGGTCGCTCCAGATCTTGGCCGAGCGGATGGTGGAGAAGAACGCGCTTTGCTCGTTCGAGGGGAAATCAGCCATCAGCGCATTGGTCAGAATCGGACGGGTTCGGTAGTGTAGGGCGGTAACTTCAATCAGCGGGCAATCGATGTCCTTATAGCCGTAGTAGCCGGTGAACTCGCCGAAAGGCCCTTCTTCACGGGTCGAGCCGGGACGAATCAAACCTTCGATGACAATCTCCGCCGCGGCCGGAATAAGCAGGTCGGAGTTTTTCGCGCGTACGACTTCAACAGGTTTGCCTTTGATGCCGCCGGCAAAATCGTATTCGCTGACGCCAGGCGGCAACGATTGCGAACCGACCACCATCATCAATGGGTCGACACCCCAGGCTGCCGCTACGGGCAGCGCTTCACCCTTTGCCCACGCTTGATGAATATGGCGCAGGGCGTCCTTGCCCGGTGCCAGCGACAGGCCGACCTCGCGAGCCCCCTGGATCATCATCCGATAGGTGCCGACGTTCAGGTAGCCGGACTCCAGATCCCGGGTGAACACCGCATCCGCTGTACCGGCGTAGGCTCCGCCATCCCTTGGCCAGTGTTTGGGGATCGGCAGGCGGGTGAGGTCGATGTCGTTACCCGTGAGTGTGTTCTGGTAGATCGGCGCGGCTTCAGCCGAGATTTCAAGCGGAGCTATGCTGTGTTTGAGCTTTTCTTTGGTTCGCCGGATTAGTTCCATGGTCGGTGTATCTGGAGCCTCCTCAAGGGTGATCGCGGTGCGCGCCACGCTCGGACCAAAAATGTTCCACAAATGACGCAAGCCCAGTGGCGAGTCCGCTTGGTCGAAGAGCACCGCAGGCGAGGTGGTTTGGCGGGCCACCAGATAAGTGATGGCGCTCATTTCTTCAATCGGGTCGACGGCTTGCGAGACGGTTTGCAGTTCGCCGATCTTTTCTGCTCGTGCCAGCCAGTCTCGAAGGTCGGTAACTGGTTCAATCAGTTTGTTCATCTTGTGTATCCGCGGGGACTGAATAGAAAAACGACGGGCGCATTTGTGCGCCCGTCGTCAGAAGATCAACGTTTGTCGATCGAATATTTACCCGGCCCCAACAGGCAGAGGAAAAGGAAACCACCGGCAATGCTCACGTTCTTGAAGAAGTGCACGAACAGCGTGTGATGATCGGCCGGATTGGTGGTGTTCCAGAACGCATGACCGATGATTCCGGTGCCGATGGTGTACAGCACGAAAATCGCTGCAATTGGCCGGGTCCAGAAGCCGAATAGCAGAGCCAGCCCTCCGAAGAACTCGACGATGGTGGCGACTATTGCGGTGAACTCAGGGATCGGCGCGTTCACCGATTTCAGGTAGGTCACGAAGCTTCCGTGGTCCGTGACATAGGTGAAGCCAAAGTAGCCATAGAGGATCAAAATCATAATCCGTGCTATGAGGATCATTGCGTCGCGTTGGTCATCGAACAGCTGATAGCGTAGGTACATTCCATTGCTCACAAGTCAGATTGGGTAAGGGATGGTGTCGGCGGATTTAGCTTTGTCCAGGTGAAACGCTCGGTGAAACACCTGTGGGTTCACTGCGTTTTCGTGGATTGGTTTAGCGTCGAAAACGTCGAGTACGTTGCCGGCTGCCAGTTTCGCCATGCGGCTGACTGCCTCCTGGGAGACCCCGGCCAGGTGCGGCGAGCAGATCACGTTGTCGAGGCTGGGTAAGCCGCTGTCGTGCGGTGGCGGTTCTGGCAGGAACACATCCAGCGCAGCGCCAGCGATGCGCTTTTCGACCAGAGCCTGATGGAGCGCCTTCTCGTCGACGATGCCGCCACGCGCGGTGTTAATCAGGTACGCCTGTGGTTTCATCAAGGCCATACGCTCGGCGGACAGCAAGCCGATAGTTTCGGCGGTTTTCGGGCAGTGCAGGCTGACGTAATCGGCGCTTGCCAATCCGTTTTCCAGCACAGCAACCGGCTCCACGCCGTGGGGCAACTGCTGTGGGGAGAGGTATGGGTCGTACACCTTGACCCGCATCCCTAACGCCATGAGCAGCGTAGCGACACGAGTACCAATCCGCCCGCAACCGACGAGCAGCACTTCGCGGTCTTCCAGTTCACTGGGCAGGTAGTCGTAGCGATGATGCCAGTCGCCGTTGCGCACCAAGTGGCTTAGCGCCTCGGTCCGTTTCGCCAGCGACAACATGAAACCCAGGGTGTGCTCGGCCACTGCCCGGTGATTGGCGTTGGCGCAGACCATCACCGGAATTGCAGCCTCGGTCATTGCTGGGATATCGACCGCATCGAAGCCGACACCTATCCGCGACACGACCTCCAATCCTACTGCCCTTTGCAACTCGGCGGCGCCGAATCGGGTCAGCCCGAGGATCACGCCGTGCACGGCATCGAAACTCTCGAGCAAGGCCTGGAACTGGCCCTGCTCGATCGTATTGGCGAACTCCACCACTTCGATATCGTCACGCTGGCGCAGCATCCGCTTGCCTTCGGCACCCAGAATATGGGCGATCAATACGCGCTTCTTGCTCATGCGACGCGCTCCTGTAACGCATTTCGGGCAAAGAACTCGCCGTCATTGACGCCAATGCGAAACATCACCCGCTGGGCATTCCGCGACAACTCGGTTGCGCAATGCAGCACCGAACGGTTGTCCCAGATCAGCAGGTCGTTTGGCTCCCACTGGTAGTTGAAGATCCTCTCTGGGCTCAGTGCGAACGCGAAAAGCTCATCAAGCAAGGCCCGACTCTGCTCTTGCGAATAACCACTGATGCGCGTGGTATAGCCCGGATTGACGTATAAGCTTTCGCGCTGAGTACGCGGATGCACGGCAACCGTGGGGTGGGTGCTGGCCGGGAAGGTCTGTTCCAGACGAGTGAAGATTTCCTGGATAGACTCCCCGACATCGTCCTCCTTAACTTTGTAAGTCCAGCGCACGTCATGTACGGCCTGACGATTGATGACCCGCTCGTAAAGATCCTTTGGCAGATCGTCATACACCGACTGCATATCCACGAACAACGTATCGCCACCTGTCTCGGGAAGCTGTTGTGCGTGCAGCATGGTCAGGGGCAGCGGTTCGGCCAGATAGCTGGAATCGCTGTGCCACATGTTTCCGAGCTTGCGCGCTCCGACCGCACCACCGCCATTGCGGTTATTGATCACCAAAATGTTCGGGTATGCCGGGTCGTGGTAACTCTTGAGCTTGAACTGTTCGAGTTCCCCGAAGCACGTTGCAAACTGTTGATAGGCTTCACGGGTCAACGTCTGGTTTTTCAGTGCCACCACTTTACGTTCATATACCAGCTCCTGAATGGTACGAATCTCGTCCAGAGAAGCCATGTTGATATCGAAATCCGTTATCGCCGTGACGAAGGTTTCCGCCAAGTCCGTTCGCGTCATGTTGAGAGTCTCCTGTACGACATCAGTCAATCGGCTAGCGCGGGCTGGAGTAGGGCCGTGGCAGAGGCGCTATCCCGATTCGAATCGCTGCTTTTGAGCATCAGGCTCAGATCGAGGATATCGGCCGGGTTGTGGGCTGAGGTGACGGACATGCGCAATGCTGCCTGACCACGTGGCACGGTCGGGAAGAACACGACTGAGGTGTAGTGCCCCTGTTGCAGAAGGTACTCGCCCTTGGCGATGGCTTCCTCTTCGTTACCGATGCGTACGATCCGGATCGGCAATTCGCTGCCGCTGGTCTCGGTCGGGATCAGATTGTCAAACAAGTTCATGTTGTTGCGCAGCGCGCGTTGCAGTTTGTGCAGCTCCGGAGTGGCATGGATCTCCGCCGACGCCAGTGCTGCACCCACGGCCGCCATGTTCGGTGCACAGGAGAAGCCATAGGTCGGTGCATAGCGACGGATCGAGTTCTCGATGTGCTTGGTGCCAAGCATCAACAGACCGCCCGCTGCGCCATAGCCTTTACCCAGGGACGCGGCCACGATGGTGTTCTCATCCAGTCCGTCCAGTTGCGAACGGACAAAGCCCTCACCGTGCTGGCCGACTACCGAGATGCCGTGGGCGTCATCCAGATACACGAATAAACCGTACTTGTCCTGCAGGGCACGCAGCTCACGAACCGGTGCCGCGCCGCCCATCGAGTAGGCACCATCGCCCACATAGGCGACTTTGCGGCCCCCCCGGCACAGACGCTCCAAGTGGTCGAGGTCGTTGTGCTCAATGACGATCACGTCGGTTTCTTCGCGTAGAACTGGGATGTGGTACTGCAGAGTCACGTGGGCGAAACGGTCAAAAGCGATCAGCGGTTTCTCACCGTTGGTAAACAGGCCTGCTGCCAGCAGCGGCAGGGCGCCCATGTTAGCGGCGGCCACGGTCGGGAACACCACCACGCCGTTTACATCGAACAGCTTAGCGAGGGTGTGTTCCAGGCGTACCAGTGGCTCGGCGGAAAGGCGTGTGCGGGCTACAGAAAAATGCGCCGACGGGATTTCATCCATCGAGGCCTTGGCGGCGGCGAGCACTTTTGGGTGGGCGTCCAGGTTGAGGTAACCGCAGCGGGTGTAGTCGATCACTTCCTTGCCGCTGGTGGCAATTTCTATGCGGCGATTGTCGAGCACCCGACATGAAACCCCCATCAGACCTTTTTCATACGCAGCGTCGAAATGTGGACGGCTGATTTCAGCCATTCTCGATGCATTGCGAGCTTTGAGTTGTGGAGCTTTTTCGTCCGGGCTGTTGTTAATTTCAACTGTATTCTTCACGGCGATCTCATCCTTTGAGTGGTCGTTTTCAAGCCGTTGTAGCTTGAGAACGACGCAAGGATCCGCGACCTCTGAAACATTTTGCAAAGGACTTCTTCAATGCTACCTTATGACAAAATCTCATGAGCATTACAGAATCTTATGGCTGTTAGAATTCCTTCCCTGCTCGCCATATGAGTTTTACCAAGGCTGCCGAGGAGCTCAATGTCACGCAGACGGCCATCAGTCATCAGATCCGACGACTTGAAGATGAACTGGGTATTCGCCTGTTTCTGCGGCTCAAGGATGGTCTGGCGCTAACCACCGAAGGTCATGCTTATTTGCCTGGCATTCGCTCGGCGTTTCATGAATTACGCTATTCCACGGAAATGTTGCTCGAGTCGACCAACAACAGCGCATTGACTATTAGCACCCTGGTTTCCCTGGCGTCTAAGTGGTTGTTGCCCCGCCTGGCATCCTTTCAAGATGCTTTTCCCAACATTGACGTGCGGGTCACTGCGTCAACCGAACTGGTCGATTTTCGCAAAGGTGGGATCGACGCCGCTATCCGTTACGGGTTCGGCGACTGGAAGGGGTTACGGGCGGACTGGCTCATGTCCGACGAGATATTCCCTGTGTGCAGCCCCAAGCTCCTGACCGGTCAAAAAGCCTTGAAAAGCCCGGTCGATCTGGCCAGCCACACGCTTTTACAGGTCAGCGGCATGACCAGCAACGACTGGAATATGTGGTTGAGCGCAGCAGGGCAACCGAAGAAACTCGCCGAAGGCACGCGGCTAACCTTCGATCTGGCAATGATGGCAGTGCAGGCTGCCATTGACGGGTTAGGGGTGTGCATCGGGCGCTCCACCTATGTCGATGATGATTTGAAGAGCGGTAAACTGGTTGCACCATTCAATCTCAAGTTGAAGTCCGATCTGGGATTCTACTTGGTGACGCCGTTGGAAATTGCCAACTCGAAAAAAGTCGTAGCATTCCGTACTTGGTTGATTGATCTGGTGCGGAGCGCAGAATCAAAGTCACCTACATAAATCAATATATCAGCTCTGCATTTTGTTGTTGGTGAGTCCTGCCTCAGCGTTGAAAATTTCGGTATTCGCAGGAAGGGCGATTCATATTACCCATTCCGGGGCTAGGCCACCGTTGGGGCTTGGGAGCAAGCGTGACCTTATTTACTAGTTGTAAAAAGCGATCAACAGGCTTGATACATTATCCTGTCGTATCTATTGATAAGCTCCATGAAAAATTCGAACGAATCATGGAGGACTGAAGACCTGGAGGTCATGTGGGTATCCGCGCGCAGCACCGAGGACGGCAACTTTCGAGGCCTCGACAACCAGGCCTTCGGCGCGATGTTCCCTACAGCCTGGCGGGCCATGCGTGGGCCTGGGCTATCAACGCATGAGCGGCGACGACCCATGAGAGGCGTGGTCATCATTCGAGCTTCAGAACATTTTCGTCTCAGGACAACAAGCCAGATAACGACGCCTTGACCGCCGCTTCAGTCTTGTTCGACGCCCGCAACTTGCGCATCGCATTCACCAGATGGAACTTCACCGTTCGTATGTCGATGTTCAGGATGATCCCGATTTCGACATAGGTTTTTCCCGATGCCGTCCACCTGAGAATTTCCTTCTCCCGGGCGGTCATTGGTTTGTAAGTATCGACCATGGTTTTTGCGGAGAAAAACTGCGCCATGGCCTCATGTACCAGATGAGTCAGCCAAATCAGCTTGGTCTCTTTGCTTTCCATTTCCTGTATTGAAATGCGTTCGCTTGAGCGGGAGACGGAGAGCAGACCGATCGAGTTATGTTCACGCCGCGAAGAAAGGCACCAGCCATGGTTGAGGTTGTAATGCCGCGCTTCTTCCCAGAACCCGCGCCCTGGATTTTGCTGCTGCGCAGACCAGCGCAATGGAATCGAACGGGTCAGTCCATGTTCAACGGTGGGGTCTTGGGAGAAATAATCGCCGGCAATGTACTTTTTTTCCCAGGCGTCCGGGTAATTTGAAAGCAGAAAATATTGCGCCGACGCTAACGGCGAACTTAGTCTTAACCCATAAGAGCAAAACTCGAAGCCTAAGTCTGTTGTAATTTTAACGAGCTCGTTAAATAGCTGGTTTTCGTAAGTACAGCCAGCCACAAGCGCTATAAAGTCTTCACGCCAATCAATCACCAATATTACCTTCCGTGGTCAGCGCTCTTTCGTGATAAGAGCTGGGCTCATTATACAGGATTAAAACGCTGTCGGGAGATGTAGTGGCCTTCCGATGGTAATCCTTCAGACCGATAAGGCCCGCAGCCCGACGCTTCCAAACATTCGGCATCGCCGATGCGTCTAGACAGAGCAATAGCGGGCAGATTTAATGGCGCATTTTTTAGTACGGAAGTGCCAGGAAAGCTGGCAAGAGACGGCATTATTCTTTTGTCGTAGATACAATTCGGTATTTACAAGGAGTACCTTGTGGCGACTCGCTGATTTACCTGACCTGCCCATTCGGGCAGCTACCCACAAAGAGCCCGGTTTGTTGTACTGGCGGAATAATCTTCGTCAGGAGGTAGTGATGCTGGCCGCGGTAACAGGGACTGTTAGTGATCTTTTGCCAGGAATGGAAACTGCTCTGGCTAAATATAGATATCAGGTATTCGTTAAAGAGTTAGGTTGGCCTTTGCCCTGTGAAAAAGGGATTGAATTAGATGCCTTTGATCATTCTGACACAGTGTATGTCCTGGCCTGTGATGATAATCAGTGTTGTTCAAGGATTACTTCGTAGGGCATCAGTTCGTATTGCTGTGCGCCGTTTTTCCTCTCGCGCTGACCCTGGCCGAAGCGAAGTCCCCTCACACGTGGGATACACCGTTCTTGTTCATGGTCGGCAATGCCATTGTCACCGGAGTCTATTTACTGTGATTTATTTGATACGCCACGCCACCCCCCTGATCGACTACGGACGCTGCGGTGCTGTCTCGGCCAAAGTGCTGCTGGATGAGTACAACCAGACTTCGTCGATCGACGAGGCCGAAATTGCCGACTTCCTGAGCCGTGCGGAGTTGTCCGGGCCGCTGATGACGCCAGGGCTGAACATCATTTCATCGCCGATCAATCGAGCCTATGCCACGGCCTGCCGGCTGTTCGATGCCGGACGTATCCGGCAAGACAACCGATTGAAGGAGTTCGACCTGCGGCTGGGTCGCGTGCCTTTGTTGAAGATGGGCTTGAGGCAATGGTTTGCCTTGCATCGCGTGCTATGGCTGATGGGTATTTCGTTGGGGGCCGCATCCCGAAGATCGGAACACCTGCGTGCCGTGGGGGTGGCCGATGAGCTTTATACCGCGTGCACTACGACCGGGGAGACCACGGTCGTGGTCTCCCACGGTATGTTCCTGAGGACCGTGCGCAAGACGCTGCAAAGACAGGGCATGCAGTTCCGTACGGTGTATCGCTCGGGGTGTTTTACGGTTGAGGCTTTGGCGCCAGGAAAAGGACCCGCCGCGAGCGTTTGCTGATCGAGATGGATCAGGTGGTGCCCTGGAAAGGCCCGATTGCATTGATTGAACCGCACTATCCGAAGGGCGAAGGCAGTCGTACGGCCTATCCGTTGACGATCATTCATGCACCGAGTTCGACCAAGAACAAGGACGGTAAACGTGATCCTGAAATGCATCAGACAAAGAAAGGAAACCAATACTATTTCGGAATGAAGTCGCACATTGGCGGGGATGCCGACTCCGGTTTGGTCCACGGCGTGATCGGCACGGCGGTCAATGTCGCGGATGTCGCCCAGGTTGATCGGCTGCTCGATGAAGGCGCTGTCGGCCTAAAAAATACTGATTTTGGCCCGTCCTAGAGGCTGTAAAAGCCGCACTGATGTGCTCCAGGTTACAACCGATGCGACACGCAGTATCAATCGTGCAATCGCTCAGCCAACGGGTGTCGATAATCCAAGACGTTGAGGTCGTGATCGTTTTTACACACTCTGGGCCGAAAGCAGCCAATTGTGAGTTGACCTGTGAGCAGGGGGAAGGAGTAGCAGCCAGCAGGCGATTTTTGGGTTAGGGCTCGTCTCGAATTGGTCCTTTGCAATTGATACTTAGCGCGGGCTTTTGACTGTTCCTAGGGCCGGTTTACATGCCGGCGTGAGTGGATGAGGTGATTACTGCGCAGGGTTTGTATAAGGTCGTCGCGATTTTGGGTACCAGCACGAGAGAGCATGTTGGCGATTGCTCGCAACGCGGTGAGGATTAGTGTCTGGTATCGCTGGCGTACTTGATTGATGTTGGTTATGTTCTCCGATCCCGCAAAAGGTATTGCGGACGGGTTAAAGCCACCATTAGCTCTGCCGATAACTCCGACCGTGAATCCGTAACCGCGTCCAGTGTAATGTCTGGGCCTACGACCAAGGTCCGCTGCTGGGCGGTCGCCTCATTTAAGGATAAGTGACTGTGATCATAGGTATCGACCTGGGCACTACCAACAGCTTAGTGGCTGCTTGGGATGGCGAACGCGCCAGGCTACTCCCTAATGCCTTGGGCAATCTTCTCACACCCAGCGTGGTTGGCCTCGACGACCACGGCCAACTGATCGTCGGGGAAATTGCCCGCGAACGGCTGCATACCCACCCGCACCTCACTACGTCTCTATTCAAGCGTTATATGGGCAGCGCCCGTGAAACGTTACTGAGCGGGCGCGCTTACCGTGCGGAAGAACTCTCGGCGATGTTGCTGCGCAGCCTCAAGGCCGATGCCGAGCGTGCTTTAGGCGAGCCTGTTCACGAAGCGGTGATCAGCGTACCTGCGTATTTCAGCGACGCCCAGCGCAAGGCCACCCGTATTACTGGCGAGTTGGCCGGACTGAAGATCGAAAAACTAATCAACGAGCCCACCGCAGCTGCCTTGGCTTATGGACTGCAAGAGCGAAACGAAACGACTTTTCTAGTGTTCGACCTCGGTGGTGGCACCTTCGATGTGTCCATCTTGGAGCTGTTCGAGGGCGTCATGGAAGTGCGCGCCAGCGCGGGGGACAACTTTCTTGGGGGTGAAGATTTCGATGACCGGCTCGTGGAGCATTTCATCGCCAAAATCGGTGTCGCTGATCTCCCCGACATAACCCTCCCAGCCATAGCACAGCGGTTGCGGCGTGAGGCTCAGCGGGTTCGTCATGCATTGGGGCAAGCGCAAGTCGCCCACTTTATCCTTCGCGAGCAAATGCGGGAGTGGAGTCTGGAACTGACCCAGAATGACCTGGCGGACATTGTCCAGCCTTTGTTGGAGCGCCTGCGCACGCCGATCGAACGTGCGCTGCGCGATGCCCGGATCAAGGTCGCGGATCTGGACGAAATATTGTTGGTGGGCGGCACCACGCGCATGCCCCTGGTACGTAAGTTGGTCGCGACTCTGTTCGGGCGAATCCCGGCAATGCAACTCAACCCGGACGAGGTTGTTGCGCAGGGAGCGGCCATCCAGGCGGCGCTGCAGGCGCGCCATGCTTCCCTCGAGGAAGTGGTTCTTACGGATGTATGCCCCTATACCTTGGGGATCGAGACCGTAGTACAGCTAGGCACCGATTACCAAAGCGGTCACTACCTGCCAATCATCGAGCGCAACACTGTGGTGCCCGTGAGCCGCTCCCGTGACGTGTCGACCGTCAGCGATAACCAGAAGGTGGTCAGGCTGGGTATCTTCCAGGGCGAAAGCCGGTTGGTGGCCAACAACATTTTCCTCGGTGAACTGGAAATTCCCGTACCACCACGCAAGGCCGGCGAGGTTACGCTGGACGTACGCTTCACCTACGACAATAACGGTTTGCTCGAAGCCCAGGTGCATTTGCCCATCAATGGCGAAACCCGCCGGCTGGTTATCGAGAACAATCCTGGCGTACTGGCTCCCGAAGAAATCGCGCAACGGCTGGCCGCCCTCGAAGCGCTGAAAGTGCACCCGCGCGACCAGCAGATCAATACCCTGCTGCTGGCTCGATTGGACCGCCTTTATCAAGAAAGCCTTGGCGATGGCCGGCAGTACATCGCCGGGCTGGCGAACCATTTTCAGCAAGTGCTCGATACCCAGGATGAACACCGGATCCGTAAAGCCCGTGGCGATGTTATCCAGCGCCTTGCTCATTTCGAGCAAGAGGGGTAAGCCGTCATGAGTCATTGGCAAGTGCTGGGCCTCACCCCGGACGCGGACGAGCGCAGCATCAAACGCGCCTATGCACGGCTGCTCAGAATCCACCGCCCAGACGAAAACCCCAATGAGTTCCAGCGCCTTCGTGAAGCCTATGAAGCCTCGTTGGCCGAGGCGCGCTGGCGTGCGCAGGCCGGAAGGAAAGTCGTTTACGCCCCGTCAGCCGTAAGCGCGTCAACTCCCGAGCGCTACCAGCCGGCGGAAGATCCCACGCTGGTCATCCACAGAGAGCGCGTCGATATTCCAACTACCGCCAGCCCACCGGAACCGTCCCTGGGCCAGATGCAGCAGTGGTTGACTGAGGGCAAAGATCGTCAAGTAATGGACGCGCTACGCCTCTGGCTGGCCAGCGACTGGCTATTGCCGTTCGAGCGCCGGCAGCAGTTCGAGCAGAACATATTGGATTGGCTCGAATCCGCAGAGGGATGGTCGCCAGCCTTCTTCGATGGGGTGTGCCAAGTGATGGGCTGGGACGAAACCCAGGGCAACCTACCCTGCGAGTACTGGCGCTGGGATCGCCTGATCCGGCAGTGCGAGGCACAAGCCTTGTCAGAGACCGTACTCAGTGATTTGGCCAAGTTCGACGACGATAAAATCCACGGGCAGGCAGCCGCTATGCTGTTCAAGCCCATGACTGACGGCCGTCGTCGTGAAATGGCCGACGGCTTTAGCGCCCTGGACTGGCAACGTTTTGCAGAGCTCGGCCAAGCCATCGAATATCAATATCCTGAAGTGCCCCAGCGTCTTGGGTTGCAACCACTCGACAACTGGCGGGATTGGTTACCGCCCACTAGCTATCGAGGGGTCTACCTATTCCTGTGGTTGGCAATGTCTGCAATTCTTGTCGCTTCGGGGATTATCGGGCCGAAAAAGAACGATGTGCTGGGCGTGGTGGTTTTAATGCCGCTGATGATCTTGTTCGTGAATTGGATCGGCATGAAGGCATACCACGTTTGGGCTATGGTAGCTGTGGTAGCGGGCCGCCTGGATGTGCTGATCAGTCGATGGTTATTCCCGCGCCGCTGGTACCGGCGAGGCGCTGGGCTCCTATTGCTGCGCCACGTACTCCCCAGCGCAGTGCCCGCAGCCCTGGCATGCTTATGGTCCAGTGATGTCCTGTGGCTGCGGTGGGCAAGCCCAGTGGTGGTGTTCCTCGGTACGATCTACTTCACGAATGGCGCACTGAGCGGCGGCAGGGCTTCAATGTGGACTCGAGCATTACGAGCGCTAAAACTGAGGATCGGACGGTTGCCTTGGCACCTGTTGAAACGCGAGGGCCTTCTGGCTGTGATTGCAGTGGCGGTGATGGCTGCCACAGTCTATTTCCGTATGAAAGCTGTTGTTTAGGACGGCACGCGCAGTGGCTGACTGATTGTATTCGATTGCTACCCGCCAAGCGCAGCTCTGATCAATCACAGTCGACCGTATGAGTAAGTAATTTGCGACGAAGTGCCGTGTAGAGGCGGGCCACACTCAACTCGCATAAGGGTTCGTTTATTTCGCTTTTGATACCTGCTGAAAACAATTCCAGAATCGAGTCCTATCCTGCTCCAGGTATCTCGTCCTGGTTTGAACCGTGTTTGATAGCTTTCTTGATACGCACGCTGAGGGTCTGCTTTTGGCCGAGGCTGTGTAGAAACGTTTTGATCGTAATAGGTGGCTGGATTCGACACAAAAATTGGCTCCTACGCAAATTTCAGGTCTGCTGAGTTGCCGAGTGCCAGCAATCCTAGAGCTCCACTTTGTTGTTCGCGGACTGCGTCAAAAACTCGGTGATCAGTGACGTAACCTGCTGTTGAATTACCTCGCGCGGGCGAGCATTGTCGCCATCCCCGCAAATGATCCCATCGCCAGGAATGTCCTCTTCGAGCAATGCCACTGCACCTGGTTTGCAAATCGGCAAGAAGCTGAAATGGCTGGCGTCACTGATCTCGACATAGCGGCTGGACGCTTGGGGCAGGCGTGTGGCCAGGTTGGCGGACTCCAACTGAGCAGGCAGTTCCACCGATGGTGCACCGGCAGCGATAACCAGCACCGGCACCGGCAGTGCCGCAAGGCTCTCATCAGTCATCCCGCGCGAGAGTCCCAGGTCCAAAGAAACCACAGCGGTGACCCGTTGATCGCGCAAATCGCCGGCCAGACCAGCCTTTAATACCGGAGTACCCTCCGGGTTGATCTTTTGATAAATGGTACAACTGGATAACTGCGGATGGAGTTCGCAGTCACGGGCAAATAGGGCTGGGTCGAAACGAGCGCCGGCGATCTCCATTGCAGTCCAGCCGCCTAGTGAATGGCCTATTACAGCAATTTGATGCTTTGTGGTCACGCCAAATTTTTCAGGTTGAGTGGTGACCGCCTCAATGGCCCGATGCAGGTCAATGGGCCGCTGCCATAACTGCGCGGCCGCTTGCGGGCTTCGATCATGGGTCGTGGTGCCGGGGTGGTTGACCGCTGCGACAATGTAACCTTTATGGGCCAATGCACTCGCCAACCAGTTCTGATTGTTCCAATTGCCTCTGAATCCATGGGAGAGCACCACCAATGGGTGCTCGCCAGCAGAGGGCGGCGCGTTGCGAACCGCAGAAGCACCGACAAACACCACATTGTCGCCGATCAACTGTGGGGTGGCGGTCGTTGTGCTGGGATACCAGACGACCATCTCCAGCGGACGCTCATTGCGTGGGTCCGGTAGGGTGTAGGATTGGAAGCCGACAGAGTTGACGTCAGCGAGAGCGCTGGTCGTCAGACACGTTAAAAGCAGGGCGCCGAGAGCTGTTTTCAATGGGTTGTCGTCCTTGATTTAGACAGGGGTTCAGAACTTGGAACCCACCGATAGCGTGCATCACATCTCGCAAATTATAGAAATCCTGCGCCGTGAGCAGTTGAGTCTGCTCCGACATTAAAGCCGATACTCCGCCTAACATGCATAGTTTTCGTTATCTGCATTGACCGGTCAGCAGGCGAGCTTTTAGGGCAAGTCCGAAGGGCCGCTATTGGTAGCCACATCAGCTCGACGTTGCGTTGGGCTTCTGGTTCAAGACACCGGCTCGATGGAATGCGGTTCAGATAACCGTAGATGTGGATCTTCAGCAGGATTGCGGGATGGTAAGCCGGCCGGCCAGTATCAGGCGGTATGGCGCCCTCGAAACCCAGTTTGATCGGGTCGAGTTCGTCGACAAAGACATCGACTGTGCGCACCGGATTGGTATCGCTGACGTAATCGTCGAGGCTCTCCGGAAGGAAGGTACCTTGGCCTCGATGTTCACCTTGGATAAAGCGCTTCATGAGCGGTCCCTGCGATGAAATCCTCAGAAGTCATAGCAAGGGTTTGCGAAAGCGTTTTTACACACTCTGGGCCGAAAGCAGATGCTCGAAAACAGGTTGATGTTATCTCGCGCTACTGGCGCTTAGTTAACAGCTGGCGCGTAACGATGAAAATCGAACGCCCTCGCTTTTCATCTCGCACAATGATGGCCAAGTTGACGGTGCCCGCCGTATAGCGGGCACCGCTTCCTACATGGGGAAAAGGCTTAAACGCCTGCTTACCAGCTGTAACTCACTTTGGCGGTAATCTCGCGACCCGGGTTGTAGAAGTTCGCTGTGCCGGAACCGACCACGTGCTGCTCATCCAGCAGGTTGCTGACGTTCACCGCAAGGTCGGTGCCCTTGGCGATCTCGTAGTTGAAGGCGGCGTCGAACAGCGTGGTGCCATCGCTTTTGCCGGAGTTGGCTGCATCGAAGTAATAAGAGCCGACATAGCGCGCACCCAAGCCAACGCTGACATCAGTGCCAGGCACGTCGTAATAACTCCAGAGCGAAGCGGAATGCTTGGGTGCCGTGGTGAACTCATTACCCTTCAGGGAGCTGCCGTCGTACAACGAACCGCGCAGTACCTCGGACTCCATATAGGAGTAGCCACCAATCAGGCTGAGGTTCCGCGTCACCTGCGCCTTGGCCTCCAGGTCGAGGCCACGCGCCCGCGATTCGCCCACCGTCTGTTGCTCAATGATGCCGCTCGGCAGCACCACGGCGATGGTGACGTTTTCCTGGGTCAAGTCATAAACGGCTGCGGAGAACAGTGCGTCCATTCCCATCGGCGCATACTTCACGCCCACTTCGTACTGCCTGCCCGTCTGCGGTGTTACGCCAACCTGAGGCGGCGAGACGGATTCCACCATGCTCACATAGGTGGACACCTCATCGTTGACGATATAGGTCAACGCACCTCGGTAGGAGGTTTCGGAGAAGTTGTCCTTCTCAGTGGATTGCAAGCCTTTGCTGGTAAGGTCCATCGAGTCGTTGCGCATACCCGCGGTGACGATGAAACGCTCGTAGAACGATAGGTTCTGCTGGAGGAACACGGCCTTGGTGGTCGCGTCTCGCTTGTTGACGGCATACGGCGTGATTGAGCGTGGAACGCCAGTAAACACGGGATTTGCAATGTCAATCGGGGTCGTCAGGGCGTAGACCGAGCTTTCCTTGGTGGTCGAATCGAGGTACTCCACGCCGACCAGGCTACTGCTGTCGATGTTCTCGAAGCGGGCATCGTATTGCAGCATCAGATTGCCGTTGAACTGGTCGGCCTCACTGTCCGTTCCAAACAGATACCGGTCAACGCTAGTACCGACACGTGCGGCGCTGTCGCTGATGTAAACGTAGCCAAAATCATCGGTCAATTTGCTGTAACGCAGGTTGCTGCGCAGTACGAAGCCGTTGTCGAAGTCATGGGTGACGTTACCGCTGAGGCTGGTGCGCTCGACATCGTGAAAGTTGTAGCTGGGCTCACCATAAAACTTACTGCGGTCGTATTCCTTGTCCAGCGGATAGCCGCCACTGTTGGGCGAACTTTCAGTTTTCAGATAGTCCAGAATCACGGTGGCTGACGTGTAATCCGTGGGTGCCCAGGTGAGGCCACCCATCACCAACCGATTGTCGTCCTGTGAGTGATCGTACTCGCGGTCGCTGTTTTGGCCTTTGGCAGTAAAGCGGCCAGCCAAGGTTTTCTCGTCGTTCAGCGCATCCCCCACATCGATGCCTGTCTCGACATGGTCAAACGAACCGTAGGTCACATAGCCTTGGCCAAACTGCTCGAAGCGCGGCTGTTTGGTCACGAAATTCACCGAACCGCCCGGGTCCGCTGGGCCAAACAGCGTGGAGTTGGCGCCACGCAGAATCTCTATGCGTTCATAGGCGAATGGATCTTCGCGTACGCCGCGCATCGAACTCAGGGTCAAGCCGTCACGGTAGGTAGTAGCCTGGAAGCCCCGGATCTGGAAATAGTCGTTGCGGTCATCCGTACCATAGAAGTCACTGACCACGCCCGGCGTGTATTGCAGCGCCTCTTCCGTGGTACTGACGCTGCGTTGCTCCATTTCCTTGTTGGTAACAACCGACACCGAGGCCGGTGTATTGAGAATGCTGGTTGCCACCTTGCCGCCAACCCAGAGCTCCTTGGCTACCACCGAGTTGGCGTCGTCGTCGGCACTGACCCTGACCTTGGCATTGATGATGAGGGGGGCAAGGCGGTAATCCTCGACGTCTGTTGCGTCGAGCTCCAGCGGGCCGGCGGGCTTTGGTTGAGGGAACAGTAGATAGGCATTCGGACCTTGTTGTTCGATTTGCAATTCGCTCCCCTGCAGCAACGATGACAGCGCTGCCGACGTATCGAGCGTGCCATTCACGCCAGCAGTGGTGCGGTTCACTACACTCGACGCATCGAAGGAAAGACTGATGCCAGCCTCGCGCGCAAAGCGGTCAAGCGCCGGTGCCAGTGGGCCGGCAGCGATGTTCCACTGTTTCACTTGATTGCTGTGGTCAGCGCTCGACGTTTGCGCCAGCGATGGCAATGCGTAGCTGCTTACGATCAAACCCAAAATCGCACCGTGCAAGGCACGATTTAATGGATGGCGCTGTGAAACAGGGGACGAACTCATTTTCTCGCTCCAAGAAAGGACATCGGCAGACTGGCCTGTATTCCGGCCTTCCTTAGAGGTCGAACGAGAATGAGAAGCTACCTCATTATTTTTCAGGTAGCACAAAGTTCTGATGGGCTCAGGTGGCAGCGGTCACGGTCACCCAATAACGGGTCCGATAATCAATGTGCAAGTGCAGTGACTGCGCGATCAATGCCAGGACCTGATCGTTGTCGGCGAGCTGGAAGGTGCCGGAAACGCGACGATCAGCGACCCCTTCGGCGCAGCGCAGTACCCCGGGGCGATAACGCGACAACTCCGCGATGAAATCATTGAGGCGCATATTGCGCGCACTGATTACCCCGTCACCCCAGCTCCATAGATCAAGGCCGTTGTCCCTGAACATTCGGGCGCCACTTGATGTGAACAGCAGGTGATTTCCTGCCTGGACGCTGCGGCTCGCAGGAGTTTGATCGGAGCCGGGGAAAACCGTGACTGATCCTTCCTGAGCCGCGACCAGAGTGCCATCGTCCAGCTCGCGTGCCAGAAAGCGTGAACTCTGAGCGCGGATGAGCCCGTCACGTGATTGCACCCAGAACGGTCGTGCTCGAGGCGAGTGTTGATCCGCGCCGACATTCACGATGATTTCCCCACGTCGCAGGATTATCAGGCGTCGCTGGGCGTCGAAATCGCTGTCGACGGCGCTATCGCTGTTGAGCTGGATAAGGCTGCCATCATCGAGTTGGAAGCGTCGTTGCTCGCCGGTACTGCTGCGCTGCTGCGCAAGCATGGCGGGTACGGGTGTATAGTCCCGGCCGAGCCAGGCTGCAGCGCTAACAGTCGCCAATATGCCCAGTAGCTTCAGGCTTTCCCGCCGCCGCATTCCATGATTGGTGCCATTCAGGGTTTGTCGGGCCAATTGAGTTGGCACGCCTGCGAATTCATCCCCAAGCGTTTCCACACGCTGCCACGCCACCACATGCTCCGGGTGCTGCTGCAGCCAGTGCTCAAAAGTGCGCTGTGTCTGTTCATCGGCTTGATTGAAGCGAAGGCGCACCAGCCATTGGATTGCCTGCTCAACAATGGCCGGATTGAGCGCCTGCGGCTCACGCCTCGACATAACGCAAGCGATAGCAGTGTTGCAGGGCCGTGGCTAGGTCGCGTTCCACCGTCGCGCGGGAAACACCCAGTTTTTCGGCTATTTGCGCGCAGGTTAGACCGTCGAGTCGGGCAAATAAAAATGCCTGGCGAACTCTTGGTTTAAGCATACCGAGCATGCGGTCTATGCGCTCGAGCGCATCAAGAATCATCAGCCGGCTTTCTTCCGAGGGAACCTCATGTTGAGGCAGCAACGTGATGCTTTCCAAGTACGCACGTTCGAGTTCGCGACGACGATACTGATCAATCATCAGTCCGCGGGCGATACTGCTCAAATAGGCGCGTGGTTCGCGCAAGGGGCTGGACTGACGGGATTTGAGCAGGCGTACGAAAGTGTCCTGCGCCAAATCTGCAGCGTTGTCGCGACATCCAATGCGTCGGATTAGCCAGCCGTGTAACCACGAGTGGTGGGTTCGATAGAGCAGCCCTAGATCTGCAGTACCTAGTGTTTCATCGCTACGCATCGGAATCCCGGCAAATACATGATTGATAATTAATCGCATTCTACTCACGCGATAGGCCTTAGGCAAATACGTGGTGCTCTGTGTCCGCTTTTGGGTGAAGGCGATCATTCTGTAGAGGCTGCGAGTGAAAGAATGCATCCAGCGTTTGGAAGATTTGAACGCTAGCCACCGAGCACTTTGAATTTCAAAGTGCTTTTATTCCGCCGGCTCCTCCACGACTCCCGCTCGGCTTCAGGAAACAGCGGACCGCCTCGACTGACGACTTAATCCAGGCGTCTTGCCCGTAATGCGCTTGAATGCGCGACTGAACGCGGCCTGAGAGGTATAGCCCAAGCGCTGCGCCACCTCTTCAATCGGCAGCCTTTCGAGCGTCAACCACTGGCTCGCAAGCCGCATCCGCAACTCAGTCACGTAGCGCAGTGGGGCCATGCCAATAGTCGCCTGGAAACGGTCTGCGAAGACCGAGCGAGAGGTATTGCATTGCTCCGCCAACTGCGCAACGGTCCAGTCGCGTCCCGGTTGTTGATGGAGCGCGAGAAGCGCGCTTGCCAAGCGTGGGTCGCGTAATGCAGCGACCAGGCCAGAGGCATTACCGCAGGCGCACTCCACCCAACCGCGAACGACCATGGCGGCCACCACATCGGCCAAACGCGCGAGGATACCGGCGAAGCCGACACGGGCGGCGCTGACCTCGCGTTCCATGGTGGTCAGGATAGGCACGAGACCGGGGTAACGCTGGCCGCCGGCATCAATCAGCATCAGGCCCGGCATCAGCCTGCCAAGGCCATGAATACTGCCCAGTTCAAACTCCATGCAGCCACTGAACAAAATGGTGGTCGGCGTGGCGCTGGCATCGGTTCCGGTATCCACCGCGCTGACCGTATCACCGAGGGGGGCGCCGTCTAAACGGTCGATGTCCTGAACAGGCACGTCCATATGGGAAAGCAGTTGATGGGCTGCGCCATGGGAGATGAATACGGCGTTGCCGGCAGACAGCGCGTACGTTGTCCCGTCCTCCATCCGCAGCACCGCATTGCCGATCGCCAGGAAGTGAAACCAGGCATGCCCAGGTTTGTCGGCGAAGCTCAGGCCAAAGGCTGGACCGGCTTGGATACGCCGGTACTCGACGCCACGCAGGCGCATGCCGCGCAACAGTTCGTTGATGAGATCCGAGGAGAGGGCAAACTGATCGGTAGGCATTGTTCGGTGTTTTAGTCAAAAAAACGAGGTTTTCGATCATAGATCATCCAGCTTCTCGCGCCTAGACTGCGGGTCGCAATGAAGATTGGGAGATCCGTGCAATGAATGACTGTGTTTGTAATGCCATATCCAACAACCGTCCCGGCGCCGCGCTGGATATGGAACCTGCGGCCCCTGCGTGGATGGCAGTCTTCTCGTTGGCAATGGGCGTGTTTGGATTGCTCACCGCTGAGTACCTGCCGGCCAGCCTGCTGACGCCGATGGCTACCGATCTGGGGGTGTCCGAAGCGCTGGCTGGCCAGGCGGTAACGGTGACAGCGGTGGTGGCACTGTTCGCTGGCTTGTTGGTGCCAGGCCTGACCCGCGGTATCGACCGCCGTTGGGTGCTGCTGGGTTTTTCCACGTTGATGATCGCATCCAATCTTTTGGTCGCCGTTTCCTCCAGTTTTGCGGTGCTGTTGGTAATGCGTATCTTGCTGGGCATTGCCCTTGGCGGGTTCTGGAGCATGGCGGCAGCGGTGGCGATGCGCTTGGTACCGGGGGCTTTGTTGCCCCGAGCGCTCTCGATCATTTTCAGCGGCATTGCCGTCGGGACGGTGGTTGCGGTCCCGCTGGGCAGCTACTTAGGCGGCCTATATGGCTGGCGCAGCGCGTTCTTTGCAGCGGCGGCGGTAGGTCTGGTGACCCTGGCTTTCCAGTCGTTCACGCTGCCGCGCCTTGCGCCGCGCACCCCGGCACGCCTGCGCACCGTACTTGAGGTGCTGCAGCGCCCGGGCATCGCCATGGGGATGTTCGGTTGTGTGCTGGTGCACAGCGGTCACTTCGCGATGTTCACCTATGTTCGGCCATTCCTTGAGGGTACCACCGGCATCGGTCCGCAAGGGCTGTCGCTGATGCTGCTGGGTTTCGGTGTGGCAAACTTCGGCGGCACGCTGTTGGCCGGGTGGCTGCTTGAGCGTCACCCGCTGGCCACTCTGGTGTTGATGCCCGCGCTGGTGGGCGTTGCAGCACTGGCGTTGGTGCTGTTGCCGGCCTCGGTGCCGGGGCAGGCGGTGCTGCTGGCGATCTGGGGCCTGGCTTTTGGCGGTGTGCCGGTGGCGTGGTCGAACTGGGTCGCCAGCGCAATACCTGATCAGGCGGAAAGCGCCGGGGGCATGGTGGTGGCTTCTGTGCAGTCGGCCATCGCAACGGGCGCAGCCGCTGGCGGTGCGATGTTCAGCCTCGGTGGCAGCGCAGGCGTATTCGTAGCGGCGGCCGTGCTGATGCTGCTGGCCGCGTTGCTGATTGCGTTGCGTGTCCGGGTCCCTTCTGCCCATGGCAGTGCCCAGGCCGGGCAAGCGCTGCACCTTTGATCCGGCTCCCCAGCCGCCCCGATTCCATCCGTAACCCGGAGATAGACATGAACAATACGACGTCTCACCAAGGACGCCTGAAATCCTTGCGCGCGGCAGGTATAGGCAATGCGCTCGAGTGGTTCGACTGGACGCTGTACGCAACCTTTTCGGTGTACCTGGCAAGCAATCTGTTCGACAAGACCGATGCCCGCTCGGCGATGCTCGCGACCCTTGCCGTGTTTGCGGTGGGGTTTGTCGCACGTCCTATCGGCGGATGGTTTTTTGGCCGGCTGAGCGACCGATTGGGGCGCCGGACCATCATGGTGATCACGATGTTGCTGCTGGCGATCAGCAGCCTTGGCATCGCGATTATCCCCGACTACCAAAGCATTGGTTTGTATGCCTCGGTCGCGCTGCTGTTTTTCCGCCTTATACAGGGACTCGCCCATGGCGGCGAGACAGGGGTTTCATATACCTATGTCGCCGAGATCGCACCGAGCCAACACCGTGGCTTATGGTCCAGTTCAGTCTATGTCGGGGTAACGCTAGGGGTGATGGCGGCGACGGCCATGGCGGCGGCGCTGACCTGGCTGCTGGGCGCACAGGCCATGGGTGACTACGGCTGGCGGATCGGTTTCGCCATCGGTGGGTTACTCGGTATCTATGCGCTGTTTTTGCGTCGCGGCGCGCAGGAATCTCATGTGTTCGTGGAGCAGCAGGGCCTGGCTCGGCCGGCGCGCAAGTTGTCCAGGGGGGAGATGCTGCGAGTCGCGCGCAACATCGTCATGCTCGCAGCGGCCGCCAACGTCACCTACTACGCTTGGGTCACGTTCGGCGCTTCGACGGCGATCGCCCAGGGCATGGACGCCACGGGTGCCTATATCGCCAGCCTCTTGGCGCAGATCCTCTGTGTGTGCTGGTTGCCAGTATGCGGAATGTTGTCCGATCGCTTAGGTCGCCGGCCCATGGTTATCGCCTGGGGCCTGGGCGTGATCCTGCTGACCTATCCCATCTCGATAATGGTGACCACTGAACCCTACACGCTGTTTCTCGCCCAGGTCGTGGGGCTAGGCGCCTGGTCATTGATCGCGGCGATTTTCCCCGCAGTGTTGTCGGAGCAGGTGCCGACCCAGGCGCGGGCGCAGGGCGTTGGGTTGGTGTCGTCGGTTTCGGTGGCGATCTTTGGCGGCACCGCTCCCTATCTGCACAGCTATCTCGGCGGTGCCGGCCTTGGCTATCTGTACATCTGCTACGTCATGGGGTTGGGGCTGGTCACGGTCGTGGCAGGCTTTCTTATCGACGAAACGGCGGGCATCGATCTTGCGCACATCGAGGCGCCCGGCGCTCGGGTGGCGGCGGGCTCACGACCGTCGATGGCTTCTCAGGACTAAAGCAATTGGCTTGTCGATCCGCAAGATCAGTGGACCAAAGGAGTGCGATTCAATGAATTCAACAGACCTGAAAAATGCCTCCGCACGAGGTGAGCGACCGGGCACGGGCGTGACCGTCAGCCAGACTTCGGGGCCACGTCAGGCTGCGCGCGAGACTTGGGTCGAAGTCCCTTCCGAGTCGGGACCAGCGGCCGCTTGGTGTTACTCGGATCGCCGGTCCTATAGCCCGGGTGGTTTGGTGCGCCTGTATCTGTCTTCGAACCGTCCGCAAGTGAGACTCAGGATCTATCGTGATGGGGCCATCGCTCGAACGGTGCATGAAACCGACAGTCTTGACGCTCGATTTCACCCATTGCCCGAACGTCCTTATGAACAGGGGTGCCACTGGCCAGTCTTTATGCAATGGTCGATCCCGACTGATGCCGAGCCGGGTGGCTATGTAGTGGAAATACGAGATAGCGCTGACAACGTCCTCGGGCATCATCTGTTCATCGTCAAGACGGCGCGCAAGCGCGTCGATGCCTTGGTGCTTGTCGCGGCCACGTCGACCTGGGCTGCTTATAACGATTGGGGCGGTGCTAATCACTACTTCGGTCTTCACCCCGGCACGCCGCGCGGCCGTGCGCCGTTGTTATCGGCACAGCGCCCCTGGGCGCGGGGGCAGGTCTGGCTGCCCGAGGATGCTCCGCGTTCCGTCAACGCGACCCGACAGCGCAAACCCGGGGCGGCGCGTTACGAGTTCATCGAGTGGGCATCCCTTAACGGCTACGCCAAGTACTACGCGCTGGCGGGGTGGGCCTCCTACGAAAGACCTTTTGTGGTCTGGGCCGAACAGCAAGGCTATACAGTCGATATCCTGACCCAGGACGATTTGCATCACGACCCGCACGCGCTTGAGGGCTACAGCTGCGCGGTCTTCGCAGGGCACGATGAGTACTGGACACGGGAAATGCGCGACCATGTCGATCTCTTTGTCGAGGAGGGTGGCAAGGTCGCGCGCTTCGCTGGCAATTTCATGTGGCAGATCCGCTTGGAGGAGGAGGGCCAGCGGCAGGTAGCCTACAAGTACGATGCCGGCGCGCTTGATCCAATGGCGGCTATCGACCCTCTTCGGTTAACCGGCGCCTGGGAAGATCCGAGGGTGGATCACCCTGGAGCGAAAACGTTTGGGGTCAATGCCTTGCGGGGGATATATGGCGGCTTTGGGGGAATGGCACCGCGCAATCCTCGCGGGTATACAGTCTTCAGGCCTCAGCACTGGGCGTTCATGGGCACGGGCCTGGGGTACGCGGATATGTTCGGAGACGAAGCCAACATCTTTGGCTATGAGGTGGATGGCCTGGAATACACGTTTGTCGACGGCCTCCCAGAACCGCTCGGCACAGACGGCGCGCCCGCCGGATTACAAATCCTCGCGATGGGCTGGGCGACCAATGCCGAGCACGGCCGATCCGAGGATGCCTATTCATTCATGCTTGGCGATGGTGATGCTCGGTTTCGTGCTTCCATCCTGGCGCCCGACCTTAGCGATGCCAGCATCGATCTGCACAGCCGCGGGGCCGGCATGGTGGTGCACTTTCATAAAGGTCGAGGTGAGGTCTTTACCGCCGCCACGTGCGAATGGGTGCATGGGCTTATGCAGGCAGACATTTACACCGTGATGATCACAAAAAACGTGCTCGATCGTTTCTTGCGCAATACGTAGAGGGTTCGCCGATGTCCATGGCCTTTGAGGCTGATGCTCAACGCGGCGAGGGCTTGGTGAGTCTGGCCGACGATGTCCAGTGAGGTGTCCGCGGAAGTTGCCACGGTGTAAACGATATCTGCGTAGGCGCAGGAACGGCTACCTCCTGCGTGGCCGCTTGGGGCGCGTTCAATTGTCTGCATA